>JBJSXB010000135.1:0-25132 GCA_046086245.1 Planctomycetaceae bacterium | reverse complement strand
CGTCGAACAGCCGCGGGAGTTCCTCGGGCGTCACGAACCGCTCGCGCTCCTGCTCGGGGAAGGGCTTCACGCGGTGCGCGGGGTTCGCGCCCGGGAAGTCAAAGTCGGAGGCCGCGATCTCGTAGAGCCGGTGCATCAGTGACCGCCAGCGGTTCGCGACGTAGTGGCCGTTCTCCCGGCCGATGCGCCCGTGCCGCTCCATCAGGTCGATCTTGCGCACGGTCGAGAGGCGCCGGTGCTTCCAGCCCGCGGAGTAGGTGTTGAAGGTCTGTTCCATCTGCTTCCAGGTGCGGCAGCGGGGTTTCCAGTGGTGCTCGAGGGCGTGGTCGAGCAGCTCACTGAAGGACGGGTCTTGGGCGCTGCACTGGCGGCGCTTGCGCCGCTCGGCCATTGGATCCTTCCCCTCGGCGATCTCGCCGACGGCCTTCTCGACCAGGCGGCGGGCCGCCTCGGGCGCGAGCTCGGGGTAGTTGCCGATGCGGATGCGCTGGGGCCGGCCGTTGACCTTGCGATAGAGGTAGTAGGTGCGCGAGCCGGCCGACGTGAGCACGATGCAGAAGCCGCGCAGGTCTTCGTCGAAGATGGCGAGGCGCCCGGAGTCGGGCGTGGGGATCGCCTCGATAGACCGCTTCGTGAGCCGCCGGCGGGTCGGTGCCGTTCGCTTCGTGATCTCGCTCGTCCCTGCCGTGCTCATGCGACCTCCTTGAATCGCTCGGGTGTCGAGGTGCTACCTCGGTGCTACCGCTGGGCTCAAAATCTATCCAAAGTCGGTAGCACCAAATCAACCACCTTTTGCCATTTTCTCCGAGAGAATCAACGAAAGTCGATCACGAGGATCAGTCAGTCTACGACGGTCGCTGGCGGCTCTGAACCAGTTCGTCTAGGTTCGAAACCTAGTTCCCCAGTTTCCGCGAATGCCCAGCCCGGGCGGTTCGCGTGTCCAGTGCGCCCGCCGGGCGTGTTTCCACCGCGCCGCTCATCCATGGGTCCGATCCCCGGCCTGCCGGACCCTTCCATCGCCCGCCATCGGATCCTGCTGATCGACGATCAGCGGCTGATCGGCGAGACGGTGCGGAAGATGCTCGCCGACCAGGCGGACATGGCCTACGAGTTCTGCCACGACCCTGCGGCGGCCTTCGCCGTCACGGCGGCGTTCCGCCCCACCCTGATCCTCCAGGATCTGGTGATGCCAAACGTCGACGGGCTCGACCTCGTCCGGCGGTTCCGCACGATGCCCGAGACGGTCGCCGTGCCGATCATCGTGCTCTCCGCGAAGGAGGAGGCGGTCGTCAAGGCGCAACTCTTCGAGGCCGGCGCCAACGACTACCTGGTGAAGCTGCCCGATCGCGTCGAACTGATCGCACGGATCCGCGTCCATTCCGAGGCATACGAACGGCTCATCGAACGTGACGCCGCCTTCGCGGCGCTGGAGACCTCGCTCGCCGATCTCAAGCGCGAGCAGGACAAATCGGAACGGCTGCTGCTCAACATCCTCCCCGCCGAGGTCGCCGACCGACTCAAGAACGGCGGTGGCACGATCGCCGAGCACTTCGACTCGGTGACCGTGTTGTTCGCCGATCTCGCCGGATTCACGGAGTATTCGCAAGCTGCCGACGCCGGGGAACTGGTGGCGATGCTCGACGAGGTGTTCACCGCCTTCGACACCCTCGCCTCCGAGCACGGCATCGAGAAGATCAAGACGATCGGCGACGCCTACATGGCCGTCGCCGGGCTCCCCGTGCGCCGCACCGATCACGCCCGGAGGGTGGCGTTGATGGCGCTCGGGATGCAGGAGCGGATGGCCGATCTCACGGCGCGGCGGGGAGTCGCCCTCCAGCTGCGGGTCGGCATCCACTCGGGCGCCGTGGTGGCGGGCGTGATCGGCCGCCACAAGTTCACCTACGATCTATGGGGCGACACCGTCAACACCGCCAGCCGGATGGAGTCGCACGGCGAGGTGGGGCGGGTGCACGTGTCGCAATCCACCCGCGATCTGCTCGCCGGCACGTTCCGCTTCACCGAGCGTGGCGCGGTGACCGTCAAGGGGAAGGGGACGATGCGGACCTACTTCCTCGACGGCCCGGCGTGACCAGCCGGATGGTGGCGACGCGAACGCCCCGGCATTGACGGCGCGACTCGGGCGCCCGTCCCCGCGGGCCCCGCCGGCCTCCTTCAATGCCACCGCCGCAACCAGCCGCGTCGCCAGAACGCCGTCACCATCGCCGCGGTGATGGCCAGCATCACCCCCGCCGCGACGAGGGAGCCGTAGCGGAACCGCAGCAGCGGCAGATTCCACGGCGAGGCGGTGTCGAAGTTCATGCCGTACCACCAGGTGATGAACGTCAGCGGCATGAACACGGTGGCGATCACCGTCAGCAGCTTCATGACGTCGTTCATCCGGTTGTTGAGGCTCGCCAGGTAGATGTCGCGCAGATCGCTGGAGATCTCCCGGTACCCCTCCATCAGGTCGAGCAGTTCCATCGTGTGGTCGTAGGAGTCGCGAAAGTGCTGCCGGGCATGGTCGCCGACGAACGGCGTTTGCTCGCGGCCCAAGGCGTGGAGCACGTCGCGCGTCGGCCACAGGCTGCGACGCAACGTCATCAGGTCGGTGCGGACGTCGTGGATCCGGCCGAGGGCGTCGCGCGTGGGGTTGTCGATCGCGTCGTCCTCGAGCGTCTCCAGGCGCTCACCGAAGCGCTCGAGCACGGGAAAGTAACCGTCGACGACCGCGTCGAGCAGGAGGGCGCAGAGGTGGTCGGCCCCCTCGCGTCCCAGACGCGTGCGTCCCGCACGAATCCGCTGCCGCACCCCCTCGAAGCCGTCGTGGGTTCGACGGTCGCGGAAAGTGATCACATGCCGATCCCCGAGAAACAGGCAGACCGGATCGGTGACGATCGCCTCTCCCTCGAAACGGGCCATCCGCACCGCGACGAGCAGTTGATCGCCGAAGACCTCGAGTTTCGGCCGCTCGTCGGGGGTGGTGGCGTCCTCGAGGGCCAACTCGCCGATGGCGAACACCCGGCCCAGGTGGCCGTTCGTTGTCGAGTCGTCGAGTCCCTCGACGTCGATCCAGACCACCGGCCAGCCTTCACGGACGGTCGCCAGATCGTCGGGGCGGGCGAGCGTGATCTCCTCGAAGCGGTCGCCATCGCAGCGCAGCACGCGGACCGTCGCCGGCCGCGCGGGAGTGGCGTTCGGTGCCGACGCCGATGCAACGCCCCCCGAGGAGCGACGCGGACGGCGACGGCGGTGCCGGCGGGTGGCCATCACGGATACGATACCGTGCGACGCGGCGCCGGCGGAGCGGCGATGTGGAGTGCCCCGATGCCCGAATCCAAGCGTGCCGGTTCGCCGATCGGTGACGCCCTGGTGTGGGCATACCGCATCATCGGCGTGGCGGTCGCGATGTTCCTGCCGGCCGTGGCCGGCCGCTGGCTCGACGAGCGAGCGGGCAGTTCGGTCTTCGGCATCACGGGGCTCGTGATCGGCGTGGCCGGGGGTTTGGTGACGCTCGTCCGCACCACCCGTGTGCCGCTTCCCCGCAAGGCACCGCGTTCGGAACGCTGATCGATGGCTCCACCGATCGAATCGTCCGGCGTCCCGCCGTCGCGCGTGCCGAGCCACCCTGCGGTCACGCGGCCGTTCGTGCCGACGGCCGTCGGCACCGCCTCGCTGGCGCTCGCCGCCGCGGCGGTCGCTGGCGGGCAGTGGTGGCTCGTGGGCGAGCGCCCGGGCGCCGCCCACGCGCTGGGCATCGCCCTAGGCGCCACCGTGCCGGGAGCGATCCTCGGCTGGCTGGTCGCCCGGATGCCGTTCGCCACCGCCGCGGGCGGTGCGGCTCTCGGCCTGGCCGGCGTCGCGCTCCGTCTCGGGCTCCCGCTGGCCTGCCTCGCTTGGCTGTCCCGCCGCAGCCGGGACGGCGCGGAGGTCGATCCTTCCGGCCTGCTGCTCGGAGCCTACCTGACACTGTTGGCGGTCGACGTCGGGCTCCACGTCACGCTGCGAAAAAGCGGGGGTGCAGTCGCCGCCGGGCCCCCGGCGGCGGCAGGATCAGGGGTGGCCGATTGACCGCTGCGCCGCTCCACAGCACACTCTCGGCACGGTTCGGCTCCCCGCCGGGCCGGCGCGGTCCGCTGTGACCGGTCGCGGCTCACTCCGTCGCGATCCCGTCGGGCCCGCACCGCCCGCCCGTCGCTCGGCCGCGGGCTCCCGAGTACACCAGGCAGCCAGATGTCCGCCAATCCGATCTACCACCTCAAGGATTGCTACTTCTTCGAGGTCCCCAAGGCCCTGTGGCGCCATCGCTGGGAATCGCTCACCGACGTGCCGGCGTTTCTCCGCGAGGCGCATCCCGACATCACCGACGTCGCGCTGTTCCGCGAGGCGATGGATGGCAAGATCCTCATCCCACAGCCGTTCGGCACGCAGGAGAGCCTGTATGCGATGAGGTCGGGTTTCGGCATCTCGAAGTACATGATCCTCGAGCTGTTGATCGCCGGGTTGCTGCTGCTGGTGTTTCGCAACCTGGCACGGGCGATCGGCGACGGCACCGCGCCGCGTGGTTGGTTCGCGAATCTGTTCGAGTCGATGGTGCTGTTCGTCAGAGACCAGATCGCCCGGCCGGCGATCGACAGCCATGACGAACATGGGCACGACGAACATGGGCACGACGAGCACGGGTCGCACGGACACGGCGCTTCCGAGCATGGCGGTGATCACGGACACGCCGATGATCATGCCAATGGGCATGGGACGGCAGCCGCCGCCCTGGCGCATCACGAGGGGGATCGATTCGTCCCCCTCCTGTTGACGCTGTTTTTCTTCGTCCTGGGTTGCAACCTGATGGGGATGGTGCCCTGGACGGGTTCGCCGACCGCCTCGTTGTCCGTCACGCTCGCGCTCGCCGCGGTGACGCTCACCACCGTGGTGGTCGCGGGCATGAAGAAGTTCGGCTTCGTCGGCTTCTTCCTCAACCAGATCCCGTCGATGGACTTGCCGCTGCCCCTGGCGATCATCCTCAAGCCGATGATTTTCTTGATCGAGATGCTGGGGTTGGCGATCAAGCACCTGATCCTCGCCGTCCGCCTCCTCGCCAACATGGTGGCGGGCCACCTGGTGCTGCTGGGAATCATGGGGCTGATCAGCGCCGCCACGAGCTACTCGATGGGCACGTGGGCGACCGTGACGGGCATCAGCGTCGTGAGTTGCACCCTGTTCAGCGTGCTGGAACTGTTCGTCGCCTTCTTGCAGGCCTATATCTTCACCTTCCTGTCGGCCCTGTTCATCGGGGCGGCGGTCCACCAGCACTGATCCACACCACCAGCGAGTCCCCCCGCGGAAGTCGCCGCCACCGTTTTCCTTTCCGAGAACCGTCCCCTTTCTTCCTACCGTCTCCGGGAGCCATCCCGGTCCCTTTTGTTTCAAGGAGCTTGTTGATGATCCGTTCGCTGTTGTCCATCCGCACCGTCGCTGCCATCGCGGCGTTGGCCGTGACGTTTCTCTGTGCCGACCTCGCCAGCGCCCAGGAAGCGGCCGGTTCGGGCCGAACGTTGATCGATCTGACCCCGTACATCGGCATCGGCTTGGCGGTGATCGGCGCGGCCTTCGGGATCAGCCGTCTCGCCGCGGCCGCCTACGAGAGCATGGCCCGGCAGCCCGAGGTGGCGGGAAGCATCCAGACCGCGATGATCATCGCCGCCGCGCTCATCGAGGGGTTCACGTTCTACGCCTTGTTCCTCTGCACCCCCAAGTGAGCGACGACGTCGGCACTCCGGGTGAGATCGCCCGGGGCCGCTTCGCGGCAGTCGGCGGGACGGCGCGGCGGGCGCGGACAGCGCCCCCGGCGTCCCGCCGCCTCCGCGGCCCCGGGCGCCGCGCCGCGGCGTCGCCGAACGAAGCGGTGTCGTGTCTCGTTGTCCGCCTACCCCAGGGTTCGGTGACCGCATGAATCCCACATGTTCCAGTCCGACGCACCGTTGCGATTCGACTCGCCACCGAGGGGCCATCACCCCGATCGTCCTCTGCCTCGCGTTCGGTGCCGCCGCGGCATTGACGCCACCGGGCGCGATCGCTTCGGACGCGGGTCATGGTGACCACCACGTGGAGATCGGACACAGCGGCCCACCCGGAGTGAAGACCTCCACGTTCGAGAGCCCCGCGTATTTCCAGGGCGACCTGGCGATCTGGTCGTTCGTGGTGTTTCTCGGATTGCTCGCGCTGCTGACGAAGTTCACCTGGAAGCCGATCATGTCGGGGCTGCAGAAGCGCGAGCAGGGGATCGCCGACCTGATCGCGCAGACCCAGCGGTCGAGCGACGAGGCGAAGCGGATGCTGGCCTCGTACGAGCGCCGGCTCGCCGAAGCTTCCGAAGAGGTCCGCGGGATGCTCGACGAGGCCCGCCGCGACGCCGATTCGACGAAGCAGGCGATCATCGCCGAAGCGAGGAAGGCCGCCGAGGAGGAGCGGAACCGCGCGAAACACGAGATCCAACTGGCCAAGGACGACGCCCTGTCGCAAATCGCCGAGAAGGCGGGCCATCTGGCGGTGGAGGTGGCGGGCAAATTCCTCCGCGACCGGCTCGGGGCCGAGGATCAGGCTCGGTTGGTGCGCGAGTCGGTGGCGAGCCTCGGTGGACGCCCGAGCGTGAACTGACCCGACGGGAGTGATCGTTTTCGAGCGCATCGCTTCGGAGTGATGCCGCCGCACCTGGGGCCGGGTTCCGCGCCGCCACGAGATGGACACGATGAGCCGCAACGCCAGCGATACCCGACACGTCGACATCGCCTCCGACCGCGTGGCCAAGGTGTATGCCCAGGCGGTGGTCGAGGCAGCGGAAGCGGCGGGAAAACGGCGCGAGGTGCTCGCCGAACTGGCGGCCCTCGCCCGCGACGTGCTTCCCCGCGTGCCCGACGCTGCCACGGTGTTCGGATCGCCGAAAGTTCCCCCGGAGGAGAAGGCCCGGATCATCGACCGGCTCGCCACCGGCCGGCTGTGCCAGACGTCCGTCAACGCCCTGCACGTGCTCGCGCGGCACGGAAGGCTCGGCATGCTCGGCGCGGTTGTCGACGCCGCCGAACGGCTCGCCGATGCCCGGGAGGGGCGGCGGCAGGCGGTGTTCACCACGGCGGTACCGCTCGACCCTGCCGAGCAGGATCGGATCGTCGGCGACACCGAACGGGCGCTTGCCACCCGACTCGTGCCGTCGTTCGTCGTCGATCCCGCGATCATCGGCGGGCTCATCGTCCGCGTCGGTGACACCATCTACGACCAATCGGTCGCCACGGGTCTATCCCGCATCGGCGGTCGGCTCCAGCAACGCAACGTCCACGCCATCCAAACCGGGGAGTACACATGGCCAACCTGACCGACGAGATCGCATCCGTCCTTCGCGAGGAAATCTCCCGCTATCGGTCGGGTATCGACGTGCGCGAGGTGGGCCGGGTGCTCGAGGTGGGCGACGGCATCGCCCGGGTATGGGGACTGGCCGGCGTGATGGCGGGCGAAATGGTGGAGTTCCCCGGCGGCATCATCGGCCTGGCGTTCAATCTCGAGGAAAACTCGGTCGGCGTCATCATCCTCGGCGATTACCTGAAGGTCACCGAGGGGGACGAGGTGAAGAGCACCGGCCGTCTGCTCTCCGTTCCCGTGGGTGATGCCGTGGTCGGTCGCGTCCTCGATCCGCTCGGCAACCCCCTCGACGGCAAGGGGCCGGTCGTGAGCGAGCTGCGCCGTCCGGTGGAGACCCTCGCTCCGGGTGTGGCCGAGCGCTCGCCGGTGCGCGAGCCGATGCAGACCGGCATCAAGGCGGTCGATGCGATGACGCCGATCGGCCGTGGTCAACGCGAGCTGATCATCGGCGATCGGAAGACGGGCAAGACCGCGATCGGCATCGACGCGATCATCAACCAGAAGCACAGCGGGGTGAAGTGCTTCTACGTGGCCGTCGGCCAGAAGGATTCATCGGTCGCGGTGGCCATCGACACGCTTCGCAAGTACGGCGCGATGGACTACACGACGGTGATCGTCGCCGGCGCGAGCACTGCGGCGCCACTGCAATACATCGCTCCCTATTCGGGGACGGCGATGGCCGAACACTTCATGTACAACGGTCAGCACGCACTGATCGTCTACGACGACCTTTCCAAGCAGGCGACCGCCTATCGTCAGCTTTCGCTCCTGATGCGCCGTCCCCCCGGACGCGAGGCCTATCCCGGCGACGTGTTCTACGCCCATAGCCGTCTGCTGGAGCGTTCGGCGAAGCTTTCCAAGGAACTCGGTGGTGGTTCCCTCACGAGCCTCCCGATCATCGAGACGCTCGAGGGGGAGGTGTCGGCATACATTCCCACCAATGTGATCTCGATCACCGACGGCCAGATCTACCTCCAACCCGACCTGTTTTTCGCCGGGCAGCGTCCGGCGATGAACGCGGGTATCTCCGTGTCTCGCGTCGGTGGTGCGGCCCAGACCAAGGCGATGAAGAAGGTGGCCGGCGGACTGCGCTTGGACCTCGCCTCGTTCCGTGAATTGGAGGCCTTCGCCCAACTCGGCACCGATCTCGACGCCGCTACGCAGCAGCGACTCGACCGCGGCTACCGGATGATCGAATTGCTGAAGCAGGGACAATTCGCCCCGATGGACGTGGTCGATCAGGTGCTTTCCATCTACGCCGGCACCCGTGGCCACCTCGACGACGTGAAGCGCGACGAGGTTGCCGACTGGGAGAAGGGTTTTCTCACCTTCGTCCGTGACCAAATGCCGGAGTTGCGCAAGCGGATCGACGAGTCGAAGGAACTCGACGGCGAGAGCGAGCGGTTGCTCGAGGGTGCGATCGCCGAATTCAAGCGCCAGCGGGCCGCCAAGGCCGGCGGCAGCAAACAGCCCGTCGCTGCCCGCTGAACCCCGATTCACGCTGAAAGGCTCATCCGATGGCTAAAGCCCGGGCACTCGATCGGCGCCGCAAGTCGGTGCGGAACATCCGCAAAATCACCCGGACGATGGAACTGATCGCCACGGCGCGCTTCAAGAAGGCGATGGACCGGTCGATCGCCGCTCGCGACTACACGAAGAACCTGGCGAAGATCCTCGAGAACATCGCCAGCGTCGGCGCCGACGTCGCCCATCCGCTCCTCGAAATCCGCCCCACCAAACGGACGGCCGTGCTCGTCCTGACCGGCAACCGTGGGCTGTGCGGAGGGTACAACTCCAACGTCGTCCGGCAGTCGGTCGCCCTGCTCGGTCAATGGCGCGGGGAGAACGTCCCCACGACCGTCGCCGTGTCGGGTAAGCGCGGCATCTCGGCATTGCGTTTCCGGGGCGTCGATATCGCCGAACGGTACACCCAGTTCGAAGACAAGCCCGAGTTCGCCGCGGTGGCACCGATCGGCCGTGCCTACCTCGACGCCTACGCCGCCGGTGGCATCGACCGACTCGATGTCGTCTACACCAAGTTCAACTCGATCGCCAAGCAGGAGGCGGTCACCGAGATGCTGCTGCCCCTGGCGCCGCCGCGGTCCGCGGCAGCCGCCCCGCGGGCCAAACTGGCTTCCGACGAATACGACTACGCTCCCTCCGCCGCCAGCATTCTCGAGGAGATCCTCCCGGCCAGTTTCCTCTCGCGCCTGTTCAAGTGTTTTCTCGACGCCGCGGTGAGCGAGCAGGTGGCCCGCATGGTGGCGATGAAGGCCGCCACCGAGAACGCCGGCGGGCTGATCAAGAGCCTGTCACGTCAATACAACCGGGCCCGGCAATCGCAGATCACCGGTGAGATCATGGAGATCCTCGGCGGCGTCGAGGCCCTGAAGAAGTAATCAGCCGATTCGTTCCACGGACACCTACCACGCAACCCGATTCACAACGACCCTGGAGAGGCACGACACGGCCATGCCCAACGGCACCATCACACAGGTCATCGGTTCCACGTTCGACGTCGAGTTCCCGGAGAACTCGATCCCTTCGATCTACAACGCCGTACGGATCGACGCGGCCACCAAGGGGGTGGAGGTCCATCTCGTCGGCGAGGTGCAACAGCATCTCGGCGGGGGCAAGGTGCGTTGCGTTGCACTGGGATCGACCGACGGGCTGACCCGGGGCGCCGCGGTCGTCGATACCGGCGCGCCGCTTTCGGTGCCGGTCGGCAAGGCGACGCTCGGACGCGTGTTCAACCTCCTCGGGGAACCGATCGACAGCCGCGGACCGGTCGAGACCCAGGAGCGTTGGCCGATCCATCGCGACCCGCCGCCGGTGAAGGAACTCACCACGAAGACGGAGTTGTTCGAGACGGGCATCAAGGTGATCGACCTGCTCACGCCGTTCGTCCGTGGCGGCAAGGCGGGACTGTTCGGCGGTGCCGGCCTCGGCAAGACGGTGATCCTCACCGAACTGATCGCCCGCATCGCCAGTGCCCACGGCGGCTATTCGGTGTTCGCCGGCGTCGGCGA
Organism: Planctomycetaceae bacterium; assembly: GCA_046086245.1. Classification (GTDB taxonomy): domain Bacteria; phylum Planctomycetota; class Planctomycetia; order Pirellulales; family UBA1268; genus F1-20-MAGs016. The sequence continues at coordinate 14,696 of JBJSXB010000135.1, read as the reverse complement.
GCGCACGCGCGAGGGCACCGACCTCTGGCTGGAGATGCAGGAGGCGAAGATCGGTGACACCGGCCGCAGCGTCATCGAGCAAACGTGCATGGTCTTCGGACAGATGAACGAACCGCCCGGCGCGCGGCTGCGGGTGGCGCTCTCCGCCCTGACGATGGCGGAGTATTTCCGCGACACCACCGGTGCCGACACGCTGCTGTTCGTCGACAATATCTTCCGCTTTTCACAGGCGGGCAGCGAGGTGAGCGCGTTGCTCGGCCGTATGCCCAGCGCTGTCGGCTATCAGCCGACGCTCGCCACCGAGATGGGGGCATTGCAGGAACGAATCACGAGCACGTCGAAGGGAGCGATCACCAGCGTGCAGGCGGTCTACGTGCCGGCCGACGACCCCACCGACCCGGCACCGGCCACCGCCTTCGGCAATCTCGACGCATTCCTCTATCTGGAGCGGTCGATCTCCGAAAAGGGGATCTACCCGGCCGTCGATCCCCTCGCCAGTTCGAGCCGCATTCTCGACCCGCAGTACGTCGGGGAACGGCACTACCGGGTGGCTCGACGCGTCCAGCGCACGTTGCAGCGGTACCGGGAACTCCAGGACATCATCGCGATCCTCGGCGTCGACGAACTCTCCGAGGAGGACAAACTCGTCGTCCATCGGGCCCGCCGCATGGAGCGATTCCTCTCGCAGCCGTTCCTGGTGGCGGAGGTGTTCACCGGAAAGCCGGGCGAGATCACCAAGTTGGACGACACCATCCGGTCGTTCGAGGAGATCGCCGACGGCAAGTGGGACCATCTGCCGGAGCATGCGTTCATGTACGTCGGCCCGATCGAGCAGGCCGAAGAGCAGGCGAAGAAGATGGCAGCCAAGGGCTGAACGGGAGGCGACGGATCCGATGGCCAAAACCGATTCCACTGCCGCGGCGATCCCCCCGGGGATGGTGCGCTGCGTCGTCGTGACACCGGAGTCGACGGTGCTCGACACCGTCGCCAAGCAGGTGTCCCTGCCGCTGTTCGACGGCCAAGCGGGAGTCGCCCCCGGGCACTCGCCTTTGATCGGCCGGCTGGGAGCCGGGGCGGTGCGGATCAGCGGCGAGTCGGGCGGATCGAGCACCGACGGTGGCCGCCGATTGTTCGTCGAGGGCGGTTTCGTCGAGGTCAACCACGACGTGATCACCGTGATCACGCAGCGCGCGATTCCCGTGGAAACGATCGACGCCCAGGCCGCCCGGGCCGATCTCGAGCGTGTCGCTGCCGAACGGGCGGTGGGTGACGAGGCGATCGCCGACAAGCATCGTCGCCTGAACGCCGGACGGGCATTGATGCGGGCGGCGCAGTCGGCACGCCGCTGACACGGGCGATCCGCCCGCCTCAGATCTGGTAATCCGACTCCACGGCGGGCTCTTCGCCGCGCATCCGGAGCTTGGGACGCTCGAGCACCACCGTGGTCCGTGGACCGACCGAGCGGGTCAACCAGACGTTGCTGCCGATCACCGAGTCGTGCCCGATCACGGTCGCTCCGCCGAGCACCGTCGCGTTGGCGTAGATCACCACGCGATCCTCGATCGTGGGGTGGCGTTTGGTGCCGCGCACCAGATGCCCGTCGGCATCGGTCTGGAAGGACAGCGCGCCGAGGGTCACCCCCTGGTAGAGCTTGACATGGTTGCCGATCTCACAGGTTTCGCCGATGACGACACCGGTTCCGTGATCGATGAAAAAATGGTCGCCGATCACCGCGCCGGGATGGATGTCGATACCGGTGCGGGCGTGGGCCCATTCCGTCATCATCCGGGGAATGAGCGGCACCTGAAGTTGATGCAGCAGATGGGCGAGACGATGGATCGTGACCGCTTCGAGGCCCGGGTAGCAGAAGATCACTTCGTCGAGCGTGCGGACCGCCGGGTCGCCGTCGTAGGCCGCCTGCACGTCGGTGGCGAGCACCCGTCGCAGGGCGGGAATCCGCTCGAGGAACTCGAGGGCCTTCGCCTGGCCGAGCGCCTCGAAGTCGGCTTCATCGACGCAGTGCTGGACGTCGTCCGGTACGGAGGGGACCTCTCCGCCCCGTTCGGCCGCGGCGCGCCGTGCCGACACGCTGTGCCTCAGTGCCCGCCCGATCTGACTGGTGAGCTTGTCGTGCAGGCCATCGACGAGATCGCCGACGTGGTATGTGACGTTGCCGAGGTGCAGATTCTCGCGCCGTCGGTACCCGGGATACAGGATCTCCTTGAGATCCTCGCAGATCCCCTGGATCGTCTCGTTACTCGGAAGGGGGCAGTGGCCGAGATACTGGATCGTGGGGACGTCCTGGTACGTCTCCACGATCCTGCGGGTGAGCTCCGGCAACAGCTCCTTGAGACGGATATCGGCGGCCATGTTCGTCGTTGTACGGGTGTGTGCCGTGGCTGGCAACGGTTGTGAAACCCCCGACCCTCGCACCTTCACGGTCGGCGGGCCGGCCGGTCGGAGTTGAGAAACCGGGGAAATACCCGCTGCCCGCGCGAGACCGCTCGCGATCCTGGGAAAGCGGGGCCCGACTCTGCGGGCCCGGCGCCATCGATTCATGCCGGAGGCGAGCCGATGGAGGGGGTCGCCACCATGTGATCCCCGAAGGCGGCGTCAGCGGTCGCCCGCGGCACCGAGCGCCGCGGTGAGATCGAGGCCACCGTCGTACAGGGCCCGGCCGACGATGCAGCCGGCCGCCCCCAGCCGGGCGACCGCCACGATGTCGGCGGCGGTGGCGATGCCACCCGACGCGACGACCGGCAGAGGCGTCGCACCGATGACGGCGGCGAGCGACGCGAGGTTCGGTCCGCCGAGCATGCCGTCGGTGGCGATGTCGGTGAAGACCACGGCGGCGAGCGGCAGGCCGACGTGCCTGCCGATGACGTCGGCCACCGTGACCGCGGTCGTTTCCCGCCACCCCCGCACGGCGACCCGGCCGTCGCGGGCGTCGAGCCCGAGCACGACGCGGCCTGGCCATTGTGTGGCCAGGTCCGCGAGCAGTTCGGGACGTTCGACGGCGATGCTGCCGACCACGAATCGCGCGACCCCGAGCGTTGCATACCGGCGGACGGCTTCCGGGGTGCGAATGCCGCCGCCGATCTGGATCGGCACTCCCGCCGCCGCCGCGATGCCGGCGACGAGGTCCGCCTGACGGGGAAGGCCGTCCCGCGCACCGTCGAGGTCGACGAGGTGGAGACATCGGGCTCCCGCGGCGACGAACCGCCGCGCGACGTCGATGGGATCGGCGTCGAAGACGGTCTCGCGATCGTAATCGCCTTGTCGCAGCCTGACCGCACGTCCCCCGCGCAGGTCGATGGCCGGCCACAGTTCCATAGCATCACCCCGCGACGGAGCGGCCCGTCACGCCGCTGGTGGCGATGAACGAGGCCAAGAGGGCGAGACCGGCCGCCTGGCTCTTTTCCGGATGAAATTGCGTCGCGAGCAGGCGTCCGCGGGCGACGGCGGCACAGAACGGACCACCGTAGTCGCAGGTGGCCGCGACGACCGTCTCGTCGTCCGGTCGTGCCACATAGGCATGGACGAAGTAATAGTGCTCCTCGCGGTCGGGCATCACCGCCCGGCCGGCCGGGTGCCACGTCACGGTGTTCCACCCCATGTGCGGCACCTTGTACGGCGAGGGCAGCCGGAGCCGTTCGACCTCCCCGGGGAGCGCACCGAGGCCGGCGTGACGGCCTCCCTCCCAGCCCGTTTCGAAGAGCAGCTGCAGCCCCATGCAGATGCCGAGAAAGGGGCGATCGGCCCGCAGGTGGTCGCGGATCGGCTCGACGAGCCCCCGGGCGTCGAGCGCCCGCATGGCATCCCCGAACGCACCGACCCCCGGAAGCACCAGCCGCGCGGCGTCGGCGACACGGTTCGGGTCGTCGGTCACGAGTGCCGGGCAGCCCAGCCGCTCGAACGCTTTCTGGACGCTCCGCAGATTGCCGCTACCGTAATCGACGATCACCACCATGCCGACGAGTGTAGCAGCGCGGCACGTCGACCGGACGACGACGCCGTGCCGCCATCCCGGCGCGGCGGCGGTCAGGGGGAGGAAGCCGCACCCGCGCGCGTCGCGGCCCGTTCGGGGTAGATCACCAATTCCAACCGTCGATTGCGCGTCCGACCGGCGGCGGTGGCGTTGGAAACGAGGGGATGGTTGGGGCCGTGGGCGACGGTGAACAACTGGCCGGGCGCGAGGGCGGTGCGCTCGGTGAGAAAGTCGAAGACGGTCGAGGCACGCGCGGCGGCGAGTTGATGCGCCGAACCGGACGTGCCCGCCGGCAGCGGCTGGTTGTCGGTGTGCCCCTCGATGCCGATGAAGTGCCCCGGACAGACGCGGTCAATTTCCGCCGCGGCGGCGGTGAGAATCGTCGCGCCGGTGGGGCGCAGCCCGGCGCTCCCGGGCTCGAAAAGGGCGTCGGCCGGAATGTCGATGCGGATCACACCGCCGTCCGGCCGGACCGTCGCCTGCGGCACGGCGATGCGATTGAGCGCGCCGGCGAGTTCCGGTGCCACGGCGGGAGGATCGGCCACGCCGCCGGCCGTCTGCGTCGGCGCCAGGGGACGGGCGGCGGCGCGGCTCTCGGCGAGCTGCGACGAGGTACTCGCCAGCTGCTCACGGAGCGCCGTGATTTCATCCTGCAGCAACCGCGATTCGGTGCGAAGCCGCTCTTCCGCGGTACGGCTCGCAGCGACCCCCGGGTCGGTGTAGGAGGGGAGCGGAATGACCGGTGCGGCGGGAGCACCGGGCTGCACCGTGGCGGTTCCCGCAGCGGATGACACCAGCGGCTGGGGCGACGCCGCGAGCCACGCCGGCCGATTCGAGCAACCGGCCAGCGCGATGCCGACCAGCACGCACGCGCGGCTGGCGGGACGGCGACGGTGGAACCGACGGACCGGCACGGATCGCTCCCGCTGGGAAGGGGCGGGATGGTAGGGCGACGAAGCCATCATGACAAGGCCGCCCGCATCGAGACCGACCACGATCGGCCGCCGCTCGAGCCGCCATCAGGAACGCGATACGGTCAGCCGTCGGGGATGCCGCCACGCCAGCGCTGGACCGCCGCCAGCGTCAGCCCGGTGAGCACGACCACCGTCAGCAGCACCACGACCATCTCGGCCGGTCGTTCGAACCAGGGTGCGACGAGCCTCCACAGGGGTCGCCAGCCGACGATCACCGCCGTCGCGCCGGCGGCGAGGCAGGGCCCGAACGGCATCTCCTGATCGCGCGCCGCCGCGTGCCAGAGCGTCGCCACGGCCACACCGAGAAAGACGCCGAGAAAAAAGGTAAGCACGGCCGCCTGCCAACCCAACCACGCTCCCACCATGGCCATCAGCGTGACGTCGCCGAGCCCCATCGCCTCGCGTCCCATGGCGGCGCTCGCTCCGGCGCGGGTCGCCCAGACGAGCGTGCCGCCGGCACCGATGCCAGCGAGCGACGCCATGAGGGCGGCATGACGCCAGCCCCCCCACCACCATGCCGCGACCATCAACAGGGCCAATCCCGCCCCGCAGAGGCGACGCCAGCGCTCGAGCCGGGGACCGTACCCCGCCGGCGTGCAGATCCACCACCACGCCGCGACGACGGCCAGCATCACCACGAGCCCCGACCACGCGGGACGCGCGGCGCACCACGGGGGCAGGGGGGAGGTGCCCAAGCCACCCACCGCGCCGAGCACGTCCGGAACCAATGCCGGAACCGTGAACGTTCTCGGCACCTCGACGACGACCGGCAACAGGTGTCCGGGCACCGCCCACGCGGCGACCATTCCCCCGAGAACGCCCGGGATCGTGATCGCGTCGGGGATCACGCGGAGCCGGATGTCGATCCACGAGGCGGTCGCCAGCAGGGCGATGAGGATCATGTGCGTGCCGAGGCGGAGGAGCAACAGCCGGTCTCCGCGGGGAGAGGTGTCGTCGACCACGGCAAGCTGTCCACGGGCCACCACTTCCCACCACCACACTCCCGCACCGATCGCGGCGCCGACGGCGAGCGCCCGCCAGGTCGGCACCGGTGCCCAGGTCCGCTGCCCGCCCGTCTCGAGACGGGTCAACCATTCCACCGCCCGGGCGACCATGACCCCGAGCACCGCGCCGCACACCGCGGCGAACGCACCCTCGAGCGCCGCGGCGGTGGTCGACGGGATCATGGCTGCACCCGGGCGGCGGTGCCACCTGGAAGCCGTGTGGCGATCGTCGCGGCGACGTCCTCCGGCGGGAGCATCCCGGTGTCGACCACGAGATCGGCACAAGCCCGATACAACGGTTCACGTGCCAACAGCAGCGTGTCGATCTCGGCCAGCGGATCGTCGCCGAGCAGCGCCGGACGCCGCCGGACGGTCTGGGGATCCACAGCGAGCCGTCGCCTGATCACCTCCGGCGAGGCGGTCAGCCAAACGACCGCGCCACCGAGCCGGCCGATCAGTGCCCGGTTGTCCGGTGAGAGGATGACGCCCCCTCCGGTCGCGACGATTCCGGGTCCGCGGTCCAAGAGCGTTGCCAGTTGGACGCTTTCCTCGGCGCGGAACGAGGCCTCGCCACACGTGGCGACCAGGTCGGCGATCGATCGACCGATTCGCGCCTCGAGTTCGACGTCGGCATCCCACCATGGCACGCCGAGCCGCTGAGCGAGCAGCCGTGCCACCGTCGTTTTCCCGGTGCCGCGGAAACCGATGAGCGTGACGGTGGGCATGGATCGGCGCGCGGTGTCAGGCAGGCTGTTTGGCCGACCCGGTCGCCCGCTTGAGCGCCTCCCGCATGACCTTCTCCGGCGCCTCACGTCCGTGCCAGATACGGAACTGAATCGCCGCCTGGCGCACGAACATGTCGACCCCGGTGACGATTCGGCAGCCGGCCTGACGGGCTTCCTTGACCAACAACGTATTCTCCGGATTGTACACCGTGTCGAAGACGACCATGTAGGGGCGGAGGTACTCACGCTCGAAGGGTGACTCGTCGACGTTGGGATGCATGCCCACGGGAGTGGCGTTGACCACGCACCCGAACGGCATCCGGTGACGGCTCGCCCATTCGACCGCCTTGCAACCGACCTCGGCGGCGATCCGCCGGGCCCGATCGACCGTACGCGCCGCGACCGTGACGTCGATCTTGCGGCGTTTGAGACCGAACGCGACCGCGCGTGCCGCCCCACCGGCGCCGAGCACCAACGCGGAATTGACCGCGTCGACGTCGACGAGCCCCTCGTGGCCATGTTCGCGGAGGGTGGTCTCCAGGCTCTCCACCGCCGCGTCGGCGTCGGTGTTCGCCGCCACGACGCCATCGGCCGTGAACGTGAGCGTATTGGCGGCACCGATCGATCGCACCAGCGGATCGACCGCCTTCACGTGCCGCAACACCGCCTCCTTGTGGGGCAGGGTGACGCTTAGCCCCGCCAACGGCCAGCGGTGCGCCTCGAAGAAGAACTCGTCGAGCGTCTCGGCCGTGACGCGGAACGGCAGATAGACCGCGTCGATGCCTGCGTGTGCCAATGCGGCGTTGTGCACGGCGGGGGACAGGCTGTGAGCCACCGGATCGGCGATCACACCGTAGACCCGCGTCGCCGGGCCGATCGAGTCGTACCGGTAGACGTCGCGCATCTGCCGCCAACCGATCTGTCCGGGAGCGAGTTGGCGGTCCTCGTGAAACGTCGCGTACGTGAACGGTGCGCCGAACCGGCCACAGAGCACGCGGGTCGGAACGCCGATGTCGCCCATGCAGAGCCCCACCGTGGGCACGTCGGCTCCGCGAACCATCTCGAGCATCCGCAGGTTGTCCTCCTGACAGGACGCCATGGTGGCGATCTTGACGACATCGGCGTCGAGCGCCGCCAAACGCCGCTGCAGACTGTCGAGATCGGACGGGGTTCCCGTGAAGTCATGATGGCTGACGATCCGTTTGGTGCGACCATACCGCGGCACACGGCCGGCGACGTCATCCTCGAGATCGACGTAGTCCGCACCCTCGGCGATCGCGGTGCGCAACACCAACAAGCGATCCTCCTCCGATCGCGTCCAGTGCCCGCCGTCGGCCGGCCGGCGGCAGGTGACGACGACCGGGCAGGGCCGTTCGGCCAACAGGCGCCGGATCTGGACGTTGCCCTGGATGTAGTCGAGCCTCAACTCGACGAGCTTCACACCGCTCTCCGCGAGATGCCGATGCTCGGCGATCACGTGGCGATGGCGACCCCGGGCGATCCCGACACAGATCATCTTCTCCTCCGGGGGCGTCCGAGCGGGTGCGGCCCGGCGTCAGGTGCGGCGAAACTGCCGATCGAGTTCCTGGCGCGTCAGGGTGAGCGACGTGGGCCGTCCATGGGGGCAGTGATGGGCGTCGGTGCACCGATGCCGCTCGGAGACGAGCGCCGCGACCTCCTGCTGGCTGAGCGGATCTCCGGCTTTCACCGCCGCTCGGCAGGCGAGACCGTGGAGCACCTCGTCGACGATCATCCCCGGAGCCGGCGTACCCGACAACGCCTTCAATCGCCCGAGCGTCTCCCGCAGGATCGCCTCGCCGGAGGTCGTCCCGACCAGGGCCGGCTTCGCCGTGACGACGACGGTGGTGCCGCCGAACGGCTCCACCCGCAGCCCGGCTTCGGCGAGGGCGGTGCCGTGGTCGCGCACCAACTCCGCCTCGGCAGCCGTGACCTCGACGCGCTCCGGGATGAGCAGTGGTTGGACGTCGAGCCCGCCCACCGACACCTGGTCGCGGAGCCGCTGGTACAGCACGCGTTCGTGCAGCGCGTGCTGGTCGATGACCTCGATGCCGTCCGTCGTCTCGACGACGATGTAGCGGCCATGCATCTGCACCGCGAACTCACCCACCGACGGCATCGCCAGCGGCGCCGGCGCTCGGCGCCACGGTGGCGGCCCCGGCACTCGATCGTCGGGCGCGTGCCAGGGGAGCGCGGCGTCCTGAGGTCCCGCCTCCTGCCATACCTGCGACGCCGTCGGCACGGGCCCTGGGCCGACCGCAGACCCGAAGGGCTGCCCGCCCGTCTGGCCGCCTGGCACGCGCGTCACGTCGAGGGTCGCCCGGAGATCGGCGTCGAGAAAACGACGGCGGAGCGCGGCGAGGACGAGACGATGAAGGCGGTCGGGTTCCCGGAAGCGCACCTCCATCTTCGCCGGATGGACGTTCACGTCGACGGCCGACGCCGGCAGATCGAATCGGAGAAAGACCACCGGTTGGCGCCCGCTGAGCAGAACGCCGCGGTATCCCTCGTGCACGGCGTGGAGGATCGTCCGATCGCGGAACGGCCGACCGCCGACGAAGAAGTGCTGGAGTCGTCCGCTGGCCATGTCGTCCTCGGGACGCCCCACCAGGCCGGTGACGGCGACGTCGCCATCCCGGGCCTCGATATCGAGCAGCCGCGCGGCCAGTTCCTGGCCGTGCATGGCGGCGATCCGCTCGCGCCATCCGCTGGCGGCGGGCAGGTCGTGCACGAGACGGCCGTTGTGGGTGAGGGTGAACGCGATCGACGGGTGGGCGAGCGCCGTGCGGACGAACGCTTCGACGCAATGCGACCATTCGGTGGCGGGCGAGCGCAGAAACGCACGGCGGGCGGGCACGTTGCCGAAGAGATGATGCACCTCCACGACCGTGCCCCCGGCACGGCCTTCGGGCCGCACCGCTGCCATACGACCGTCCTCGACCTCGATCACCGCCCCGACCTCCGACCCGGCCGCACGGGAAGCGAGCACCACCCGGGCCACGGCGCCGATCGACGCCAGGGCCTCGCCCCGGAATCCGAGCGTGGCGATGCGCTCGAGGTCCTCGGCGACGCGCAGTTTGCTCGTCGCATGCGGGGACACCGCCAGCGGCAGATCGTCGGCCTCGATGCCAACGCCGTCGTCCGCGACCCGCACGAGCACCGTGCCACCGCGCTCGATCGCGACGTCGATCCGGCGCGGCGTGGAATCGATGGCGTTCTCGAGAAGCTCCTTCACCACACTCGCGGGCCGCTCCACGACCTCGCCGGCGGCGATCCGATTGACGACGGCAGCGGGGAGCGACTGGATCCGAGGCATGGGGGCGGCGACTCGCGATCGGCGGCACGTCCGGCACCGGCAGCCGAGGTGCCGGCCGGTGGTCCGGCGGTCAGGAGAGCTGGAATTCCTTGATCTTGCGGTACAAGGTCCGCTCGCCGATGCCGAGCAACTCCGCCGCTTGCTCGCGGTTGCCGCCGGTCAGCTTCAGCGTCTCGGCGATGAAGATGCGCTCCACTTCCTCGAGCGGCCGGCCCACCAACGCCGACAACGAATGCGGGCTCGGTGCCGAGCCGACCGCCGCGCCGCCGACGGCCGTCCCGTCAGCCGTTCCGTCGGCCGTCCGATCGGCTGGTACCGCCGGGTCGAGCTCCAGCGGCAGGTCGTCCACATCGAGCGATTCGTCGCAATCGACCACGACCATGCTCTCGATCACGTTCCGCAGCTGACGCACGTTGCCCGGCCACGCGTAGGCGCCGAGCTTGATTCGGGCGGAAAGGGACATCCCCTTGATCACCTTGCCATGACGGCGGGCGAACTGCCGCATGAAATGCTCGATGAGCAACGGGATATCGGCGGCTCGGTCCCGGAGGCTCGGGATACCGATCGTCACGACCTTGAGGCGATGATAGAGATCGTTGCGAAAGGCGTTGGTCGCGACCGCCTCCTCGAGATTGCGATTCGTCGCCGAAAGGATCCGCACGTTGACCCGCACCGGCGCATTCGAGCCGACACGCGTGATCTCCGCCGACTCCAGCACCCGCAGCAGCTTGATCTGCGTCGCCATCGGCATGTCGCCGACCTCGTCGAGGAACAGCGTGCCGCCGTTGGCGTATTCGAACTTCCCCACCCGATCGCTCGATGCGTCGGTGAAGGCGCCGCGGACGTGGCCGAACAATTCACTCTCGAGGATGTTCTCGCTCAAGGCCGCGCAATTGAGCGCCACGAACGGCTTGCTCTTCCGCGGACTGTTCTGGTGGATCGCCTGCGCCACCAGTTCCTTGCCGGTTCCGGTCTCGCCCTGGATGAGGACGGTGGCGTCGGTGGGGGCGATCCGCTTGAGCCGATCGATCAACGCGAGCATCTGAGGACTGGAACCGACCACCCCCTCGAATCCGAATTTCTCGTCGAGCCGCTGATGCAGTTCGAGATTCTGCCGCTTCAGGCGCACCCCCTCGGAGGCGCGGTCGACCGCGGTGCGCAGGTGGCCGAGATCGAGCGGTTTCTGCAGGTAGGTGAAAGCCCCCTGCTGCATCGCGGCGACGGCGGAGGGCACCGTGCCGTGGCCGGTGACGACGATCACCTCGGTCTCCGGCGCCGCGCGTTTGGCGCGGGCGAGTATCTCCAGACCGCCGATGTCGTTCATCATCAGGTCGGTGACGACGACGTCGTAGGTCTCGGCCTCGAGTCGCTTCGCCCCTTCGTTGCCGCTGCCGGCGACCGCGCACTGGTATCCGAGCCGGCTGAGCCCCTCGCCCATCGTCCGGGCGTGGACGATGTCGTTGTCGACGACGAGCACGCGCACGAGCCTCTGGGCACCCCCGTCACCGGTCGACACCGTCGGCTGATCCATGGTCGCTGCTTCGCTGCTCATGCCCCGGATCGTACGGCCGCCGGGCGGCGATCGTCCAGTTTTGCCGGGTCGTCCCGCCGGAGCCCTGCGGCACGATCCTCGCCCGGAAACAGCCGGCGCCGACGGGCCGCCGCTCGCGCTCAGGCGGGCAACGCCGACCGTGCCGCGTTCCGCCCATGACCGCCCTCCGCTCGACCGGGCACCGGGGGATCGGCGACGCGATGCTCCATGGCGCGGGCCTGGTCGGAGGTCGGCAGGCGGGGAGGGGCGGGAAGCCAGATCGTCACCCGCGTGCCCCTTCGCGGCGCGCTTTCGATGTCGATCGTACCGCCATGGGCCTCGATGATCTTCCGCGACGTCGGCAACCCGAGTCCGGAGCCTCCCTGTTTCGTCGAATAGAACGCCCGGAACACCTTGGCGAGCGTCTCGGCGTCCATGCCCGGCCCGGTGTCGATCAGCTCGAGCACGACGCCCAGTCCCGCGGGGCGTGTCCGGACGACGATCTGGCCTCCACTTTCGAGGGCCTGCACCCCGTTGATGAGAAGATTGAGGACCGCGGAGCGAAACGAATCACGGTCGAGCCGCACCGTCGGCAGTTCGGGATCGAGATAGCGGACGATCTCCACCTGGGCGTCGGCGGCCCGCGGCGCGAAGAAATCGAGGAGTTGCTCGACCTCGGTGTTGAGGTTGCCCGGCTCGAGATGGAGCGATTCCTGACGGGCGAAGTCGAGAAAATCCCCGAGAAGTTTCTGGAGCCGGTCGCACTCCTGACGGACGACGTCGATCTTCGCCCGAGCACGGCGATCGCGCTGCTTCGTGGGCGACGCGGGATCGGTGTTCTCGAAATCCTCGGCGAGCAGGTCCATGTTGAGCTTGATCGTCGACAACGGGTTGCGGATCTCGTGGGCGAGGGCACCGACGAGCGCCGCCAACTCCGCGTAGACCTCCGCCGGGCCGGCCGTGCCGCCCTCCTCGACAATCTCCATGGTCGGCCACCCCCCACCGCTGCCCCGCGCGTCCGGTCCCCCGTCGTTGGCGCCCGTGGAGCCTGCGCCCGTGGCATCCGCTCGCACGCCGCCGTCGGCCGGCACCGCCCCGCCGCACGGGAACCGCGTCGGCCACGCCCACCGGGTCGGGTACGGCCGGGGAGCATGCGTCCGCTCCCCGGCCGTCGCCCCGGACACGGTGTCGGTCACGAATCGGATCCCGGCTGCGATGCCTTCTCCGCCAACTCCCGCATCGCCACCTTGCGGCTGAGCTTGACACGGTCCTGATCGTCGACCGCGATCACCTTGACACGCATGATGTCACCGACACGGCACACATCCGCGACACTGGCGACGTATTCGTCGGACAGCTCGCTGATGTGGCACAGGCCGTCCTTGCCGGGCACCAACTCGACGAACGCCCCGAAGTCCTTCACGCTCGTCACCCGACCCTCGTAGATCCGCCCCACCTGGATGCTGGCGGTGAGCGCCTCGACCTTGGCCATCGCGGCCATCGCCCCTTCGGCGTCATGGCTGGCCACCGTCACGGTGCCGTCGTCCTCGACTTCGATGCTCGCGCCGGTCGACTCCTGGATCGCGCGGATCGTCTTTCCGCCGGGACCGATGAGAAGGCCGATCTTGTCGGGATCGATGCGCGTCCGCAGGAGGCGCGGGGCGTGCACCGAGATCTCGGCACGCGGCCGACGGATCGCCGAGAGCATCGCCCGGAGGATCTCCAGCCGGGCCTCGCGGGATTGCCGCAGCGTGGCCTCGATGATCGGCGGTGAGATGCCGTCGATCTTGAGATCGAGTTGGATGCCGGTGATGCCCTTGTGCGACCCGGCGATCTTGAAATCCATGTCGCCGTAGTGGTCTTCGTCGCCGATAATGTCCGTCAGCAGCTTCCACTGCTGCTCGGATTGCTTCACCAATCCCACCGAGATGCCGGCCACCGGATTGGTGATCGGCACGCCCGCGGCCATCAGGCCGAGAGTCGCCCCGCAGACCGACGCCATCGAACTGGAGCCGTTCGACTCGAGGATGTCGGAGATCACGCGGATCGTGTAGGGAAACTGATCGGGATCGGGCAGCACCGGCTTCACGCTCCGCTCCGCGAGGGCCCCGTGGCCGATCTCGCGACGGCCCGGCCCACGGATCGGCCGCACTTCTCCCACCGAGTAGGAGGGAAAGTAGTAGTCGAGCATGAACTTCTTCGAGTACTCGTCGATCAGCCCGTCCACCCGCTGCTCGTCCTTGCCGGTGCCAAGCGTGATGGTCACGAGGGCCTGCGTCTCGCCCCGCTGGAAGAGAGCCGAGCCGTGCACCCGCGGCAGCAGGTCCACCTCGCAGTGGAGCGGCCGCAGCGACTTGTAGTCGCGGCCGTCGGGACGCTTGCCCTCGAGGATCAGCTCGCGGACCGCCCGCTCTTCCAGCCCGTGCCAGACGTGGGCGAAGTCGGCGTCGCTGATGCCTCCGGCGGCCCCCGGCTTGAAGCCGAAGGCCAGCTCGGTCGGCACCACCTCGGCCTTGGCCCGCTCCCGCAGCGCCTTCACGGCCTGGCCACGGTCCTGCTTGCCGCCGATCGCCTTGGCGGCCTTGAGCTCGCCCAGGTAGCCCTGGGTGAGCCGGTCGCGGAGGGCGGAGTAGTCGGCGAGCACGTATTCCTTCTTCGGCTTGCCGGCCTTGCGGACGAGTTCCTCCTGCATCTCGCAGAGCGTGCGGATGATGCGGTGGGCCTCATCGAGGGCCTGGAGCATCCGGTCCTCGGGCATCTCGCGGGCGAAGCCCTCGATCATGAGGACGGCCGTCGGGCTACCGGAGACCACGAGGTCAAGGTCGCTCTCCTCGAGCTGGTCGAGCGTCGGGAAGGGGACGAAGCGACCGTCGATCTGCGCCAGCCGCACGCTGCCCAGCGGGCCGCGGAAGGGCAGGGGGGAGATGCAGAGGGCCGCCGAGGCGCCGATCATGGCGAGCACGTCGGGGTCGTTCTGGCGGTCGCTGGCCAACACGTTGGCCTGCACCTGTACCTCGTCGTAGAAGCCCTCGGGAAAGAGCGGCCGAATCGGCCGGTCCATGAGCCGGCTGGTGAGTGTTTCCTTGAGGGTGGGCCGGCCTTCCCGCTTGAGGAAGCCGCCGGGGAACTTGCCCGCCGCT
>JBJSXB010000134.1:0-3042 GCA_046086245.1 Planctomycetaceae bacterium | reverse complement strand
GACTCCGGCATTGCGTTGACTCCGGCACTGCGTTGACTCCTGCACTGCGTTGACTCCGGCACTGCGTTGACTCCGGCACTGCGTTGACTCCGGCACTGCGTTGACTCCGGCACTGCGTTGACTCCGGCACTGCGTTGACTCCGGCACTGCGGATCGCCGGCGCGACCTGCCGCCGTCGGCCGCTCGAGGGCGGTCGGGGCTGACCACGTCCCGTCGTCGGACGCTCCCTCCGGCCTCCGTCGATTGGCGGGATCGACGGATCAGGTGGTGGCCGGCTGCTGGCCCGCCTTGCGGTAGTCCCAGGGGGGAGTCGGGTCGGCCTGCGCCCACAGGCCCATGCGTTGCGCCTGGGCTTGGGCCTGCAGTCCCGCAAGCGCGGCGTCCTGGGAGTAGGCGGCGTAATGCCAGGCGTTGCCCGTGGCGACGAGCTGGCGATTGACGTCGGTGCCACCGACGGTCACGCGGCCGATCCAGCGGCCATAGCGATCCTTCCCCTGATCGATCACCTGGACGGTCTTGCCGAACACCAGATCGGCCAGCGCCTCGCGCGAGACCTTGCCGTAGGCCTGACCGATCTCCGGGGCGTCGATCTCCGCCAGCCGCACCTTCTGCTGCACGTTGTTCTCGTCGAGGCAGGTGATCGTGTCGCCGTCGTGCACGCCGACGACGCGCCAGGTATGCACGCTCGAGGCCCGCGCAGAAGGCGCGGCAGTCGACTGCGGCGAGTTCGAAGGCGCCGTCGGATCGCCCCCCGAGGCCACCGGCACCATCCGCGTCGCCGGGGGTGCGGCCGGCGGCACGGCCGGGCTTTGCCCCGCCAGCGCCGCGGTGCCGGCGATCGCCGCCGGGGCGACCGTGGCCAACGACTGACCGACCGGCGCTGGCTGGCCGACGTTCGGCGGGGGCGCTGCCGCGACGCTGCCCGGCCCCCATTGATCGGGTTGACCCTGGATGAACGGTGGCGGCCCGACAGGGGGCGGCCCCTGCGGCGGCATCCCGGCGTAGATCGGCGGAGGGAGCGGCGGAGGTGCGGGCGCGTAGACCGGCGGCGGTGGACCGGGGGGCACGATCGGCGTGCCGGCAAGCGCCGGCGAGCCGGCGGGGTATTGCCAGGGCATCGCGACCGGTGCCACCGCTGCCGGCAGTTGGTATGGCTGCGGCGGCGCGGATTGGGCGGCGTAGTTCCAACCCGGCGCGGCCACCGGACGCATCACCGCCTGCGGCCGGTTCACCGGCGTCGCCAGCATCACCGGGGGGCCGACCGCGTAGGTGAACGTGTACGTGGGGGCGACCACCATCGACGTCGCACGGCCGTCGGGCCCGATCGCCGGCCACGACACCGCTTGCGGCTGCCATCCCGGCGGAATCGTCCCTCCCTGGATGATCGCGCCGGGAAACGCCATCGCCTGCGCGATCGGCACGGCGGCGATCATCGCGGCGCTGCCGCTGCCGGCGGTGGCGGCGCTGCCGGGCGCCGGGGCTTTGCCGTCGGTGTCGGTGGTCTTGGCCGTCGCGGAAGCGCCGCCATTGGCCCAAGGGCTCACGGCATCGGCGGCGCGCACGCCGGCGGCCACGAGCGCCATGAGCACCGCCACGCAGGCGATCCCCAGCCGCTCGCGCGCAGTCGCGCCATCGACTCGCCGCGCCGGTCCGCCTACCTCCACCGTCGATCCTCCCCGGGCGAGGGCTGGGTGCCGTACCGCCCAAGGTTGATTCGGCGGTTCGGGTCGGCGGCTGTGACTTTGTCGCGCGGACGCCGCGCGGCCTTGTCCGCAGCCGATCGACCGGGTGAACTGGGCGGTCTGGCTGAAGGCCGGCGGAGCGGGATCGGCCCGGGGAAGGGTGGTGTCGATGGGCACGCGCGGCATCTGGCTGGCGGTCGTTCCATGGGTGGCGACCATCGCCTGCGCCGGGGACGCCGAACGGGTCGCGGTCGAACCCCTCGTCGCCGCCGCGCGTCGCGCCGACCTGCGCGTCGTCGAGGGGCGTCATCTCTCCCTGATCACCGACGTGCCGCGCCGCCCCGGCGACGGCATCGACGAACTGCCGGGGCTGTTCGACGAGGCGTTCGTCGTCTGGTGCCGCCATTTCGGCGTCGATCCCGCCGACCATGCCGGCTGGCGCGCGTGCGGGTCGCTGGTGGTGGATCGCGAGACGTTCCGCGCGGCGGGGTTGCTGCCCGTCGACGGGAGCGTGCCCGATTTCGTCAACGGGTTTTGCGACCGCAACCGTTTCTGGCTCGCCGAGCAGTCGAACCCCGCCTACCGACGGCATCTGCTCCTCCACGAGGGCGTTCACGCCTTCACGCTCACCGTCAAAGCCGCCGATCCTCCCCCCTGGTACACCGAGGGGATCGCCGAGTACCTGGCGACGCACCGCCTCGACGCCGGCCGGTTGGTCCCGACGCCGATTCCGCGCCGCGCCGCCGACGTCGAACAGCTGGGCCGCATCGAAGCGCTCGACCGACTCCGCCGTGACGGGCGCCGCCCCGGGCTGGCGGAAGTCCTCGCCCAACCGCCGTCGGCGCACCGGTCGATCCCCGCCTATGCCTCGAGCTGGGCGGCCGTCGCATTGCTCGCCACGCATCCGGCGCACGCCGGCCCGTTCGCCACCGCGGAACGCCGTTCGATCCGCGCCGACTTCAACGCCCGCCTGGCGGCGACTCCGGGGTTCGACGCCCGGCGAGCCGCCCGCGACTTCGACGCCTTTCTCGACGATCTCGACTATGGCTACGACACCGCGCGGATGGCGATCGACTGGAGCGTCGGCCCCGCGGCCGATGCCGCCACCCGCATCGCCGTCGCGGCCGATCGTGGCTGGCAGAACGGCGGCGTGCGCCTGGTCGCCGGCCGCCGCTACCGGCTCCGCGCCGCCGGCCGCTGCCGTGTCGGCACCACCGGGTCGATCGTCTTGGAGAGCGAGCCCGACGGCATCACCTACGACTGGTACCGCGGCCGGCCGATCGGCCGGCTCCTGGCGGCGCAGTGGCGCGAGGCCGCCGACGGAGACCGCGGCGGCTTCGGCGTGGTGGCCGAAGGTGCC
>JBJSXB010000133.1:0-4674 GCA_046086245.1 Planctomycetaceae bacterium | reverse complement strand
GGGCAACCCGGCCAGCGGCGCACGCCCGGGGGAGGCGGCGGCGTCGCGGGCGGCGAACACGCCCAGCGCCGTCGCCCCGAGGGCGAGCCCCTGGGCGCGGAGGAAGGTGCGGCGGTGGAGATCGAATGTGGCCATCGGCAGGGCTATGGTCGCGCCGTCGCCTCGTGGAGGTTGAGGAGGGTGCGGGCCACGGCGGTCCAGGCGGCCAGCTCGCCGACGGGGATCGACGGATCGCGCGCGGCGATCCCGACGGCCGCGAGGGCGGCCGATCCCGCCTCGTCGGCGGCCGCCGCCGTCCGGCGCCGGGCGAGCAACGGCAGCACGATCGCCGTCTCGTCCGCCGTCGGCGGCCGGGAGAGCACCCGTCGCCACAGCCAGTCGAGGCGTGCCCGGTCGTCCGCCGCAGCATGCCGCAGCGTTCCCTCCGCCAGCTTGCGCGCCGCCTCGACGAAGGTCGGGTCGTTGAGCAGCACCAGCGCCGCGCGCGGGGTGCTCGAGCGCGGTCGGGCGACGGTGCATTCCTCGCGCGACGGCGCATCGAACGCCGCCAACTGGGGATGGAGGAAGGTCCGCTGCCAGTGGACGTAGACGCCGCGCCGCCACTGGCGCCAATCGCCGTCGGCGTGGTACTCGCGCTGCGGGAAGTTGAGCAGCCGGTAGTGACCGGCCGGCTGGTAGGGATGGCTCGTCGGCCCGCCGAGCCGTTCCTCGAGCAGACCGCTGACCGCCAGCACGGTGTCGCGGACATGCTCGGCGGGGAGCCGCCAGCGGTCCTGCCGGGCGAGCAGTCGATTGTCGGGGTCGCGCGCCAGCGACGCCGCATCGGCGCTCGAGCGGCGGTAGGCTCGGCTGGTGACGATCGACCGCAGCAGCCGTCGCACGCTCCACCCGCCGTCCACGAGCTCGATCGCCAGACCGTCGAGCACCTCGGGATGATCGGGCGGTTCACCCTGGACGCCGAAATCGCCGGCGGAGCGGCACAGCCCGGCACCGAACGCGATCGCCCAGACGCGGTTGGCGATCACCCGCGCGGTGAACTCGCCGCGTCCGCCGCCGGCCACGGGCGCGACGAGCCACGCCGCCAGGTCGGCGCGGTCGGCACGCCGGTCGCGGGCGATGCGCCCCAGCCCCGCGGGCACCGCCGGGAGAACCACCGGGCCCGATTCGTCGAGCCAATCGCCCCGCGGCAGCAGCCGCACCGTCCGCGGCTCCGCCAGCGCCCTGGTGACCATCACGGGCTCCTCGAGCGCCTCGCGCTCGGCGGCGAGCCGTTGCCGCTCCAGGCGCCGCGCCACGGTCGCCTCCTCCTAGGGTGCCTCCGGCGGGGCCCGCGGGGGCAGCACGAGCGGTGGCAGCGCCGCATCGAGTGCGGCGATGCGGGTGTCGAGATCGGCCGCGCGCCGGCGCGCGAACGGCGGCACGACGCGCCGCTGCGGCTCACGCCGTGTCGGGAGGGCGTTGCTGCCGTCGGTGAAGTGGCGTTCGTCGTCGACGTCGGCGAAAAACGCGCCGAGCGCGTGGAAGTCGTGCGCGGTGTAGGGGTCGAACTTGTGGTCGTGGCACTGCGCACAACCGACGGTCGCCGCCATCCACACCGTGGACAGATTCCGCACCCGGTCGGCCTGGTAGATCGCCCGATACTCGCGCGTTTGGACACCGCCCTCGTGGCTGGTCTGCAGAAGCCGGTTGTAGCAGGCGGCGAGATCGCGATCATCGGGATGCTCCCCCGGCAGCGGCGCCACCAGGTCGCCGGCCAACTGGAGGACGGTGAAGCGGTCGAAGGGCATGTCGTCGAGGAAGGCCTTGATGACCCAGTCGCGGTAGGGGCCGGCACTGTGGTCCTGGTCGCCGTGGTAGCCGACGGTATCGGCGTAGCGCACCTGGTCGAGCCACCACGACGCCATCCGCTCGGCGTGGCGCGGGCCGGCGAGCAACCGATCGACGAGTCGCTCCCAACCGTCGGGATCACCGTCGGCGAGGAATGCGTCGGTCTCTTCCGGGCTCGGCGGGATGCCGGTGAGATCGAAGTACAGCCGGCGCACCGCGGTGACGGGGTCGGCCGGCGGCGCGGGCACGAGCCCCGCGGCCCCGGCCCGCCGCTCGAGCGCCCGGTCGAGCCACCCCGGCCCCTCCTCCGGCAGGCCGGGTCGGACCGGCGGCCGGTCCGACCAGTGGTCGGACCCCGGCGCGCCGCCGGCGATCCAGCGGCGGATCAGGCCGCGGTCGGCGGCGGAGAGCGGGTGCCGGCCGTCGGGCGGCGGCATCACGGTGGCCGGATCATCGCTGTCGATGCGCCGCAGCAACTCACTCGCCGCCGCGTCGCCGGGCACGATCGCGATCGTGCCGCCGGGTGTCGGACGGGTGGCACTGGCCAGGTCATCGAGCCGCAGGCCGGCCTGTCGCGCCGTGGCGTCGGGACCATGGCAGGCGTAGCAGGACCGGGCGAGGATCCGTCGCGCGTTCGCGCCGTCGTCTGCGACGCCAGCTACCCCGTCGTCTGCGACGCCAGATACACCGTCGTCCGTGGCGTTGGCTGTCGGAGAGTCGAGCGATACCAGCCCGACGAGCACGGCGGCGAGGACGACGACGGCGGCCGGCAGGGCGGGAGACACGATGGTCATGGCCGTGGGCCGGCGGCAGTCGGCACGGAGGCGAGTGGTGGCCGGAGTGCCCCAGTGTAGCCGCCGCGGGAGGGATCCCCCCGCGCGCGCCGCGACGCGTTGACGGAGGCCCGTTCGCGGCCGTAGATTCCGGCACGATTTCACGAAAAACCCGCCTGTTTCCCCCTCCGAAAGGCCCCGCCCCGCCCATGGCCACCACCGGAAAGAAGTCCGCCTCCAAGAAGTCCGCCAGTCGCCCCGCCAAGGCGACCCCGAAGAGCGGAGGCAAGACCGGCAAGCCGGGCCGAATGATCTACTACTTCGGCGCCGACCGCTGCGATGGCGACGGCACGATGAAGCCGCTCCTCGGTGGCAAGGGGGCCAACCTCGCGCAGATGACGAAGATCGGCCTGCCGGTGCCCCCCGGGTTCACGATCACCACCGCCGTCTGCATCGACTACTACGCCAACCACAAGAAGTTTCCCGCCGGCCTCGAGGACGAGGTCCGCTCGTTCGTCCGGCTCCTGGAGAAGGAGACCGGCAAGAAGTTCGGCGATCCGTCGCATCCGCTCCTGGTCAGCGTCCGCTCCGGGGCCCGCGACAGCATGCCGGGGATGATGGACACGATCCTCAACCTCGGCCTCAACGACCGCTCGGTCGAGGGCCTGGCCGCCGCCACCGGCAACCCCCGTTTCGCCTACGACTCCTACCGCCGCTTCATCCAGATGTACGGCGACGTGGTGATGGGGGTGCAGAAACGGCATGAGAACGAGCACGAGCCGTTCGAGGAGGTGATGGAGAAGCTCAAGCACCAGCGCGGCGTCCACGAGGACACCGACCTCTCGGCGGAGGATCTCCGCGAGCTGATCCGCCGCTATCTGGCCCTCATCAAGGAGCGCACGCGGAAGGCCTTTCCCCAGGATCCGTTCGAGCAGTTGCTCGGCGCGGTGGGGGCGGTGTTCGGCAGTTGGATGAACGACCGCGCGATCGTCTACCGGCGCAAGTACAAGATCCCCGACGAGTGGGGCACCGCCGTCAACGTGCAGAGCATGGTATTCGGCAACATGGGCGACGACTGCGCCACCGGTGTGGCCTTCACGCGCGACCCGGCCACCGGTGAGGACGTGTTCTACGGTGAATACCTCGTCAACGCCCAAGGGGAAGACGTCGTCGCCGGCGTGCGTACGCCGAAGCCGGTGCTGGCGATGGCCGACGACCCGGGCTTCGCCGGCACCTACAAGCAGCTGGAGAAGGTGCGCGAACGTCTCGAGAAGAAGTTCGGTGACGTCCAGGACTTCGAGTTCACCGTCGAGAAGAAGAAGCTCTACATGCTGCAGACGCGGCACGGAAAGCGGACCGCGCTGGCCTACGTGAAGATCGCCCACGACATGGTCAAGCAGAAGTTGATGACGCCCGAGCACGCGATCCAATCGGCCGACCCCGACGCGCTGTCGCAACTCCTCGCGCCGATCTTCGATCGCCACGACTACGAGGCGGCGCGGCGTTCGGGGCGTCTCCTCACCACCGGCCTGCCGGCCGGTCCGGGCGCCGCCACCGGCCAGTTGGTGTTCACCGCCGCCAAGGCGGAGGAACTGTCGGCGAAGGGGCAGAAGGTGGTCCTGGCACGGATCGAGACGAGCCCCGAGGATCTCCGCGGGATGATCGCCGCCGAGGGAATCCTCACCAGCCGCGGCGGGGTGTCGAGCCACGCGGCGCTCGTCGCCCGGCAGATGGGCAAGGTGTGCGTCGCGGGCGCCGGGGCGCTGGTCATCGACTACGCCCGCGGGACGCTCACCTGCGCGGGCACCACGCTCCGCGAGGGAGACGCGATCTCGATCAACGGCAGCACCGGCGAGGTGTTCGGTGGGGCGATCAAGACCGCCGACAGCGAGCTCAAGCAGGTGCTCATCACCCGCTCGATGCGCCCGGAGGATTCGCACGTCTTTCAGTACTACGACTTCATCATGCGGCTCGCCGACAAGCATCGGAAGCTCGGTCTCCGCACCAATGCCGACACCCCCGAGCAGGTCCGGCACGCGATCGCCTTCGGCGCCGAGGGCATCGGCCTGACGCG
>JBJSXB010000132.1:0-3467 GCA_046086245.1 Planctomycetaceae bacterium | reverse complement strand
GCTTCGTCACCATGTAGCCCATGGCGCGGATCGTGGCCTGGGCTTCGGCCTCGCTGGGGGCCTCGACCACGTCCTTGATCGGACGGCCCGTGGCGGCGTCGATGGCTTCGAACTGGAAGGTGGGCATCGTCAGGCCTCCAGAATCGTCTCGCGGATGACTTCCTCGGCGGTGGTCATGCCCGCGAACACCGCTTCCATGCCGGAGTCGCGGAGCGTGACCATCCCCTGCTTGCGGGCCAGATTGCGCAATTCCTCCGTGGAGGCATTACGGGCGATGAGGGTGCGGAGGTCGTCGTTGACCATGAGCAGCTCGTAGAGCCCCATCCGTCCCTTGTAGCCGGTGCGATTGCACTTCTCGCACCCCTTGCCCCGGTAGAACTTCTTGCCCTGCAGCTGGTCGCTGGTCAGCTCCAGGTCGGCGATGATGTCGGCGCCCGGGACGACCTCCTCCTTGCAATTGGCGCAGATCCGGCGCACCAGCCGCTGGGCGAGGATCGCCTCGACGGTGGCGGTGATCAAAAACGGCGGCACCCCCATGTCGCGCAGGCGCGTGACGGTGGCGGGGCTGTCGTTGGTGTGGAGCGTGGAAAACACCATGTGGCCGGTGAGGCTCGCCTGGACGGCGATCTCGGCCGTCTCCACGTCGCGGATCTCGCCGACGAGGATCCGGTCGGGATCCTGGCGGAGGATCGACCGCAGGCAGTGGGCGAAGGTGTTGCCGATCTCGGAGTCGATCTGCACCTGGACGATGCCGTCGATGTCGTACTCCACCGGGTCTTCGGTGGTGATCAGCTTGTCCTCGATGTCGTTGAGCTCGGAAAGGGCCGAGTAGAGCGTGGTCGTCTTCCCCGAGCCGGTGGGCCCGGTCACGAGGATGATGCCGTTGGGCCGCTTCATGACGTCGCGGAACTGCCGCAGCATCGCCGGTGCCATCCCGATCTTGTCGAGATCGAGCGACACCACGCCCCGGTCGAGCACCCGCATCACCACGCTCTCGCCGAACAGGGTCGGCAGCACGCTCACCCGCAGATCGACCGGATGGCCGCCGACGTTGAGCTCGATGCGGCCGTCCTGCGGCAGGCGGCGCTCGGCGATGTCGAGGTTGGCCATCACCTTGATGCGGGTCGTGATCGCGAAGGCGAGGTGCTTCGGCGGCGGCACCATCTCCTGCAGCACCCCCTCGCTCTTGAGGCGGATGCGGAACTCCGTCTCGAACGGCTCGAAGTGGATGTCGCTGGCGCCGTCGCGGATCGCCAGCAGCAGCACCATGTTGAGCAGCTTGCGCACAGGCGCGCTCTCGGCGAGCGCCTCGACGCTCGTCAGGTCGGTCACCCCCTCGTTGCCGGCGGCGGCCGCCGCGGCGGCGAGGTCGGTGTCGGCCTCGAGCGATTCGACGAGCGACTCCACGCTCTCGGTGTCGGCCGAGTAGTACTTCTCGATCGCCTTGTTGATCTCCGCCTCGGTGGCGACGCAGTTGTGGATGTCGTAGCCGAGGAACGTGCGCAGCTCGTCGGCGATCTGGATCTTCTGCGGCTCCGCCGTGGCCACGGTGAGGCGATCACCCGACAGTTCCAGGGGGATCACCCGGTAGAGCTGTGCCATCGGCTCGCTGACGAGCTTGAGCACCTCGGCGGGGATCGTCCGGTCGTAGAGCGTGACGAAGGTGGTGTTCCACTGCTCGGCGAGCGCCTCGCCGAGCTGCTCCTCGGAGAAGAACCCGAGCGACAGCCCCACCTTGCCGAGCAGCTCGCCACCTCGGGTCTGCTGCTCCTCGAGCATCAGGGCGAGTTGCTGCTCGTCGCAGAGGCCGAGGTCGAGGAGGATCTGGCCGAGCCGCTTGAGTGCCATGACCTAGTGCTCCATCTTCGCCTTGCGCGCGATGTCTTCCTCGTCGTCGAAGACGCCGCGCTTGGCGTTGGCGATTCGCATCGCCAGGTCGTCGGGAGATTGGGCCCGGCCGATCACCGCCTCCTCGCTCACCTTCTTCTCGTTCCAGAGGCGGAAGAGATGGTCGTCGAGCAGCTGCATGCCGAGCTTGGCACCGGTCTGGATCGCGGAGTTGATGCGGAACGTCGTGTTCTCGCGGATCAGATTGCCGATCGCGGGGGTGCAGACAAGCACCTCGTAGGCCGCCACGCGGCCGCCGCCGATCTTCGGCAACAGCGCCTGCGAGACGACGCCGATGATCGCCGTCGAGAGCTGGGTGCGGATCTGCTCCTGCTGGCTGGTGGGGAAAGCGTCGATGATGCGGTTGACGGTGCCCTGTGCCCCCGACGTGTGGAGCGTGCCGAACACCACGTGGCCGGTCTCGGCGGCGGAGATCGCCGCCTCGATCGTCTCCAGGTCGCGCAACTCGCCGACGAGGATCACGTCGGGATCCTGCCGCAGCGCCCGCCGGAGCGCCTCGGAGAAGCTGTGCACGTCGACGCCGATCTCGCGCTGGTTGACCGTGCTCTTCTTGCTCTGGTGGTAGAACTCGATCGGATCCTCGACCGTGATGATGTGGTGGTCGTGCGTCTCGTTGATGAAGTTGATGAGGCTGGCGAGCGTGGTGCTCTTGCCCGACCCGGTCGGCCCGGTCACGAGAAACAGGCCGCGCGGCCGGCAGACCATCTTCTTGCAGACCTCCGGCACGCCGAGCTGCTCGGGGGTGAGCATCTTGTTGGGGATCTGCCGCAACACCATCGCGATCGTGCCGCGCTGCTTGAAGACGCTCACGCGGAAGCGGGCCATGTCGCCGAACGCGAAGCCGAAATCGCAGCCCCCCTTCTCGGCGAGCTCCGCCTGGCAACGCTCCGGGGTGATCGCCTTCATCAAGCCGTTGGTGTCGTCGGGCGTGAGCACCTTGGTGTTCTGCGGCCGCATGCCGCCGTCGATGCGGAACACCGGCGGCAGCCCGGCGGTGATGTGGATGTCGCTGACGCCGTTCTTGACGGCGGCGGTGAGCAGCTTGTCGATCTGGATCGTGCCCACCACCGCCTTGGGCATCGCGTAGGCGGCCGAGGGATCGGAGGGCGTGGCACCGCGGATTTCGCCGGGACCGTCGGAGGTGATGTCGAGTTCGAGGGCCCCGTCGCCCCCGCCCGCCCCGGCCGGCTCGTCGGCGGCAGTGGCGGGCCGGAGGACGAGCACCTTCGTGCCCGACACGTCCACCAGCCCGGCGGCATAGCGCCCGAGCCCGGACGTGAACACGAACTTCGACGGATCACCCCCGGGAGGCAGGATCGCCATCAACAGCGACTCCACCTCCTCCGCCGACAAGGCCTTGACCTTCAGCGGCCGCACCTGATCGTTGATCTTGAGCATCGGCGGCACGTTGCCGGAGAGGCGCAGTTCGCTGGCCCCGTTGTCGAGCGCCACCTTGAGGAGCTTGTCGACGGTGGCGGCCAGGGGTGACTGGGCGGCGGTGCTCATGGGGGCGTCACCTGCAGCGGTCGGAAAGGATTGTCGGGAGAAGGGATACGACG
>JBJSXB010000131.1:0-5188 GCA_046086245.1 Planctomycetaceae bacterium | reverse complement strand
AGTGATGGGAGTGAAAACGAAGCCAGCCGTGTCGGTGGCCACGATGGTGCGTGGCCGGGGTCCTTCCGTGGCCTTCGGTCATTCGATCATCCTCCGATGAAACGCAATGGCTCCTGGAACACGTACGCATGGTCCTCGACGGTCTCGACCGGCACGTGGAACGTGCATGTGCGACACGGTTCCGGTAGGTTCCCGCCCTCCGTTTCCGACCAGAGCTCCCGAACCCTGGGAGCGTTGCAGATCTCCGCCAGCGACTGCCTGCCGATGTTACCCAGGGCGAAGTCGGAGTGCGCAGCGTGATCGCAACAGGGGCAGAAGCTCACGTCGCCGTTGACGAACACCTGGTACGCGACGATCGGGATCAGGCACTGTCGGGTATTGTCCCGAGCGGGAAGCCATTCTGCCCCCATCGGCAGATGTGTGCCGACGTCGAAAAACCCACCCCAGTTGGAGTACCGAGCGGTCGCTGACGACACGGCAATGGTCTCGCCGAAGGTGGCCCGACCCCACTCCCTGACTTCGCGGTCGTCTCGCGGTCGCAAGACCCGAACGGCGAGCGACAGCTTCTCCGGGCGATCACAGGCGTCGATGAGCGCCTTCACCGACCGCACGACGCGGCCGTGGTCGTCTCGCCGGGTCAACGCTCGATGCTCCTCGGCATCGATGCCATAGATGGAGATCTGTACCTTGCACAATTTCCGGACCATGGTGGCGAGTTCGGCCGGCGCGAACCGGTCGGCATGGGTCGCATTGGTCGTGATGCTCACTCCGCGAATCACGGGGCAGGCCGTCGCCCGCTCGATCCGCTCGGAGAGGAAGCGATCGAGAAACACCTCACCCACCATCGGCGTCAGTGAGAGAAATCCGCCGCCGATCGACGCGTACTCAGCGATCACGCGATCGAACACCTCCATCGTCATGACGTGCTTGTCGCGTCCATGCCGGGAGTACGGGCAGATGATGCAATCGTTGTTACAGATATTGACCGTTTCGCAGATCAGCATGACCGGACGGTACCGGCCGCCGTGCGAGAGTCGCCGGTTGAGTCGTGGCTTACCGAGGACGGAATGCCGCGCGAGCGGATGATCGCGGCGGATCGGCTCGAGGGACGACACGCAGTCCGCGTACAAGTGCTTCAGCCTCGCCACGGCGCTGCGAACACCGACCGACAACGAGCTTGCGTGGGGCATGGCTCTCGTTCTCACTCCGCGTGTACTGGCTCACTCCGGTCGTACTGGCATGACGGTGGGTGACTGCCACGAGCGGGCCGCGAACGCCGGTAGGCAGATCGGTGCCGTGGCGACACGTGTCGAATTCCCGTGCGCTCGAAGCTGGCCAACGATCGCACGCACTCCGGCAGTGGTCCCGCATCACGGAGATGCCAAGGCACCAGCGAAATGAACCTGCGAAGTGTATCTTGGGTCCAGGTCGACTCACAGCGGTACCGTCCGCCCGCCCACCATCATCACGATGACCGACTCGACCTTCACCTCCTACGCGCAGAACATGGAGGACATTCGACTGTGGCGGGCGCTGCGCCACGTCACGCCCGGCCGCTACATCGACGTCGGCGCCTGGGATCCGCGGGTCGATTCGGTGAGCCGTGGCTTCTATGAGCGCGGTTGGCGTGGCGTGCATTTCGAGCCGCATCCCCGGCTCGCGGCCCGGCTCCGCGCCGATCGACCGGATGAACCGGTACACGAAGTGGCGCTGTCGGACCACGAGGGCACGCTGCGATTGTTTCTCCACGGCGACGACGGCACCGCCACGGCCGACCCGGAGGTGGCCCGGACAGCCGCCCGCCCCGGGCGATCATCGACGGCCGTGGTCGTCCGCGCCACCACGCTGGCGTGCGCCTGTGCCGACCTCGCCGGCCATGACGTCCACTGGATGAAAATCGACGTCGAGGGACTGGAGGCGGCGGTGCTACGCGGCTGGGACGCTACGGCGCTGCGGCCATGGGTGGTCGTGGTCGAGGCGACGAAGCCCCACAGCCGGACCCCGACACACGAAGCGTTCGCGCCGCTCCTGTCGGCTGCCGACTACCTGCCGGCGGGATTCGACGGGCTCAACCGCTACTACGTGGCCCGCGAGCACGGCGATCTCGTGGCCGCGGTGGAGGAGCCGGTCAGTGTCTTCGACCTGATGGAGGGGTGCCGCCTCTGCCCCACCAGCCCGTTCGTCGCGCCGCATCTCGAGCGCCTGCGGGCGATCGAGGGGAGCCTGGTATGGAGGGTCTCCTGGCCGGTGCGCAGGCTCGCCGCGCGGCTCGGCTTCGGCGCGCGCGGGTGACTCACGGCGGCGATCCTCGCCGCGCGACGTT
The DNA here is from genome assembly GCA_046086245.1 of Planctomycetaceae bacterium. Classification (GTDB taxonomy): domain Bacteria; phylum Planctomycetota; class Planctomycetia; order Pirellulales; family UBA1268; genus F1-20-MAGs016. The sequence continues at coordinate 2,865 of JBJSXB010000131.1, read as the reverse complement.
CGCCGCGATCTCTGCACCGCGGGTCTTCGTGCCGGCCCGCACGGCCACCGACGCACCCGCCAGTGGGGATTGCTCCGGCGACCGCCGCCGCCATGATACGGTGCGCGAAAGGGCAGCGGCGTGCCCGGGGTCCGAGCCGCGACACGGCGAGGACGGCAGTGGCGTGGACGGCGGGTGATCGCCGTGCGCCCCGTGAAGGCGCTTGGATGAAGGGGCTTGGATGACGGCGATTGGATGTCGGGCGGAGCGGCCGATGCACGCTGACTGCCAGGTTCCGGTCCGGCTCGGGATCGTCGTGCCGGTGTACGGCAACTGGGCCGACACGCTCGAGTGCCTCGGCACGCTCGCCGCGCAGACTCGCCGGGCCTTCCACGTGTACGTCGTCGACGACGGCTCCCCGGAAGCGGCCCCCGACGCCGTGCGTGGCTTCCCCTTCGTGACCTACCTGCGGCGTGCGCACGGCGGCTTCGCGGCGGCCTGCAACGCCGGCGTCGATGCGGCCGCCGACGGCGACTGCACGCACGTTCTCCTCCTCAACGACGACACCGCCTTCGCAACCGGGTTCGTCGCGGCGTGGCTCGAGAAGATCGCCGCATGTCCGGCGGCGATCCTCGGGCCGATGATCTGCCATTTCGACCGGCCGGACACCGTCTGGTACTCCGGCGGTCCGCGATCGATCGCGGTGCCTTTCTTCCGCTACCGCCGCCGCTACACCACCCAGACGCCCGTCGACGTCCTCACCGGCTGTGTCCTCCTGGTGCCCGTGGAGGTCTGGAGGCAGCTCGACGGATTCGACGAACGATACGTCACCTACTACGAGGACTTCGACTTCGTGCTGCGTGCCCGCGATGCGGGTGTCCCGGTGTATCTGCTCGTCGAACCGGAACTCCGCGTGCTGCATAAAGTGTCGCGGACGACGCTGCGTGACGGCCGGTGGCCTCGCGACTACCGGATGATCGCGTCGCGCCTCGTATTCATCCGCCGCCGGTACGCGGGATTCGCGCAGGCGCTGTGCCTCGTCGCCACGATTCCCCACCTCATCACCACCGTGATCGTCAACCTGCCCGCTCTTCCCGATCCGCGCCGTCTCGGCAGCGCCATCAGGACGGGTCTGACGGCAGATGCGGCACCACGCCGCCGCCGCGGGGCGGCTTCCTCAGCACGACCGTGAGCCCACCGGCGCCGAAGTCGCAGCCGTCGCCATGACGGCAACGGAGGTCGTGCAGGGTCGTCTCGGGAACATCGACGCGTCGCACGGCCGCCTCGAGAACGGTCAGCGGCGAGGTCGTGTAGCATCGCATCAACTCGGGGGTGGAGAGACGGTTGATGTCATCGGCCTCGTAAATCCAATCGGCTATGCAGCCGATGTCCGGGGGCGGCAGCGATCGCAACGCAAGGTAGTGCTCGAGTTCCTCCCGCTCCATGAGGAGATGGGCCCAGTCCGGCACGGGGTTGGTCGCTCGCACGCGTGGCACGCCGGTGAACAGGTAACTCGCGCTCGTCTTTCCTGCGTATCGCCCCCCCCAGGCGGCGACCCAGAGATGATGACCCAGTGGCGACCACCACAGGGGGTATCCCTCGAACAAGGCCAGCCCGCCCGGCTTCAACACGCGATCGACCTCCACGAGGAGGCGATCGGGGTGGGGAATGTGCTCGATGACGGAAAGACCGAACACCAGATCGAAGCAGTCGGCCTCGAAATGACGGCGAAGGTCGAGCGCATCGGCCTTCATGATGCGGAGACGCCGATCGGCGGACTCCGATTCCTCCGCGACATGATCGAGACCGGTCACCGTCACTCCGGCCGCCCCGTCGTCGAGAAAAGCCCGCGCCGAGATGCAGGCCTGCGCGCCGCCGATTTCCAGCACCTGTGTGCCCGCGATCGCGACGTACCGGGCCAGCACCCGGTGCGGCATCCGTTGAAAGCGGATGTATTCCGGCGACATCAGTGTCGGGGACGCGGACACCATCCCGCGGGCGGCGGCCAGGCGAGGCCAGGGCCGCTCCACGCCGTCGGCGAGCCGACGCAAGGCCGTCGCGATCAGCCGACGGGCGCCCGGTCGGCGAGAGCGTTTCCAGAAGCCGTGAGTCATCGCGCCAGTCTCCCAGGGCCCCGATCGCCGGCAGGTGCAACGCATGGGCCAACCGGCAACGCACCGGTGCGATACCGCAGGGTCGATCCCGTGCCCGGCCTTCCCGGCAACGCGGCCGCATGGCGAAGCGAACGGGCAGCGTCTTCAGGTCGTCGTGGCATTCGTCGCGCCCGCCTGGCAGTCGTTCCGGCACGACTCGACCGCGGCCGCCAACTGCTCGAGGTAGGCATGGCCGTGCCGTTCGTCGGGCTCCAGATACGCCCCCTCCGCCCATTCGTTCCAGGCGTTCACGAAGACGAAGGGCGCGCCGTCACGCACGGCGTTGGCGAGCAGGCGACGCATGAACCCGCCGAATTTCTCCGGAGTGCCGCCGGCGACCATCCGCGATCGCCTCCCGAGCCGCGGCGTGTTGTCCCAGCCGACGAACGCGCCCGGGAAATCATCACGGCCGTGGCGGCGACGGAGGATGTCCTCCCAGATGACGTCGTACGACAGGCGGAACGTCGCGTCGAAACCGCACGCTTGGGCGGCCCGGTAGAGCGTTCTCGTAGCCAGTTTCGTCACCCGGTCGGTGAAGCGCGAGTGACGGCGCTCGGTGAGCCACGGCTCGAAGGACGCACTCGCCGAAAATGGAGGCCGGGCCGGCCGGGCGTCGAAACAGGTCAGGGTCTTGACGAAACAGATACCCGGCAACCCTTCCGCCACCGCCCACTCGTTCCACAGGCCGATCCATTCATCCACCGCCGCGAAGTCCGTCGGCCGGTAGATCAAC
>JBJSXB010000130.1:0-6015 GCA_046086245.1 Planctomycetaceae bacterium | reverse complement strand
GCGTCTGGAACCGGCCCGCCAATCCGGACAACGCGTCGAGTTACTACGGTCCCCAGGTCATCGATTTCAACGGGCAGCGCCGCATCGTCGAGGGGTACGCCACCGACAACTACACCCGCTGGGCGGTCGACTACATCCGCGGCGCGGGCCGCGAGGCTGGAAGACCGTGGTACCTCTGGCTCTGCTACGGGGCGATTCACGGCCCCACGACTCCCGCGCCCCGTCATCTCGGTTCGCTCGCCGGCGCCCCGGTGGAGCCACCCCCCGGAATGTTCGGGCCGCGGCCGGGCAAACCCGCCTACCTGGAGGACACGCAGGCGTGGAAGCGCGGACCATCGGGGGAAGCCGTGGACCGGAGCGGTCGCGTCACCCACGCCGACTGGGTACGCCAGGCCAACGAATGCCTCCAGGCCGTCGACGACGGAGTCGGTGAGATCATCCGCGCGCTCGGCGAGTCAGGCCAGCTCGAGCAGACCCTCGTCATCTATACGTCGGACCAGGGTTACGCCAACGGAGAGCACGGCATGAAGCAGAAGGTCGCGCCGTACGAAGCGACCTACGCCTCGCCGTTCATCGTGAGCAGGCCGGGCACGATTCCCGCCGGAAGGGTCTCTCGCCATGTTCTCAATGGTCCCGATGTCGTCGTGACGTTATTCGCCCAGGCCGGGATCCCGCTGCCTTGGAAGATGCATGGCCGCGACTGTTCGCCGCTGCTGCATGATCCGGACGACGCCCGCTGGGACCATCCGACCCTGTACACCAACACGGGTCAGGATTTCGGGTCCAGCGTCCTGGCCACACTCGAGGGCGCGAAACCTGCCCGGCACTCCGGTGTGCCGTACTTTGCCGCCGTGCGTCACGGTGACCTGAAGTACATCCGCTACCTCGTGAGCGGAGAACCGGAAGAACTGTACGACTTGGGTACCGACCCCGAGGAGCAGACGAATCTCGCCGGCGAAGCCCGGCACGCGGCGGACCTCGACCGCTTGCGGGCGCTGTGGTTGCAGGAGCTCCGTGCCACCGACGCCCGCTTTCTCCCGCTGATACCGCCAACGTGTCCCCCGGCGCGGTAGCAGCCCGTGGCCACTCGGGACGCGATCGCCAATCCGCGATCGCCAATCAATGTGTCCACACCTGCCAGCCGCCGGTCGGCTTCCGATCAGTGCATCTCGACGGCACAGTGCCCCAACCCGCCGCGGTAGTAGTTGAACTGCACGCACGGATGGTCGGCCAACAACGACATCGGCACCGCGGTATCGATGATCCGCCGCGCGATCATCCAGGCGGTGAGACGCTGACCGAGCGGGTTGTCGTGCGTGCCCGCGTGCCAGATCGACACCTTCTCCGCCTTCCAGGTCTCCACCGGGCCGACGGTGATCGCCTGTTGCGGCACCAGCGTCAGGTTGCCACCGCCGCTGGTGCGGGCGTTCTGGGCGAGGGTGATCGGATGGAGTTCGACCACGCGGGTGCCCAGCGTGCGATACTCGGCGGCGGGTGGCGGATCGGCCGCCCCCGGGGTGCGCCGCGGCGGGTCGTTGAACGCCCAGTGCTTGATGTCCCCCTGTCCCCCCTGCATCACCGCGCACCGCGCCCGCTCCCAACTCGCACGGTAGGCGGCGATATCGGTGGGGAAGTGGAGGTTCGATTCCGGCATCCGCAACTCGGGACGGATGCGGTCGAAGCACAGGTCGCGGTCGGCGCGCTCGAAGGACAGCGGATGGTCGGCGGGCACCGCCCGGCCGTTCTCGTACCACTCGTCCATGCCCCAGAAGTGGGCGTGGCGGAGGTCGAGGTCGAGGGCGTTGACGAGGCGGGCGACCAACGGCAACTGCTCCGTGGGGCCGATCGGGCCGCAGATGCCCACCGGATCGTCGGCGCTCGCCCGCCGCCAGGCATCGACGTATTCGAGCGCCTCGGCGAGGTAGAAGTCCTCGAGCGTGTCATAGAGCACGACGGTGAACCCGGGTCGCGACAGGCGGGCGAGGTGATCGGCGGTGAGCGATGCGGCGTCACGGATGAGCTCGGGCGCGAGCGTGGTGTAGTCCCACCATTCGGGGGCGACGCGACTGATGGCGCGGGGCATGAGGTGTGGTCCGCAGGGGAGACGGGCGGCGCTCAGACGTCGAGCGGCGCGGGGGAGTCGGGATGGGGATGGCAGAGGGCCGGCCCGAGGGCGTCGGCGAGCGGATCACCGTCGCGTGACGACAGGCCGAGGTGGAGGTGGCGACGCCAGCCTTCGGCGTGCGCGTAGCGCCCCGAGAGGCGCCCCACGGCGGCCGACATCCGGTCGCAGGAGACGAGATAGCTGTCCATTCCCTGCGTCGCGTCGAGCCAGTCCTTCTGACTGGCGTGCGCCGCGAGCGCCAGGCGCTTGCGCGGATGCACCGCCGTGGTGTCGACGAACAGGTGGGGCACCACGGGCTGCCGCAGCGGATCACGGAGGCCGTGGGGCATGGCATGGTAGATGGAGACGTCGCCCGCCACCGCGTCGAGCGGGGGATCGGTGCGGAAGTTGGGCATGCCGCGCACGAAGGCAGCCGTCACCGCCAGGCGGGCGGTGTTGGCGTGATCCTCCATGTAATCGACAAGCGCGTGGGTCAGCACGATCCGCGGCCGCGTTCGACGGACCAGCGCCGCCACACGGCGGAGCAACCGCTCCTCGTAGAAGATCATCAGGTCGTCGGCGAGGCTCTCGTGGAACGTGGCGCTGAGGACCGCGGCTGCCGCGCGCCCCTCGGCTGCGCGGATCCTCCGGGTGCCCTCGCTGTCGGCGACCATGCTGCCGCAATCGCCTCCGGAGAGGTTGAGACAGTGGATCCGCCACCCCGCCGCGCCGAGCCGCAAGAGCGTGCCCGCGAAGTGGAACTCGACGTCGTCGGGATGCGCGCCGATCGCCAGCACCACCGGTGCGTCGTCGCTCATCTGGTCGCTCCCGACGGGCCGCCGCGGACAGGGCCGTCCGCTTCGCCGACGATGCTACGGCCCTGCGCCGCTGGTCCGCAACCGGCGCGCACGGCCGGTGGGACGGCGCCCTGGCGGTCGCGGTTGACGCCCGTTTCTCCGCGGACGTAGTCTCCTCGACGCGCCCGCATGCGGAGCGGCACCGGCCGGTTCCGGTTGGTTTTCCGCCGCGCGATCCACGGGCCCGCGAGGAGACGACGATGGCGGACGAGAAGGTCGACGGCACCGTGCCCGACGTGAACCCGAAGGCGCATCCGCTCGCGCGACGTGGCGTCCTCGGTGCGACGGCGGCGGCGCTCGGTGCCGCGGCGACGGCGCTGGCAGCCGACCCCTCCGCCGATCCGATCGCCAAGGTCGCGAACGTCGCCGGCAGCGACCGCGTCAAGGTGGGGTTGGTGGGTTGCGGCGGACGGGGCAGCGGCGCTGCCATGCAGGCGATGAACGCCGACCCGGGCATGGTCCTGTGGGCGCTGGCCGATCCGTTTCCGGACCGCGTGCAGAGCGGCGCCAACGTGCTGGCCCGCGCCGTCGACGAGCACGTGCAGAAGGACGCGTCGTACAAGGAGCGTTTCAACTGCCCGCCGGAGCGACAGTTCACCGGTCTGGACGGCTATCAGGCGGTCATCGATTCCTGCGACGTCGTGCTGCTGGCAGCGCCCCCCGCGTTCCGGCCCGCACACCTCCGCGACGCGGTGAAAGCGGGCCGGCACGTCTTCTGCGAGAAGCCGATGGCGGTCGATGCCGCCGGACTGCGCAGTGTCCGGGATACGGTCGCCCTGTCGAAGGAGCGGGGCAAGTCGCTCGTGGCAGGGTTTTGCTGGCGCTACTCGGCCCGCGAGCGCGACGTCTATCGCCGCATCCACGACGGAGCGATCGGTCCGGTTCGTGCCACCTACACCACGTACAACGCCGGTGGATTTCGTGGGGAGAATCCCCGCCAGGTGGGGTGGAGTGACCTGGAGTACTACATCCGCAACTGGCCGTACTACACCTGGTTGTCGGGGGATCACATCGTCGAGCAGGCGGTGCACGCCATCGACAAGATCGCCTGGGCGATGAACGACGAACCGCCGCTGGCGGTGAACTGCACCGGCGGGCGCGAGGTCAGGCCCGACGTGCCCGTGGGGAACAACATCTTCGATCACTTCGGGGCGACGTTCGAGTATTCCGGAGGGCGCCGCGGGTTCCACATGTGCCGCCATTTTCCCGGTGCCGCCAACGACAACAGCGACTTCGTCATCGGGGCCACCGGCAACGCACTGGTCAACGGCTTCGGCGGGGTCCACACGATCGTGCTCGGGGGCACCACCTGGGAGAGCGAGGTGGATCGCAACGACATGTACCAGCAGGAACACGACGAACTGTTCAAGAGCATCCGCGACGGGAAGGCGATCAACGACGGTGACCGGATGACCAACAGCACGGCGATGGCGATCATGGCACGGATGAGCGCGTACACGGGCCAGCCGGTGACCTGGGAGCAGCTGTGGGAATCGAAAGAGGATCTCGCGCCGCCGACGTGGGAGTTCGGACCGGCGATCCCGCCGACAGCGATCGCCGTTCCAGGCAAGACGAAGTTGATCTGAGGCGATGGGTCGATCGGATCCGACCGATGGCGCGCAGCGGCGTTGATACGACGGTGCCGTGACCGCCGGGCCGTCACCGTGGTGCGCACGCCGTCACGAGATGGTCGCCGCGCCCTCGCCAGCCCGGCCCCGGCTTCGCACCGAAGGGAGATGTTGCAGCGATGGGCGATGCAGCGATGGTCAGGGATACGACGAGGGGCACCGCGCCGATCTACCGGGGGCCGCTGCCGCAAGCCACCACCGGCGCGGGAGGCACGATCGAGCGTGTGCCGGTGACGGTCTACGAGCAACCGGCCGACGCCAGTCGGTCGGTCGCCCGCGAGATCGCCGAATTGGTCGGCGAGCGCACGCGCGGCGGCCGCCGCACCGTGCTCGGGCTGGCGACCGGCAGCACGCCCGTGGGGGTGTACGACGAGTTGGTTCGGCTGCACCGGGACGAGGGGCTGTCACTCGCCAGTGTCGTCACCTTCAACCTCGACGAATACTGGCCGATGACGCCCGACGCGCTGCAAAGCTACCACCGCTTCATGCGCGAGCACCTCTTCGACCATGTCGACATCCCGGCAATGCAGATCCACATTCCCGACGGCACGGTGACGCGCGCCGACGTGGCGGTGGCGTGCCGGCGCTACGAGGAGGCGATCCGCGAGGCGGGGGGCATCGACTTGCAGATCCTCGGGATCGGGCGGACGGGCCATATCGGCTTCAACGAGCCGGGAAGCGCGCTCGACAGCCGCACGCGGCTGATCACGCTCGACAGCGTCACGCGTGCCGATGCCGCCAGCGACTTCTTCGGTGAGTGGAACGTGCCGCGGCAGGCGATCACGATGGGCGTCGGTTCGATCCTCGATGCCCGCCGGGTCGTGTTGCTCGCCTTCGGTGAACACAAGGCGCCGATCGTGCGTCGCGCGGTGGAGGATCCGTTCTCCAATCACGTCTCTGCCAGCGCGCTGCAGCAGCACCCCGACGCGCGGTTCGTGCTCGATCGCGCCGCTGCCGGCCGGTTGAGCCGTTTCGAGTCCCCCTGGCTCGTGGGGCCACTCGATGTCCTCGGGCTGCACTGGACCGACGAGTTGGTGCGGAAGGCGGTGATCTCGTTGGCGCTAGCGCTCGGCAAGCCGTTGCTCAAGCTCACCGATGCCGACTACAGCGAGCACGGGCTCCAAGACCTGCTGGCGAAGCGTGGACGCGCCTACGACATCAACATCGCCGTCTTCAAGGAGATGCAGGGCACGATCACCGGTTGGCCGGGGGGTAAGCCGGGGCGTCCGCGGCCGTCGCGACGCCCGGTGGGCCGTGGGGCGTTCGACGGGGCTCCCTCTCCGGCGATGCCCCCGGTCGTCGACGATCCGTTCCCGAAACGCGTCGTGGTCTTCAGCCCGCACCCCGACGACGACGTGATCAGCATGGGGGGGACGTTCATCCGTCTGTGCGAGCAGGGACACGAGGTCCACGTCGCCTACCAGAC
>JBJSXB010000129.1:0-47657 GCA_046086245.1 Planctomycetaceae bacterium | reverse complement strand
GCGTGCCAATGACTGCGTGCCGCTTTTGGGACATCCCACGCCATAGACATGGATCCGGCGCGTCGGCGTGGCAGAGAGACCGCAATGGGGCGTGCTCTCGAAGTGGTTCATGCGTCGTGCCAAAGTGGAGCGAACCGGGCGAGGGGAGCGGTCGGCCACCGGATGGACCCCGTGGCACCCCTGGACATCGCGGTCGTGTTCCGAGCAACCCGCGGGCATGGGTCTCCACCGGGACTCCAAGAATCCCGATCGCTGTCGTGGCGGTCACGGTACACGGGAATCCAGTTGCCGACCATGTCAGCAAAGTGCCTCGGCAGGTGCCGCTGGACACGCCATGATGACCCACGCCCCCGTCTGATTCACGGCGTCGTTGGTCGTGACCCGGCGAAGAATCGGGCACAGTCAGTGCACGCAGAGCGCGGCACCCATTCGCACGAAAAAAAGAAACGGCCGCGCCACTCACTTTTGTGAATGGCGCGGCCGTTTCAGTACCCCCACGGGGAGTCGAACCCCGGTTTTCGGACTGAGAACCCGACGTCCTGGGCCACTAGACGATGGGGGCCTAGCTCTCATCTATCTATCAGCGCCCGCCCGGGTGTCAAGATTTGACGGTCGGGCGGACCCTCGGACGGAGATCGCCGCGATCGCGACCACCGCCCAACACGATGTCTGTCGGCATCGCGCGAAGCGTCCCGTCACTCCGCGACTCCCGCGCCCGGTCGTGACAGTCGCACCGACCCGTCCGCTACTCTCCGTCGATCGGTCGTCGCCGGCTACGGCCCTCCACGCGGCTGCACATCGCGGCCGTGTGCCCGCAGCGGATTCGAGATACACCGGTGTCGGCCGGTGGCCTCGGGCGAGGGAATCGCCGCCGCCGAGACCGCCTAACGTACCGTCCGGAACAGCCGTGTCTGCCGGGCGCGGTTGCGCCCCGCCACGAACCCGGCTGCTCCGCAGGCGAATGCCGCCGCGACGATGGCCATCCAGTAGCGCCGGTCGCTCTCCCGACGGAGGAGATCGCGCTCCATCGCATCCTGGAGGTGCTGCGTCGCATCGCGCATCTCGACGGTCCGGGTCTGGAGCCAGCTGCGACCCGGTCCCCGGCTGGCGGGGGCGACGGGTGTCGCCTCGTGATCGTCCCAGGGGGCTCCATCGACCGACCATGCCAGTGGCGAGGGGTCGTGCCGGAGGGCGGTGGGTGCCAGCCGGCGTTCCGCCGCTTCGACGTCGCGCAGCATGTCGGCGGGGACGTCGTAGCGGCGTCGCGGATCCTTTTCGAGGAGTTTCTCCACCACCGCCGTGAGGTCGGCGGGCAGATCGGGCCTCCGCTCGGCCAGAGGGGGACAGCGCTGTGTGACGTGGGCCATCGCCACCGACACCGGCGTGGCACCGGTGAACGGCGGCCGGCCGGCGAGCAGATGGTAGATCGTCGCCCCGAGCGAGTAGAGGTCGCTGCGGGTGTCGACCGTCTTCCCCTCCGCCTGCTCGGGGCTCATGTAGAGCGGCGTGCCGAGCGTCGTGCCATCCTGCGTCAGCTCCGTGCCCGCACCGTCGGCGAGCACTCGGGCGAGGCCGAAGTCGGCGACCTTCACCTCCCCCGTCGGGGCGACGAGAAGGTTCTCCGGCTTGATGTCGCGGTGCACCACTCCCTGGCTGGCCGCCCGTTCGAGCGCCGATCCCACCTGGCCGAGTACGGAGAGGGCTTGGTGGGCGTCGAGCGGCCCACGCCGATCGAGCCACGCCCGGAGCGTGGGGCCGGCGACGTATTCCTCGGCGAGGAGATGGATGCCATCGATGCACGCCACCTCGTGGATCTGCACGATGTTGCCGTGCACCAGCGCCGCCGCCGCCCTCGCTTCCTGCGCGAAGCGTTGCACGGCGCCCGGTTGGGAGACGGTCCGCGCCCGGAGCACTTTCACCGCCACACGGCGATCGAGCGACTGTTGCTCCGCGAGGTAGACGTCGGCCATCGCCCCGCGACCGAGGAGGCGCAACAGCCGATACCCTCCCAGCCGTCGGCCGGAGAGATCGTCGGGTGACGGATGCGTCGGTGACCGTGATTCCATGCCATCGCTGTGCGGAGCCGCCAGTATCGGGCGACGGAACCGCTCCGGCAACGCGCCGGCGGCCGGATCGCTCCGTCAGCTCGCCCGACGGCCGCCGAACAGCGCCCACAGGCCGAGAATCGCCAGCGCCAGCCCGCCGGCGCCACGCAGCGCGGAGTCGCGTCCCGCAGCCGTGCCGAGACGATCGACCAACGCCGTCACCGACGGCAGCGGTGGCGTCGGCGAGAAGGGCGAGCCGGTCGGCACCGTGGGCTGGCCGACGGGCGGTGCCAGCGGGGGCACCGGGCCGGGCGTGACCCCCACGGCGTCGCTGGGCGCTGCCGCGACCGTGCCGTCGGGAGCGGCCGGGAAGGACGCGGCGGTCGCTGCCGTCTCTCGTTCGCCGCCGATCGAGAGCGATGCCATCGCCATCGGCGCGGCGGACGGGATGGGGGGCGGATCGGGCATCGCGCCGCTCGACCCGACACGTGCGAGAATCATGCGTACGCGCGCCACGCCGCTGCCGATCGTGCGCCCCTCGTTCTGGCCGAAGAGGATGCCGACCAGTCGTCCGCCAGCGTCGAGCATCGGACCGCCGGAGTCCCCCTGCCGGGCGCTGGCGAGCATCTCGACGAGTTCCTGCGGATGACCGGATCCCGGGGAGAGATACTGCGTGCACGGACCGGTCTGGGCGCGGAAGGTGCCCCGTCCCCAGCCGGCGATCGAGAGCGGCGCGCCGATCGCCGGCAAGCCGTCGGCGAGGGGAATCGGCGCGACCGGAGGACGCCAGATGACGATCACCGCCAGATCCCAGGTCTCGTCGTGGAGGAGCACCGTGCCGGCGGTTTGGAAGCCGTCCGGAAACTGCACGAGAACGGCCGAAGAGGTATCGCGGACGACGTGCCAGTTGGTCACGACCAGGCCTTGACGGCCGTTGACGTCGACGAGCACGCCGGACCCGAGCGAGGTGGCGGCCCGTTCGGCGGCGATGATCCGTGGCACCGCGGGATGGGGAGGCTGTCCCGAGGCGAGGTAATCGGAGAACAGCTCGGGTTGCCAGGGGGCGGGCGCGGGGGGCCGCGGTTGCGGCCACCAGAACTGCGCCGCGCATGGCACGGCGGTGACCGCCAGCGCGAGCCCGGCCACCAGCGACGAGAGGAGGCGCGGTCGCGGGAGCATCGACGGCGATGGGAGGAGCACGGCGCTGGCTCCTCAGGGGGCCGGTCTAGCGGGCGGCCGCGCGCGACCGCCGCCGGCGCGTCTCCCGGTCGAGGATCCGACGGAGCAACTCGCGCCGCAAGCGCCGCCGCTCACGCTGCAGTTCGCTCGCCGACGGACGGGAGGCGTCGTTCGAGTGCGTGACCATCGCCACCTTCTCCACGCGGCGGGATCGCCGCCAGTTGGAGAGGGATCGGCACGCGGCTGGCTGGAGCATGGGCAAACGGCACCGTGTTGCTGCGAGCCATACGATCGTCACGACCGGATGCCGGGCGTGACCACGCTGCAGCCCCGTCCGGGTGTCCCGTCGCGATCAGCCGTCATCGACGGGAAAACCGGCAGCGACGAGCGCGGCGGTAAGGCTCTCCATGTGCGATCGGTCGGCCGTCTCGACGGTCACCGCGACCCGCACCGAGAAGACGTCAGGGCCGCCGAACGCACGATCGTGGGTGATCTCCTGGACGCTGGCGCCCGCCGCGGCGATCACCGCCGCCAACCGCGCGATTCCGCCCGGGCGGTCGGAGACCCTGGTCGTGAACCGCCACAGGCGCCCGTCGGCGGCGAGGCCATGGTCGATGACGCGGCCGAGGATCGAGAGGTCGATGTTGCCGCCGCAGATCAGCAGGACGACACGCCGGCCACGCAGCTCCGGGCAACGGTCGCCGAGCAGCGCCGCCAGTGGTGCCGCCCCCGCCCCCTCGACGACGGTTTTCTCCAATTCCGCCAGGCGGAGCACCGCGAGGGCGATCGCGTCTTCATCCACCGTGACCACCTGGTCGATCAGCGGGGCGGCGATCGGAAACGCGACCTCTCCCACCTTGCCGACGGCGAGCCCGTCGGCGAGCGTCGGCCGCGCCGGCACCGCCACCGGCTTTCCCGCGGCGAGCGACGCCCCGAGGCTCGGTGCGGCGGCCGGCTCGACGGCGACGATGCGGATCGTCGGACGGAGCGCCTTGGCGGCGGTGGCGACGCCGGCCAGCAGTCCGGCGCCGCCCACCGGCACCACGATCGCCTCCACATCGGGCACGTCGTCGAGCACCTCCAGCGCCATCGTCCCCTGGCCGGCGATCACGCGCAGGTCGTCGAAGCCGTGGATCCGCTCCAAGCCGTCGGCTGCGGCGATCCGCACCGCCTCCGCCCGGGCCTCGTCGAACGAGTCGCCGTGGAGGACCACGGTCGCGCCGAGCCGGCGGCAGGTGGCCACCTTCACCAGCGGTGCGAACCGCGGCATCACCACCGTCACCGGGATGCCGAGCAGGCGCCCATGCCATGCGAGTCCGAGGGCGTGGTTTCCGGCGGACGCCGCCACCACGCCCCGCCTCCGTGCCGCTGGATCGAGCAGCGACAGCGCGTTGCGTGCCCCGCGCTCCTTGAACGATCCGGTGCGCTGGAGGAGATCGAGTTTGCACCACACCCGCGCGCCGGTGAGTTCGGAAAGAGGCACGCTGGGTGGACACGGCGAGTGGTAGATCGCCGCCCGGATCCGTTCCCGGGCGGCCCGGATGTCGTCGAGCGTGAGCGGGGCGGAGGGATTCATGCCGTCACCCGCCGTGGCCGATGGATCGAGCGCACGTCGACCCACTCCATGCCGGCCGCGCGTGCGGCGGCGATGCCGAGATCGCTGTCTTCCCAGACGACGCAGCGGCGTGGCTCGACGCCGAGCCGCCTGGCCGCCTCGAGAAACGGGTCGGGGTCGGGTTTGTGTCGCCGCGTGTCTTCGCTGGCGATGAGCGTGTCGAACGCCTCGGCGAGACCGACGCGGGTCAGGATCCGCTGGCAGACCGCCCGGTGTCCGCCGGTGACGACCGCCATCGCCACACGGCCGCGGCTGCGCCGCACCACCTCCACCACCGCATCGATCGCCTCCACGGCGTCGAGTCCGGCGAGGAACGCCCGCTCCTTGTGGGCGGCAGCGGCTTCGATATCGAGGTCGACGCCGGCGTCTCGCGCCAGCGATGCGACGATGTCACGGGTCGGTCGTCCGCCCAGCGCGTAGAACCGATCCTCGGGGAAGTCGATGCCGTGTGCGGCGGTGACGGTCAGCCAAGCCTGGTAGTGGGCGGGCATCGTATCGGCGAGCGTGCCATCGCAGTCGAACAGCAGAGCGTCGTGCCGGGGGCGGTGCCACATCGGTCGGTCCTCGGGGCCGCTGGCGGGGAGCGGCGCCCGCCGCGCCGCCCGCCGGACATCGTCTCGCCGTGGGGCGGCCCTGTCCACGCGGGAATCGGCCAGCGGTCGGGCCCGGGGGAAACCAGGTGATGGACTTTCGGCCATCGAAGCTAGTCTCTAGGGATCGTCCGACATCCCCCGACGCCGCCATGCACGTGCCATCGCTCGGAATCCGCCAGCGCCTCGTCCTCCTCGGACTCATCCCCGCGGCGATCGTGCTGGGGTGCGTCGCGTGGTTGACGACGCGTCAGGTGCACGCCCTGCTGCGCGACGCGGCCGGTCGGACGCTCGCCGCGCAGGCGACCGCGATCGCCGCCGAGCTCGATCGCGGCGCGTTCGAGTTGACGACCGTCGCCCGTACGCTCGCGACGGCGGTCGGCCGTCAGCCTGCGGGCGAGGCCGCGGCGATCGAGCGGGTCGCCGAGGAGCTCGTCGGGGCGAGTCCATCGCTGCACGCCGTCACCCTCGTGGAGTGGACCGATACGGCCGGCGACGACGGTCAACGGCCCAGGGCCGTGGGCGTGCGCTTCGCGCGGTCTGCGGTCGATCCGACCCGTGTCAATCGGACCGAGACGGATGCCGCCAGCCTGCCGGCCGGATCATCCGGCGGGCGGCCACCTGCCACGCCGCGGCGCGACGCGATCTGGGCGGGCGCGCCGTACGCCGTCGACGGGATCCCCGTCGTCGGGTACGAGCATCCCGTCGAACGTGACGGACGATACCGCGGCGCGATCGTGGTGGAGCGGTCGGTCGCCGACCTCGGGCACCAACTGCAGCGGCTTCGCGAACGCCGGCTCGGCCGTGGCGCGGTGGGCGACGCCTACGTGATCGCCGCCGACGGTCGCCTTCTCGCCGGTACCGCGCCGGACGATGCCATCGACGGGTCCGAGGCGGCCGCCGCGCCGCTCCGGGCGCTCGTCGAAGCCGCCACCGTGGCCGGCGAGGGCGGATCCGCGGTCCGCGCCGCCGAGCCGCTGCGCGGCGGCGCCTGCCTCGCGGCGGCGGCTGCGGTGCCGACGAGCGGATGGACGGTCGTCACGACGATGTCGGAGGGGTCACTCTGGTCGGCCGACGACGGCGGGCTGGTGCGGCTGGCGGCGGTTTCGGCGCTCTTGCTCGGGTCGCTTTTGGCGCTGTTGGGCTGGCTCGCCACGCGATTCACGCGCAGGATCGATCGCGCGACGGCGATCGCGCGGCGTGTGGCGGCCGGCGACCTGACTGGCCGCCTCGACGCCCGCGGCGGGGACGAGTCGGGACAACTGCTTCGCGACGTCAGCCGCATGACGGGTAGCCTGCGGGCGCTCGTCGGCGACGTGAAGCGGGCCGGTTCCGAGCTCGACGCCACCGCCCGGAGCCTGTCGGCGGCCGGAGAGCGGCAAGAGCAGGCGATCGATTCGCTCGGCTCGAGCACCAACCAGGCGGCCGTCGCCAGCCGCCAGATCGCCGTCACCGGCACCGAACTGCTCGGCACGATGAACGAAGTGGCGACGGTCGCCGCCGAGACCGCCCAAGTCGCCAGTGCCGGGCGCGCCGATCTCGCGGGCATCGGTGAGACGATGGCGCGTCTCGAGCAGTCGACGGCCGATTTCACCGAACGGCTGGCCGTCATCCGCCAGCGGGCCGAGGACATCAACATGGTGATCACCACGATCACCAAGGTCGCCGACCAGACCAACCTGCTCTCGATCAACGCCGCTATCGAGGCGGAGAAGGCGGGGGAGTATGGCCAGGGCTTCATCGTCGTGGCCCGGGAGATCCGCCGTCTCGCCGATCAAACCGCCGTCGCCACCCTCGACATCGAGCGGCTCGTGGCCCAGATGCACGAGGCGGTCAGCGCCGGCGTCGGCGAGATGGATCGGTTCGCCACCGATGTGAAGACGGGGGTGGACCGCGTGTCGGGCATCAGCGGGCAATTCGTCGAAGTGATCGACAAGGTGCACGGCCTGAGCACCCGCTTCGAGCACGTCAACCAGGGCATGCACGCCCAGGCCACCGGCGCCCGGCAGATCAACGAGGCATTGCTCACGCTTTCGGAGGGAACCCGATCCGCGGGTGCCACGCTGCAGCAGTTCCAGGAAGCGGCCCGGCAGATGGTGACCGCGGTCGAGGGGCTCACCGGTGCGGTGAGCCGCTTCCGGCTCGATGCCCCCGAGCCATCGGCCGGGATGGACGGTCGGTCGACGCCGCGCCGCTGAAGGCCGTTGGGAAGTCGGGAGCTCGGTCCGTCGGGGTCGGGCGGTGTGCCACCCCCGGCATCACGACACGGTATCCCGCGGTCGCGGTTACCCGACGAGGCCCTTGCGCGGCACCCGCACGTCGGTCACACCGCCTGCATCGACGGAAGCCGCCGGAGCAACGGCCGTGGTGACGGTGGCCCGCGCGCGACGCGCCGACGACAGATCGTCACCCGCCATCGAGGCGAAGGCGGTACTCGGCACCGCGGCGGAGGCTGTCGCGCTCCTCGCCAGCGACCGGCTCGTCTCCGCCGTGGGGATCGGGGAGCCCGGGACGACCCACAGCGGCTTGTCGAGGCCCGTCACCACCGTGCTGAGGAACGGCGGTGCGGCCGCCTGACTCGGCCGGGCGGTGATGATCTGCCCGGTGAGACGCTGCGCGGTGCCGGTCACGATCGATCGCACCTGCGAGGGTGTGATCCGCGGGTTGGCACCGACCATCAGGGCGGCGATGCCCGCCACGTGCGGCGAGGCCATCGAGGTACCACTCAACCTCCCGAAGCTCGCTCCCGGCAGCGTCGAGTAGACCTCGACGCCGGGCGCCATCACTTGGAATTGCTGCGACGTCGGACCGGCGAGATTGGAGAACGATGCGATCCGCCCGAGGTTGTCGACGGCACCGACCGACAGGCCGTACGTCAGCGCGTACCGTGCGGGGTAGGTCGGCAGCGGATCGAGGAAATTCCCGGCCGCCATCACCACCGTCGCGCCGCGGCTCGTCGCGTAGGCGATCGCCTGCTCGAGGGCGGGCACCGGCCGGGAGGTTTGACCGGATCCCGGCACCGGCAGGGTCCGCACACTCATGTTGATGACGCGGGCACCGTTGTTGGCGGCGTAGAGGACTGCATTGGCCATCGACGTGTGGATCGCGTCGGCCGTCGCGCCTCCGATCTTGATCGGCATGATCTTGGCGTCGGGGGCGACACCGGTGATGCCGATGTCGTTGTTCAACGCGGCGATCGTACCCGCGACGTGGGTGCCATGGCCGTTGTCGTCCATCGGATCCTTGCTGCCGGACGGCGTGCCGTCGAAGAACCAGCCGCGGACGTCGTCGATGAACCCGTTGTTGTCATTGTCGATACCGTCGTTCGGCACCTCCCCCCGGTTCACCCAGATGTTGGCCGCCAGATCGGGATGGGTGTAGTCGACACCGCTGTCGACGACGGCCACGGTGACGCCGCGCCCGGTGTAGCCCTGCGCCCACACCTCGGGTGCCCGCACCAGGTCGTCACCCCAGAAGTTGCCGCCCAGATCGGCCACCGGCGCGAATGGGGCGGCGCGGCCGGAAGCCTGCGCGACGGCGAACGACGCGTTGGCGAGTCCGTAGCCGAAGACGCGGTTGAACTGCTGGCCGCGGGTGATGATCGTGGTCACCGCCGTGGTGGTGCCCAGTTTCACGCCGACCGGTTGGGAGAGTACGAGGGCGAACGTCAGCGGCTTGGTGCCGGGCGTGGATCCAGGACGGGTCTGCACCGCCACGAGTTTGCCGGTTTCGCCGGGCGCGAACGTGATGCGGCCGCTCTGGGCGGTGTAATCGATCCCCGCCTTCGCCCCGATGTCGACCGTCCGGAACGAGACGCTCGCCCCGCCGGGGCCGGCCGGCGCGGGCAAGGTGAGTTCGAAGGCGGCGACGTTGCCTTTGATCACCGACGGAGGCACGGTCAACCGCAGATTTGGAGGCGCCGCCGGCGGCACGGCGAGCGTGAAGTCGGCGGTACTGACCGCCGCGCTCTCGGCACTGACGACGTCGGATGTGACCCAGGCTTGATCGGTCGTCGCTTCATCGCCGTACGGGCCGGACGACCACATGCCGTCGGACCAGAAGGCGGAGGCGTCGAGGACGGCGCGCCGTTCGAGGGTCTCGATCCCGGGCTGACGCCGCTTCTCCAGCCGCCGCCTCTTGTCCGCTCGCATGGATCGACCTCCACGAAGAGTGTGCACGGCGCCCCCGTTCACACGTCGCCCTGCCTTGCCACCAACGAACGACCCCGGAGCCGAGGGTATCGCACCCCGCCACGGTTCGCCAGAACCGGATACGCGGCCGACCCCATCCGGGTTCAATTCGGCCGTATTTCGGGTAAGACACGACCGGCGCGGCGGCCGGGACGACGGGGTAAACCCGGGTGGTTTCCCCGGTTCCGGGCTCTGTTCCGAAAATGCTCATGGTTCGCGTGGCGCGGGGTCGATCACTCCTGCCGATCATGCCGGTCAGAGGTTCGCCGGGGACATTGCAGCCCGGCCGGCCGGCCACCGTCGGGAACCAGGCGCCATGAGCACCGCAGACAGCACACCGGTCGCCGCGGGACAGCGCGGACGGACGGACGATCCCGGAACCCGGGAACGCCTCCGCCGCCGCCGTCGCCGCCGCGGCCTCGCCGCCCTGCTCCTCGCCCTCGCCGGGGCCGCCGAGATGCCGTCCCGGGCCCTGGCCCAGACCGGTCAGATGGCGATGGCGCCCGCCGGAGGCGTCGTGAATCGGGCAGCGGCCGGTTTCGCCAACCTCAATCAGAATGGTCCGGGTTGGTTTTATTACGGGCTCAACGCCGCCGACCGCGGCCTCGGGTACCAGGGCAGCTACATGACCCTGGGTGCATTCATCCCGTACGCCGAAGACGATCTCGGCGGCTTCTGGGCGGCGGACCTGCGCAGCCACCTGTCGAATTACGGCGGGTTCTTCTCGAACGTCGGCTTCGTGCGCAAGCAGTTCTGGGGCGGCGCCCTGACGGGCGTCGGCGTCTACTGGGACTACGACGGCGACGAGAACATGTACGCCGACAGCGTCATCACCGACAGCAGCGGTCGGTACATCGTCAATGGTGGCCAGGCCTATCAGCAGGTGGGCGTGTCCGGTGAGTTCCTCACCGACTGGGGCAACCTCCGCAGCAACGGCTACATTCCCGTCGGCAGCACGGCGTCGGTGAGCGGGCCCTACGTGGGCAACTCACTGCTCGGCAATCTCGGCATCACCGCCGCACTGGCGGGTGCCGATCTCGAGGTGGGCGCCTACGTCCCCGGCCTGTCGGACTGGGCCGGAATGGTCAGCGTCGGCGGCTACACCTTCGGCAACGCCCGCTACAATCTTCCCAACGGGCGCGACGTCGTGCCCTATTTCGGCGGCGTCTATACGCGCCTCGACATGACCTTCATGGAGAATTGGGACTTCTCCCTCCAGGCCAACAACGACAGCTATTTCGACTGGACCGGCTTTGCGCGGCTCACCTATCGGATGGGCGGATCGCGGCGTCGCAACGTCGCCGACCAGGTCGAGCAGCCGATGATGCGCAACGAGCACATCGTGCGCGCCTATCAGGCCGCCCGGCAGGCGATCAATCCGCTTACCGGGCTGCCGTGGCGCGTCATCCATGTCGACAACTCCGTCCCCGGTGGTGCGGCCCCCACGCCGCGGCTGATGGCCGCCGCCAGCCCGATGGCTCTCGCCGGGGCCCCAGGCACCGCGGAGATGCCGGTCCCGACCTTGGCCGAAGCCCAGGCGCTTGCCAATCGGCAATTCGACATCATCTTCGTCCACCAAGGGGTCAGTGCCGTCACGCCCTACTCGGGTGGCTACACGTTCAGCGCGCCGAACCAATACCTCGTCGGCCAGGGAACGGGCATGTTCGTGCCGACCACCAACAGTGGCTTGGTCCCACTGTGGAGCGATGCCGGGCCGACGTCAGAGTACCCGCTGTTCGCCAACGGTGCGGGCACGGCGATCACGCTCGCCCAGGGCTCGGTCGTCGATCACATCGCGATCACGGGCAGCCGGATCGGCCTCTCCGACGGCGCGGGGCTGCCGGCGGCGAGTTACTCGATCGTCAACGACGTCCGGTTTCTCGGTAGCGGCCCGGATCAGCGAGGCATCCTCATCCAGGATCTCGCGGCCGGCAACGCCCAGTTCAACTTCTCCAATCTGTACGTGGAGAACATGACCAACGACGGCCTCGCGGTGATCACCAGCTCCGGTGGCGATCCGAAGGTCAACGTCTCCAACTCGACATTCGTCGGCAACGCCAACTCCGCGATCGTCGTCAAGGATCTCTACAACGACGGCCGGGTCTACGTCACCAACTCGACCATCAGCGACTCCGGTGCGGCGGGCATCACCGTCGATGGCGGGCAATTGGCGGTGTTCACGACGCTCTTCGGCTCCAACGGGAACGCCGGCATCACCGCCACCGGCAATTCCGTGGTCCAAGTCGCCAACTCGACGTTCGTCGACGAGACGATCGGCATCAACGGCTACACGGTGGCCAACCAAACGCTCGACATCACTCTCACCGACAACCGCATCGGCACCGTGGCTGGCGGCGACGGCATCAGCCTCTCCGTCGCCGACCAGGTGGGGGCGATCGTCAACGCCAACATGGTGGGCAACCGGATCGCCGCCGGCACGGGCACGACCACCACCGGCGGCACGATCCGGATCACCAACACCGACGCCGGTTGGTTCGTCGACGAGACGACCGATCCGGACACCGTGTTCTACATCCCGAGCCTCGGCGAGATCTTCATCAAGGCATCCGACAGCGAGAACCTGAGCGCGATCAACAACAACGCACGGATCTTCGAGGTGCCCGGCCAGTTCACCTGGGACGACATCACCTACCTGCCGCTGCAACCGGTCTACGATCCGGCCCTCGTGGTACCGCTGCCGCCACAGTGATCGCGGGGTGGATGGCGACCGCGTCAGCCAAGCACCGCGACCGCGTCGCCCACCGCGATCCGACCGCCTGTCGCATGGGGCACGGTGTGGATCGCCAAACGGTAGAGATGCGTCCAGTCGGCGGTGTCGACGTCGGACCGCAGTGCTCGCCGTCGCCGTGTTTCGAACGCCTCGCGGAACAGCGGCTGGTCGCGGCCCGTCACGCTGTCGCGTGCCGGCACCGGGCAGCGCCGGCAGACGCCACGGGGCTCCCACACCTGCTCGCCGATGCGGAAGCGCCGCGGCGGCCGGGGAGCGCCCGCCGCGTATGGGTCGACCGCCGCCGCGGACTCCAGCGCCGTCGCGGGTGAAAGCGGGCAGGCGAGGGTGTCTTCCCAGAACGCCTCGGGCCCCTCGACCTCGAGGTTGACGCGGAACCGGCGCCGCACCTCCGTGGCAGTGAGATCGAACCAGCCGGCGACGCGATCGAGCGTGGCGCCGGCGACCAGCGTCGGTCCGGGTGCGTCGCGGTCGTCGGGAAACCCGCCGGCCGCACGTTCCTCGAGCAGCAGGTCGTAGCCCACGACGGCGCCCAGCCAGGCGCACGGGCCGGCCGCGCCGGGCACGAGAGGAAAGGCTTCCGGCGCCGGTGATCCGTCGCCCGGGAGCACGGCCCTCGGGTCGATGGCGAGATGCACGCGCCGTTCGGCCAGGTCGAACGTGGCGCGTACCGCCTGGAGGCGTGCCGTGCGCTTGGCGTTGACGACGCGTCCGTCGCGGTCGACCAACCGCCAGCGCCGGTCGTCGGCGAGCGCCCCGCAGGCGAGCACGTCGGCAGCCTCGAGATCGACCCCGTCGAGGCTCTTGAGCGGATAGATCGTGATCCGCGCGAGGCGAGCGACGTGTTCGTGCATGGGTCCAGCCGGGGGCCGCGGCACCACCGTTCACATACGGAAATTGAACGTCTGCCAGAGCAGCCGCAGCAGCCACTGCCCCACCGTGCGGCCGCCGACACGGATCCGCGCGGTGCCGCGCATGCCGGGCGTGAACAGGCCCTCGGCATCATCGACGTGCATCAGGGCCTCGTAGCTGGTGGAGATCGGCCGTTCCCGCCCTTCCCGGTCGGTCTGCGTGGGGATCTGCCCACCCGCCTTGACGCTCAAACGCTCCGAGCCGGCGTCGAGGTGCATCACGGCCATCTCCTCGACCGTGCCGGCGATCGTTCTCCAGGGGAACGCGTCGAGCTTGAGCTCGACCGGCTGGCCGCGGGCGATGAACTCGATCTCCGACTGATCGACCACGAGGGCCGCCTCGAACGTGCCCGAGTCGCCGATGTGGCACAGGACGGTGCCTTCGGCGAGGGTGGCACCGAGGTTGGTCTCGTCGAGGGCGTGGCCCGACCAGCCGGGAAGGCGGTCGGCGTCGTCGCCGGGCCGCGGAATGGCCGGAGCGGGAATCACCACGCCGTCGCGCGGCGCGACGAGCACAAGATCGCGGCGGTCGCGCCGCTTTTCCTCCAGCTGTTCCTCCAGGCTCTTGAGGGTCTCTTCCGCCGTGCCCAGTTCCAACCCGGCCGCCGGGTCGCCGAAGCGCTCGCGGCGCAGGCTGTCGAGCCGGGTGCGCTGCTGTGCCGCGCGGCCCTCGAGGTCGGCGATCGCGAGCTCGAGATCGACGCTCGACAGACGCGCGAGTTCCTGCCCGCGCTCCACGCGGTCGCCGGCGCGGATCAACAGCCGGTCCAGCGTGCCGGGCACGGCGACGTACACCGTCTCTTCGCCGCGCGGACGCAATTCAACCGGGCACCAGACGCGATGCGGAAGCGGTACCAACGCGATCGCCGCGACGACTGCGGCGGCACCGGCGAGGGTGGCTGCCAAGTTGCGCGGCTTCACTTCATCGCGTCTCCCGGGCACGTTGAGGAATTTGATCATCCCATGGACCGGGCGGACGACCAGCCCCCACAGCGCACCCGCGGCGAGGACCTGCCCGATCACCTCGAGCCGATATGGTTTGAACACGTTCCAGACGAAAAGAAAGATCGAAGCGGTCACGAACCATCCGTAAAGATTGCTGGCGACAGCGTAGGCGGCGAATGCCCAGCGGTTGCGGCGGGGTAGGAACGGGTCTTCCGGTTGCTCGATGCCGAGGCACCAGGAACTCGCCGCGCGGCCGAGGATCGACGTCGCCTTCTGGCGGAGATTGGGGATCTCGAGCAGGTCGGAGAGGATGTAGTAACCGTCGTACCGCATCAACGGGTTGGCGTTGAAGAGGATCGTCGACACGCTGGAGACGAACATCACGTCGAGGCACAGCTGGTTGAACGTGCCGGCGTGCGAGTTCCACCACAAATACGTGGCGATCGAGGCGATGATCAACTCGATGTACATCCCCGCGGCGCCGATCGCCGCCCGCTTCCACTTGCTCGGCAGCATCCAGCTATCGGACACGTCGCAATACAAGCAGGGGGTGAAGACGAGGAGCATCACCCCCATCTCGTGGCACTCGCCGCCATAGTGTTTGCATGACAAGCCGTGGCCGAATTCGTGAAGGACCTTCGTGAAGGCGAGGGCCGCGGCGAGGTACATCCAGTTGCCTGAGGCGAAGAACTGGTGGAACGCGGGCAGCTTGCTGCGGAACTCATCGAAGTTGACGAGCACGAGCCCGACCGCGGAAAGGATGAAGACGAGCATCGCCGCGATCGCCGGCGCGGTGAACAACCAGCCGAACCAGGGATCGAGCCGGGACAGAAGCCGATCGGGGTCGATGCCACGGAAGCGCATCGCCATGATGTTGGCGAGCCACGCCTGCCATTGCCGCCAGAGGCGCTGGCGGCGACGCTCGAACAACTGCGGTCCCTGCCCCGTGCGGTCGCCGATCACCAGGCCGCTGCGGTGGAGGGTGGCGATGAACCGCGACAACTCGTCGAGGCCGATCCGGCGCGGGGGAAACTTCTCCTCGAACCGTGCCTGGAGCGCTTCGAGGCTCGCCCGTCCGTCGAGCATGTCGAGGAGGGCGTACTCTTCGGGGCGAAACCGGTAGTACGCCAGGGAGATCGGATCCTTCACCACCCACCAGGCCTGGCCCTGGTGCACCTGCCGATTGGCGACGAGGTCGCCGCGGCGGCGGAGGCCGATCGGCCGGGTGGTGCTGGAGCGGAAGGCGTCGGCGGCGGTCGACATCGGAATCGTTCGGGCTCGGGAGGGCGCGCGGGAGGCCGTCGCCGTCCGCGATCAGCGCGTTGCCTGGGGGGTTTCGGGCGGGGCGGTGAGATCGCGACGGACCGGATCGAGCGGCGTGCGGTTGGAATGGATCGTCATCCGCGCCGTCTGGCCCGGTCGCATCAGCCACGTGCCCGCCCCGGGGGCGAGCTTGTTGGCGACCTCGGCCCAAACGCGGTATTCCCCGCCCGATTCGACGATCGGACTGGTGAACACGATCCGGCCCTGGAATGTCTCCACCCGCTTGTCGGCGAGGGTGATCTCGACGGTCACCGGCCGATCGCGGACCGCCTCGGGGTCGTGGCGGGCGGAATCGACGTAGCCCTCGACCCGGAGCGTGTCGGCCCGCACCACACGCGCCAGGGGATCGCCCGGCTGCATCCACTCACCGCGGTGGGGGAACACCTCGACCACCACGCCGTCGAGTGGGGCGGTAATGAGTCGCCGTTCGATGGCGGCGCCGGCCGCCTGCACTTCCACCTCCTTCGCCGTCGCGGTCAGACCGGCGAGCTTTTGCTCGAGCCGTGCCTGCTCGATCGACAACGCGCTCTTCTGCTGGTTGAGCCGCAGGCGTTCGATCTCCACCTCCGTGATGGCGTTCAACGAACGCCGATTGGCCTCGTTGGCCTTCTCGAGCTCGGCGCTCGCGACCTGTTCGGCGGCGATCGAGTAGCGGATATCGACGTCGCTGTCCGCCTTGGCGACCGCCTGGTCGTGTTCCGCCTTCGCCTTGCGGCGGTCCGATTGCGGCTGGCTGTCGTCGATCTTCGCGATCACCGCGCCGCGGCTGACGGTATCCCCCTCGCGGATCTCGAGTGCAACGAGCACGCCCGCCTCGCGCGCGGGCACTTTCGCCTCTTCCACGAGCGATACGAGGCAATTGGAGAGGATCGGCTCGTTGCTCTCCGACTCCGTCTCCACCGAGCGAGGCCGCGCGGGCGCGTCGTCCGCCGGCGCCGGGTTCCCCGGGAAAAGTCCGCACGCCATGACGGCCACCACGGCCGTCCACCACGATCGCCACGACATGTCCATCGACGAAGCCTCCCGGCGGAGCGGGCCGACCGGCCAGTGCCGACCGATCAGAAAATCCTGAACAACACCTGTGATTGGATGAAGGCGAGCACGTCGTGGAACCAGACGTAGCCCAATGACCGGCGTCCGCAGCCGATTCGCGCCGTCACCGAGGCGCCGGCGCCGAGCTCCTGGCGTTCGTGGCGGTCGGGGTCGATCCGCACGCGAACCAGTGCGACATTGCCGCTCTCGCCGCGTACCTCGGCCAGTTCGTGGATTTCCTTGACGGCGCCACGATGCCGCGTGCCGGGATCGGTGGCGAGGATGTAATCGACCTGCAGGTCGCGCCCCGCGGAACGGGCCGCGAGCGCCGCCTCGTTGACGTGCCCGAGGCGATCGTCGGGCAGGTGCAACTCGAGTTCCCACGGGCCCTCCTTGTCGGCCACGGTGAGGAGCACCTGTCCCTTCTCCACGGGACGCAGCAGAAGCCGCTCGGCGACCTGCCAGGTGACCACGACGCCGTCGATGGGGCTCCGCACCTCGAGTTCCCGGCGCTTGTCCTCGTACAGCTTGCGCTGCGCCTCGAGGCTCTCGATCTCGCGCTGCAACTGGGCGGCGCGCCCCGCCATCCGTGTGCGCTCGTCCGCCGAGATCCGCTTGTCCTCCAGCAGGGCGCGCCGGGTGGAGACGAGCTGCTCTTCCGACGACGCCTTGCGGCCCAGGACGTCGGTATGGGCGACCTCGAGGTCGGTGTTGCGCATGGTCAGCAAAAGGTCGCCTTTCTTGACCACGGCGCCATGGACGATCTCGGGTGCGATCTCCTTCACCACGCCGTCGACGCCGGCGAACACGTCGCGCTTGTCCACCGGCTCGAGCGTCCCCTTCCCCTCGAGCCGCAGTTCGGCCGGGATGAACACCAGCGCCGCAGCGGTGGCGAGAACGCCGAGGGCAGCGAGCACGGTTCGGGGTAGATTGCGCGCCGTGGTCAGCACGCGCGAGCGACCGAGCAGATCGATCGCCCGGAACAACGGCAGGCCGGTATGGTCGAGGGAGTTGGCCAGCGCGATCGCCCCGTGTTCGGCACACACCTCGACGCGCGCCCGGCGCCCGCCGTCGAACGAGCTCGAGGTGAACCACTCGGCGACGAGCACGCCGATCGGCTCGGCGGTGGCGACATCGGCCGGGGGGGCGGCCTCCGCCTTGGCGACCGCCACCGCATCGACGCCGCCGGGCTTCACCACCGGGGTCTTGCGCGGGCGCAGCAACGGCAGGATCGCCAGGCCGGTGGCGTGCGACTCGTCGATGTAGTGCTCCAATTCCTCCTCGATCTGCGGCGGCAGCTCGCGCCCCGGGTCGGGGTGCCAGAGCGGATCACGTGCCCGGGCCACCACCCGCGCCAGCGCCTCGATCGCCTGGACGGCCGTCGCCCGCCGCTCCACCGACTCCTGGCCGCTGACCGCATCGAGGCGCAGCCGGCGGCCGCGGCGCACCAGCACGCTCACGCGATCGCAGCCGATGATCCGCCGGGCCTCGTTTGCCAGGGTGAACGCGGTGGCGACCGGATCGAGCGACTCGTGCACCTGTCGGCTGAAGCGGTCGACCTGCACCAGCGCCGCCTGCTGGCTGTCGAGCGACTTGACCTGCCGACGGACGAGATAGCCGTTGGCGACCGCCGCCACCTGATCGACGAATACGAGGTACCCCTGCTCGACCTCCGGCTGGTTGTGGTGATGGAAGACCTCGAGGAGGCCCGCGCGGCTGCCGCTGCGGTCGAGCGGTGCGGCGATCACCAACAAGTCGGTGGGATTGGCGGCGACCGGTCGCCCGTCGGGACCGGCCAGCTGGGCGCGGGCCGGAACGATCATGGCGTGCGGCGCGGCCAGGAGGGACTGGACGAGCTTGCCGTGCGTTTCTTGCGACTCGCCCGTCTCGGCCAGTCCGGTGCCGGCGACGCCGGCGTGGCAGACCGGTTCGCACCGCCCCTGGTCGCCGACCAGCCACACCAGTCCGCCCACCGCCCCCATCGCTTCGATGACCCGATCGAGCAGACCCCGGAAAAAATCCGCCTCCGCGAGATCGGTGCGCCCCAGTTGATCGATCTCACCGATGATCGCGCGGATCTGCTGACGCGATTCCTCTACCGAATGGGGATCGACGGTGCTCATCGGATCCTCGGACCCTGTTCGGGAAAGCGTGCCGAGCACCGGGCCGGAGCGTGGCGGTGCCCCATGGTGACCGCGAGCCGAAGGCGGCGGCGGCCACCGACGATCGAGCACCACCGGACGCCCATACTACGTCGCAGGGCAGCGACTGTGCGGTCCCCCTGTTGTGGGGGTGCGTGATGGTGGCGTATCGCGAGCCCCGTTCCGACCGCGTGGCGGTCGGGCTCGTGCCGGTCGGGCTCGTGGCCGACACATCGGCTCCCCGCGAGCCACCTCCGCCGGGTGCGGTGGGGCACCCGGGCGGAAGCTGCTACGCCGCGGGGATGGAGTCAGGCTTTCGTCGACTGCTGATGGACGACGCGACGCTGCACGTCGGTTTCGAGGACGCCGAAGGCCTGTTCGTAGCGTTGTACGGCCATGTGCAGCGCATAAGCGAGCCGCTTGGCAGTGAAGAAGTTGACGATAATCCGCTGCGTGAGTTGGATCGTTTACGGGGCCGTGCCAGCCACCTGCTTGTTGAGGCCGAAATCGACGATCAGTTCCTCGGGAGTGCCGGTGACGCGGCAGAAGTTGGCGTAGGTCGCGACGATGTGCGATTCGTCGACCGGTACGGGCATGGGCTCGCCGGCGGGACGTGCGGCGGGGACGACGCGGGGTTCTTCGGACATGATGGCTCCAGCGTAGAAAAGAGACGAACGGGTCGATCGAAGGTGGAAAGACCCGCCGCCGAGTCCCGGCATGCCCTGTCTTCTGCACCCCTGTACGGACCCCGGAGTGTACCGTTGGTGGTGATGCCGGGCCATCAGCCCCGTCGCTGACGCGGTGTGCCCGCCCCGCCGGCTGCGCCGTCCATGCCGTGGCGCGTCAGCCAGGCGCTGCCGACGAACCTCCGCAGGAGGGCGACGAGCGTCCGCCGGGCCTCGCGCGGCCACGCGGTGGTGCCGGCGCGCGTCGTCTCCGCCGGTTCGGCGACCGTGATTCCCCGCCACCCCAGGCGACACGGCCAGCCGCGGTCGCGGGCGGTCGCGTCGAACCGTTCGGCGACACGGAGGGCCCACGCCGCGCCGAAGGTGTCGCGAAAGGCACGCCACGCCGGGTCGATCATCGTCGCCACGCCGGCGCTATCCGACGGTGGCGCCGGCGACGGGGCGATGCGCGGCGGCCGGACGCGGGCGGGCCACAGCGCGGCAAGGGCACTGCCCACGGCGGCGACCATCGCGCCGGCGAGCGCCCAGCGATCGTCGGCGATCGAGGCGACATCGCCCCCCGGCAGAAACGGGCGCGCGAAAAGAAGTTGGCCCACGGCGATCGCCGCCGCCGCCAGCCCGCGGCGCGTCGCCGCGTGATTGAGCCAGCCCACCAGCACCAGTGCCGTCACCAACACCTTCGAGAGCAGATGCACGTCCGGAAGGGATCCGGGGCGCACGAGGGAGGCGGTCAACGCCGGCGCCATCAGGACCACCGCGAGCGTTGCGACGATCGTCTGCCAGACCCCGTGCTGAGGCCGTTTCGCGCCCAACAGCGCGAGTCCGGGACAGACCACCAGCGCGACGACCACCAGTCGGCGGCAGGCGAGCGTCGCCGCGTCGTCGGTTCCCGCCGCCGCCCAGCGTTCCGCCGCCAACGCGACCCCGGCGATGACCACCCACCACGCCGCCGGCACGGCGGTGGTGTCACGGACACGGATCGCAGCGGCGAGCCCCGATCCGGCGACGACCACACCGGCGCCGACCCCGAGCAGCGTCTCCTGGTCCATCTCCGCGGCCCCGTCACACGTGGAAGTCCGACCTCAGGCTACCCGCTGACCGGGCGCCGGTCCGGGAAGCGCGCTGCGTAGCGGTGGTACGGGTGATACCGCGTGCAACACCTCCGGCGGAACCGCGACCGTCCGCGGGCCGATGCACATCGTGTCGGATCGCCGACACCGTCGGCCGCCCGTGCCGGTCGGATCCCCTGGCATGCCCGGAGTCGTGTCCATGCCCCGTCCGATCGCCACCCGCGTTCATCCCCGGATCGCCGCCGGTCCGACCCGAGCCCTGGTGGTGGCGGCGGCGATCCTCGCCGCAGGACACGCCGAGGCGATCGAGATGTTCACTTTCTTCGGCGACGGCAGCCGGATCGGGCTACCGAGCCTCGAGGTGCCGATCGAGGCCTATCCGGGCATCCCGCTCCGCAGTGATCGCATCCGCGCCCGGCGGGGATGGCGGACGCCTTCCACGCGTACCGCGGCCGGGCGGCCGGTGCGGCCGTTTCCGCCCGGGGCTCCCGGTGCGCCGGGCCCGGGTATGACGCCGGGGACGCGCGGCGGGGTGTTTCCACGGAATACCGTCCCGTCCGACGGTCTGCCCGGCTCCATGGGGGGTGGCGACTGGTCGGGCCCGCGCGGCGCGATCGAACAGCGCCGCGGCGCGGCGCCCCCCGACGGGCCCTTCGTGCCTCCGGCACCGGATTCGGTGCCCGAGCCGTTCTTCGATCCCCCCGCGACCGGTTCCTGGGGGGGATTCACCGCCCCGCGCGACGCGGCCCGCTGACCGATCCGGTCGGCCGGACCGCCCCGGTCACTTGGCGGCGCCCGACTTGATCTTGTCGAGAAGATCGACCGCGTCGGCCCGTGTCGAGAAGAACGCGTCCCCCCCGAGAACCTGCTCGAGGATCGCCCGCGCCTTGTCGTTGTCGCCCCGGTCGGAGAGGACCTTGGCGAGATAGTAGGCGCCGTCGGTCGGCAGGGAGTTGCCTTGGGTGACGCGCGCCAGCACCTTCTCCGCGTCGTCGCGGCGCCCGAGACGGTAGTAGATCCAGGCCAGCGTCGTCAGCGCGTTGGGGGTGATCGCCCCGTTGTCACGGTACATCGCGACGTTGGCCTCGGCCATCTCCAAGGCCCGCTGCCGCGACTCCTTCTCCTCCGACTCGATGAGGACCAGGGCCAGCGAGTTGGAGGCGGGAAAATTGCCCGGCGACTGAACGTGGGCCTCGTTGAGAAAGCGCTCGGCGGTGCGGTAGTCGCGGGCCACGCGGGCGACGGTGCCACGGAGCAGCTTGGCGGCGAGGTTCTTCTCGTCGGCGGCGAGCGCGGCTTCGGCGTTCGTCTTGGCCGCGTCGAGATCGTTCTGGGCGAGATACCACTCCGCGGCGCCGAGGAGCACGCCGACGTCGCCGGGGGCGGCCTTCACCGCCGCCTCGATCTGTTTGCGGGCCACGTCGCGCTTCTTGGCGTCGCTGTAGAGCCGGGCCATCCACAACTCCGGCTGCAGCGACTTCGGGTCGAGCTTCTTCGACTCGCGGAACTGTTCCAGAGCCTTGTCCTCCTCGCCGAGTTGGAACAGCACGATCCCGAGCCGTTGGCGGGCGCTGGCGTTGTCGGGATCGAGGGCCATCCAAGCCTCGATGTGCTTCCGGGCCGCGTCCCATTGGCGCCGCGCCTCGGCGACCGCCGCCATGCCGGCGTTGCAACGAATCTCGAAATCGCGCTTGCGCTTCGGATTCTCGGTGAACGCCTTGGTCAGTTCGGTGGCTTGGTTGAACAGCAGGTTCGATTCGGTGATCCGCCGATCCTGGAAGGCGAGGTCGCCGAGCATCAGGAACGGCTCGGGATCGGCGGGGAACTTGAGGGTGGTGTCCTCCAACTCGGCGCGGGCCTCGGCGATCCGATTCACGTTCATCCAGAGCATCGACATCATCACACCCGTCGGCGGCAGCTTCGGATTGGCGGAACGCACCCGCTCGAGCGTCGCCCGGCAACCATCGAAGTCGCTGGCCATGAAGCGGCCGATGGCATTGGTCACTTCGCCGGCCTGATCGTCGTCGGACACCGCCTTGCCGATGAGCATCTGCGCGGTCGGCACCCCCTGCGCGAACGCCGCCCGTGGCGGGGCGACGGCCGCGAACGACCCGAGGCCGATCGCCAGCAGTACCAAGGGGGCCACACGCACGATTCGCGCGGGGCCGGCGGCGCGGGTCGGGCCGGTCGGACGACGTCGGGACATGGTGGGCATCTCCTGCTGGGTTTCGGCGTCGAAGGCTTCACGATACACGCTCCCCGCACCGCCTCAAGCCTCCACGCGCGACCCGCGATGGCGGCCCGCCGACCGGCCCGGGCCGCGTCGGCCGGTTTGTGATAGCCTCCGGCCACGGGCGGAGGTATCCGTCCGCAGGGAGACCCGGGATGCTGCTCGGTGCGGTGTTCGAGAGGGAGGTGTCGTACGCCTCGCGGGCGCGGGGATGGTTCGTCGCCCGCGCCGTGTACGGCGGAGCGCTGCTGGCGATCATCGCCACCTGTTGGCTGGTGGTCACCGGCACGCAATCGGTGGCCACCGCCGGCGATACCGCCCGTTTCGGCGCCACGCTGCTGCGCATCCTCGCTCCGCTCCAGTTGTCGCTGGCGGTGCTCGCCGCCGCCCTCGCCGGCGCCGTGGCGGTGAGCGTGGAGAAGGACCGCCGGACGCTCGAATTGCTGCTCGTCAGCCGGCTCACCGACCGGGAGTTGGTACTCGGGAAACTCGCGGGCAGTCTCGTCCGCGTGGTGCTCCTCCTGGTGGCTGCGGTGCCGTTGTTCGCGATCGCCGCGCTGTTCGGCGGCGTCACCAGCCTGCAGTTGGTGCGGTTGTTCGTCGTGACGCTCGCCGCGGCCCTCGCGGCGGCGAGCATCGCCACCACGGTCGCTTTCTGGAAAGACACCACGTTCCAGACGCTGGCGATCACCCTCTTCCTCCTCGCCACGTGGATCGCGGTCGGCGAGACGCTCGCCGCCACGCGCGGCGCGGCAGTCGGCGCCGCGGTCTCACCCGCTCGGGCCGTGTTCGCCGCACTCGCGCCGGAAGGAGGCCGCACGCTGTCCCCGTTCCTGGGCATCTGTGCCCTGATCATCGTCGTAGCCAACGCGGTGGCGGTCGCCTTCGTGCGTCGGTGGAACGTGGCCCGGGAGGTGCGCCGACCGCACACGGCCGACGAGGCGGCGGCTGGTTTTCGTCCGGCCCGTCGTGTGTGGCGGAATCCGATCCTGTGGCGCGAGATCTGCACGCGGGCCTACGGGCGGATGATCGTCCTGGTGCGGCTGGCGTGGCTGGTCCTGTTCGCCGCCGCGGTCGCCGGGATCGTCCGCGAGGCGACGGCGACCCGTCCCGACCGGCTGGCCGTGGCGCTGGCGGTGGTGCCGATGGCGCTGGCGAGCCTCGTGGCGGTGGCGGCACTCGCGGTGACGAGCATCACCAACGAGCGCGACCGCGGCGCCCTCGACCTGCTCCTGGTGAGCGATCTGGAGCCGGCCGAGTTCGTCTGGGGCAAACTGCTGGGCGTGCTGGTGGTGGCGCGGGAAATCGTGCTGCTGCCACTGCTGCTGTGCGTCGTGCTGGTGGCCTCCGGCATCGCCACGGTCGAGAACGGCATCTACCTCGCGATCGGCATGGCCGCGCTGTTGTTCTTCGCCGCCGTGCTCGGCTTCCACGTCGGTCTGTCCTATTCCGCTTCGCGGCAGGCGATCGCGGTGGCGCTCGGCACCGTCGCCTTCTTGTTCATCGGTGTCGCGACCGCGATGCGGATCATGGTGGCGTTCGGCTCCAGCTTCGAACTCCAATTGGCACCGTTCCTCGCGGTGATCGTCGGTGGCGCGATCGGCCTCTACGCGGCGCTCTCGGCACGCAATCCGTCGCCCGCGATCGCCTGGGCGTCGGCCCTGCTGCCGGCGTTGACGTTCGTGGCAATCACGGGATTCCTCCAGGGCAACAGCCTGCAGGTCTTGCTCGTGGTGCTCGTCGCCTACGGGTTCGCCACGGCGGCGCTGCTCGTGCCGGCGATCGGCGCCTTCGACCTCTTGACCGGCCGGACGACCGCGGCCGACTGACACCGCACCCTGTCGGGAGCGGTGGCTGCCCCCCGGACCGTTTCAGCGGGCAACGCCCTGCTGGTCGGGTGACACCGCCACGGCCGCCGGTGCCGGGCCGGTGAGCGCCGCGAGCCGACGGACCGCTTCTGGCGCACCCTCGGCCTCGACCGCACGGCGGTAGCTGGCGATCGCGTCGGCGGTTCGCCCCAGCGATTCCTGGGCCATCCCCTCCATGACGAGCACGTCGGCGGGTACGCGATCGGTTCCATAGGTCTCGCCGAGGACCGCGAGCGTGGCGAGCAAACGCTGCGGCTTTCCCAGACGCCGGTACACCGTGGCGGTGTCGAGCAGCAGCGGGCGGTCGTCGGGTGCAAGAGCGAGGCCGCGGTGAAAATCGGCGAGCGCGTCGCGCTCCTGCCCGCGGGCGAGCGCGACCTGGCCGTGCACGTGCCAGGCGGAGGCGGAGCCGCCGGCGAGGCGCGTCGCCTCGCCGGCGAGGCGATCGGCGTCGTCGAGGAGCCCCATCTCGAGATACATCCGCGCGGCGCAGACGCACAGGTCGGGATCGCTTGGGCTCTGGCCCAGCGCGGTGGAGATCTGTTCGATCGCGGCGAGTCGCTCCCCCTGTTTCCACAGCACTTCGGCGTAATGCCGTCGCGCCTCGACGTCGGCGGGGCAGCTGCGGACGGCACGGTCGAGAAGCGCCGCGGCCTCGGCGAAGGCGTCGCGGTCGGCGGCGCTGAGCCCCTCGTTGGCCAGTCGCCGTGCCTGGGCGACGTCCGCCGGAGCCGGGCCGCTTCGCGGCAGGAACCGGCAGCCGCCGAGCATCGCGACGACGAGGGCAACTCCGCACAGCAGCCTCACGCGACCAGTTCTCCCGTTGCCCGCCAGGTGCCGCGGGAGGGTAGCGGGCCCGGCGTCCGGCGACAATCGCTCCGACGCCGCCGCAGGTTGCCCAGCTTGCCGGTCGTCGGACGTGCTCTTGCGGGGTCGTGACCGCGTCCGTACCACCGGCGCCCGATGTCGTCCGCCGCTTTTCCGTCGGTGCCGATCCCGTCCGTGCGCCGCGTCGATGCGGCCGGAGTGCCGCGCGCCGTCCGGGCGTGGTCGGCCGTCGGGCTGGCGATGATCGTCGGCGCCGGCTGCGAGGTTCGCGACGAAGTCGGACTGGCGACGCGCCCGAGGATGCGGGTCGCCCGGGTGGCCGCGATGCTCGAACGGGCGGCCGCAGTCCGGCCACGGATCGCCGGGACCGCCGAGCCGCGCCCGGCGACGGTGGACCTCGTCGAGGGCTACGAGGCCGGAGTGCGGCTTGCACGGGCGGAAAGCCGGCCGCTGCTGCTGGTGTTCAAGGCGAACTGGTGCCGCCACTCGGGGCTGCTGGTACAGCGCACGCTGCTCGACGCCCGGGTCGTGGCGTTGTCACGCCGCTACGTCTGCGCCGCGGTGGACGCCGACCGGGAGGCGGACGTCTGCCGCCGGTTCGGTGTCGACGCCTTTCCGACGATGATCGTCGTCGATCGACAGGGACGGACGCGCCGCGAGTCGGTCGGGAGACCCTCGATCACGGCGCTGGTGGCGATGCTCGACGACGGTGGTCCAAACGGCCCGCCCGCCCGGGTCGCCGAAGGCACCGTGGAGACGGTCCGCTGACCACGGTGCGTTGCGGTCCGCTAGGATCGGGATGCACCAATGGTGGAAGAGGATACAGGCATGAGCGGCGGTGGACCGGGCGAGGCGGGCGGACCGGGGCGGCCGGACGGGAACCGCTCCGCCGACAAGCCGTTTCATCCCTATCCCGTGTGGACGCCGCGCTTCTGGCACGGCATGACGCTGTCGGTCTGGAGCGGGCTCGTCGCCGAGCATCGCTGCCGTGTCGCCCCGAGCCGCCTCGGCCTGTTCACGACGATCAGTATCGTCACCCTGTTCAACTCCGTCGCCGCCGCCGTCAACACGCTGGTCAACGGTCGGCGACTCGAACAGCCGCCCGTCACGCCGCCGCCGCTGTTCATCATCGGACACTGGCGCAGCGGTACGACGTTGCTGCACGAGATGCTGATGCTCGACGAGCGCTTCTGCTGTCCGACCACGCTGCAGTGCATGACGCCGTCCCACTTCCTCGTCACCGAGTGGTTCCTCACGCCGCTGGTCGCCGTGCTGACCCCGGCGAAGCGTCCGATGGACGACGTCACCGCCGGGCCCGACCGGCCCCAAGAGGACGAATTCGCCCTCGCCAATCTCGGCGCCCCGTCCCCCTACCGGCGCATGGCGTTTCCGGCGACGAGCCCGCCCCGGCCCCAGGCGCTCGACATCGAGGCGTTGTCACCGGCCGACCGCGGGCGGTGGGAGCGGGCGATGCGTTCGTTCCTCGCCGCCCTGGCGGTGCGCGATCCGCGCCGACCGATCCTCAAAAGCCCGCCGCACACCGCGCGAATGGCGGTGTTGGCGGCGATGTTTCCCGGGGCGCGATTCCTCCACATCGTCCGCGACCCGTACGTCGTGTTCCCATCGACGACGCGGCTCTGGCGATCGATGCACCACACGCAGGGATTGCAGATCGACCCTGAGACCACCCTCGAGGAGTACGTGTTCAACGCCTTCGACGAGATGTACACCGCCTTCGAACGCGACCGGACGCGGCTGCCGAGCGGCGTTCTCCACGAGGTGCGCTACGAGGACTTGGTGGCGGATCCGGTCGGCACGCTCGGGAGGGCGTATGCGGCGCTCGGGCTCGAGGGTTTTTCCTCGCTCCGCCCCCGGCTCGAGGCGCAGCTCGCCACGACCAGCGGATACCGCACCAATACCTACCGGCACGACCCGCGGATCGTCACCGAGGTGAGCCGCCGGTGGCGCGGATTCATCGAACGGTACGGTTACCGTCCTCCCGCCGTCTGAGCAGGAGACGGTTGGCGGGGCTCGAAGCGGATCCGCGGGTCCTTTTCCGCCGCGCGCCGCTCGGCGGCGAACTCCTCCGGCGTCATCCACAGGCGGCGTTCGGCGCGGCGGCGGACCCAACCCCAGCCCGTCACGGCGACCAGCCAGGTGACGGTCGCGACCGGCAGGAGCATCCTCCCCCCGGCCGCGACACTCGCGGCGGTGGAGCGGCCCGCATCGCCGGCGAGGGTGGTGAGGAGGTCGGCGCACGCCCACAGCGTCGTTGCCCCGATCACCAACACCCCCAGCGCGCCGCCGAGGATGCGGACGATCGTGGCGCCGGCGACGATCCGCGCGATCCCGGCGAAGGGATCGAGTCGGCGGAGGTCGAACGCGGTCCGCGCGGCGGACCAACGAAGGCCGTCACACGCGACCCGCACCGCCACCGACGTGGCCAAGGCGGCGGCGCCCAGCGCCACCGTGGGCCACACCAGCGCGGCGATGGCCGGCAGCGACGCAAGCGGATCGTCGCCGCGCACCGCCCCCGGCAGCGTCCGTTCGAGCAGGCTGGCGGCGGACGCGGCGGTCGCCTCCAACCAGCGTGGCAGCAGCAGGCCGCCGACCAGGCAACCGGTCGCCCAGGCAGGCGCCGCCGCGCCCGGCATCGTGCCGGACTGCCAGGCCGCTTCACGGCGTCGCGGTGTCGGGGGAATCGTGCGATCGGACGTGCCGTCTGCCATCGTGGTCTCGCGACGGTGTTCAGCGGTGCGGCACGAGGGTGCCCGCCTGGTCGAGGATCGACCAGGCCGCCACGGCGGCGCGATCGCCCCAGGCCGGGGCCATAACCACCAGGGTCGCCAGCACCACCAGCGCCGTCAGCGTGGGGATGATTCCGGCCGGGGAAGCGATTCCCAGAACGCGGAGGCCGATCGCGACCGCCAGGTTCGCGGCGACGACGGCGACCAGGGCCGGCACCGCCAAGCCGACCGCCATCTCCAGGATGAGCGCCGGCAACGTGCCGACGGTCGCGGCGAGGTCGGGTGGCACGCCGACGCCCCCCAGCGCGCCGACGGGGATGCGGTCGAAGCTCGCGATCAAGGCGACGACGAGAAACCGTGCCCCGCCGGCGGCGAGGAACGCCATCGCACCGATCCACCACCCGAGCCGCGCCAGGCTTCCGCCCTGCGGATCGCCGGCGGGAACGTCGCCTTCCAGCGCCAGCCCCGAAGTGCCGGCGAGGATCGTCCCGCCCCAGCCGCCGATGCCGCAAGCGGCGGCGGCGACCGTGCCGAGGATCCACCCGCACAACGCCTCGCCGAGCAGGACTGCCGGTACACTCCCCCACCCCGCGAAGGCGCTCCCCTCGGGCCACGGGCGGCCGATGACCGTGGGCGCCACGGCGACGAGCAATCCGACCACGATGCCCGTCAGTGCCTGGGACGGCAGGTCGGGCAGCGCACCACGCACCGCGGCGGCCCCCGCGGTCGCCACGCGCACCGCCGCCCCGCCCGCCAGGCAGGCGACGATCACGGCGTCGAGAGGGGGGAGCGACGAGGGCATCGTCACGACCGGGGCCGTGGGGGAGACGTCGTCAGGGCGGCGGCAGAACGCTGTGCACCAACAGTTCGACCAGGCGCTCCGCCATCCACGGCAGACCGACCAGCAGCACCGCCGCCATCGCGAGCAGACGCGGCGCCAATGCCAGCAACGGCTCCTGGATACCGGTCGCCGCTTGGGCGATACCCACCACCACGGCGACGACGACGCCGGCGGCGAGGAGCGGCGCGGCGACGAGCAAAAGGGTCCACAGCGCGTGGCGCACGAGGTCGCACCATTCGGTC
This sequence comes from Planctomycetaceae bacterium, assembly GCA_046086245.1. Lineage (GTDB taxonomy): Bacteria > Planctomycetota > Planctomycetia > Pirellulales > UBA1268 > F1-20-MAGs016. The sequence goes on along the minus strand of JBJSXB010000129.1, from coordinate 18,425 downwards.
ATCGGATCGGCTCCTGCGGGTCAGCCGGACGGAAGGAGCCCGTCGAGCAGCGCACGCACCACGAGGGTCCACCCGTCGGCCATGACGAACACCATCAGCTTCAGCGGCAGGGCCACGACGGTCGGCGACACCGTCACCAATCCCGAGGCCACGATCAGCGTGGCGACCAGCAGGTCGATCATCAGGAAGGGAAGCAGGAGCCGGAAGCCGATGCCGAAGGCGACGTCGAGTTCGCTGACGAGAAACGCCGGCAGGAGGCTCTCGAGCGGGACGTCGTCGTAGCTGCGGATCCCCGCGGGGCGTGCGGGATGCCGCTGCAGGAAAAGCAACATCGTGTCACGATTGCCGGCATCCTCGATCTGGGTCGCCATCCAACGCCGCACTGGCAAACTGCCGCGGGCGACGGCGGTGGAAAGGTCGATCTGCCCCGCTTGATAGGGGCCGACACCATCGCTCCAGGCCTGGGTCCAGACCGGCCAAATCACCAGCGCCGACAAGAACAGGGCGAGGCTGGCGATCACCTGGTTCGACGGGAGTTGCGCGGCGAGACCCTGCCGCAGGAGGGTGAGGACGATCGAGATCCGTACGAAGGACGTGGTCATGAGCACCAGCGCCGGTGCGAGGCTCGCCACGCCGAACAGCACCGCCGCCGACAGCGAGGCGTCGAGGGAGCGGCCGCCGATCCAACGCGACACCACCCCGGCCCAGGGCAACTCCAGCGCCGTCACCGCATCCCCGGCCGCGCGGTCGGGCGGATCGCCGTTCCCATCCGCCACGGCCGGCGCGCCGGCGGAGACGAACAGGATCAGCGCGGTGGCCGCGGCGCGGCGTAAGGCCCGGATCATGCGGCACCGCGCGACGGAGGAGCATGATCGGCGACGGTGGTGGGGGCGGGCGCACGCGGCATCCCCGCGGGCGTCGTCGACCGGTCGGGATCGTCCGGCGGCGCACCGAGTGGCCCGCGCGTCGGCTCGACGCCGGGGGTGGCCGTCGCGATCCCTTCCCCGAGCGACTCGTCCCCCTCGGCGATCAGCGAACAACCACCGGGGGCGAGCCCGATCAGCAGGATGCGGCGGCCAAAGCGCACCAGGCGCAGACCGTGCTGCGGACCCAGTGCCAACGTGCCTTCCAACGCGAGCGTCGCCGACGTCGCCGATCGGTCCGGACGCGGTCCGATCCCGCGGAGAAGCGCCACGGCCGCGGCGAGCGTGGCGAGAAACGCCGCCACCTGCCACGGCCACGAGGTCGCACGGGAGCCGCTTGCCGTCCGTGGGGGCTGATCGCGCGGTGGCATCGGTTCGAGATCGAGGTGCGCCGGCGCGGCGAGCCTCTCCGGCGCGGAGGCCCGTTCGTCGGGTCCGTCGTCGTCACTCCGCGCGGCGCCGGTGCAGACGAGCAGCAACGCCAGCGTGAGCAGGCCGCGCGACACCGACCGGGTGCGCCACATCAGGCAGCCTCCCGCCACCGCTCGGGTGCGGCGGCCGACGGGAGTGGCACGGTGGCGGGCGCGCGTCGTTCGTCACCGGCCACGGCACCGCCTACCGCACCGTGCAGCGTCGGGCCGGTCGCATCGCGTTGCGCTGCGCCGCTGCGCCACAGCACCGCCGCCAGCACCACGGCCGACAGGCAACACAGCACCATCGGTCCGAGGCGTCGCACCGCGTCTGCCTGGTCGCCGTGGCGCCACCAGGCGGCGAGCGCCGCGGCGGCGCTGGCCGCGTCGCCGGCGTCGGTCGTCGCCCGCGGGGTGGCGAGGCCGCTGGTGAAGGGTGCGACGACGATCCGGGGTCGAACCGCGGGACCGACGTCGGGCAGCATCGTCGACACCAACGTGGTGAGGCGTTCGATCTCGACCGCCTCCGCGCGATCGGCGTCGTCTTCGGTCCAGGCGTCGGTGCCGCCGCGCCGTAGCCGCCGGTCACGGGCCGCCGCCACCACCGAATCGAAGTAGACGTCGGGCACTGCCACCAGCACCTGGAGCGATCCTTCCGGAGCCGTGGGACTTCCGCTCGGCACCGGTCCGACGACGCGATCGTCGCCGCCGGCGGCCTTGTCATGCGCCCGTCCGTCGATCGCGGCGGGCGCGTTGGCGTCGGCCGGGCTCACGCTCGCGGCGGCTGCACGACGGGTGTCGGCGGAGTGGTCGGCCACGGCCCCCGGCACCGTCACGGAGGCCTCGGCGGGGGTGGCCGCGCCGGCCCCCGACAGAGTGACATCGACGACCACGCCGCGGATGAAGGCGAGCGACTGGCGGATCTTCGCCACGGTGGCACGCTCGAGACCGAGCCGGGCGGCCCGTGCCGGATCGCCCGCGCCGTCGATCGGCTCGGCCGGACCGGCGAACACGCGGCCGCTGCGCAGGTCGGTCACCGCGACCCGCTCCACCGGCAAGCCGGCGATCGCCGATGCGACGAGGACACGGATCGCCTGGACCCGCCCCGACTCCAACTCGGTGTCGGGTTGGGTGCGGATGCTGACGCTGGCGGTCCGCTCGAACCCGCCGGAGAGCCCGGCTTTGGGCGCGTCATCGTACAGCACGGCGGCTCGTTCGATGCCCGGCATGGAGCAGAGCACGAGGGCCAGTTCGTCCTGGATGGCGACGCGCAGGGTGTCGGCGCGGAGCGAAGTGCTCGTCCACGGCCCGTTGCTGGCCAGCGCGCGGCGCAGGCTGGCGCCGAATTCGCGCGGCAAAGCCTCCGCGTCGACCAGTGCCCGCATGTAGGCGCTGTGCCGCGCCCGTGGCACCCACACCCGGCCGCCGTCGGTGCGATGGCCCGAGAGTTGCGCGCGATCGAAGGCGGCCTCCATGATCGCCAGTTCCGACTGCGGGAGCACCGAGCCGGGCAGCAAATCCACCTCTTCGCTCGTCGGACGGTCGCGGAGCGACCAGGCACCCCAGGCGATGGCGACCGCCGTGCACCCCAGAGCGATCGCCTGGAGCGGCGTGATGTGCGTCCGCGGCGGAGTGAGCGAGGCGTCATGTTCCATGGCGGTGCCGTGGGCGGGTGGCGACGGTCGGAGAAGGACGTCAGGCGGCGCGCCGCTCGGTGAGCCGGCGCGCGAAGCGGAGCGTGAGGGCGGTACCACCCTCGGCGCACGGACGGACGTCGAGCGTCGCTCCCAGCCGGCCCGCGACGGCCGCCTGCCGCGTGAACCAGGCGCTGTCGGCGGCGTCGGGCGCGTCGCCAGAGTCGGCGACCTCCAGTTCGATGGCATCGGGAAGGAGGACGCTGGTCACCACGACCTCGCGGCGTCCGATGACGGTCGAGGCCGCCGTGACGCGGCACGCGCGATCGACCCACTGGCGAAGGAGACCGGTGAGCAGCGCGGGATCGACGTGGAGCACGTGGCCGTCGGGGACGTCGATCGTCACGGCGGCATCGGTGGCCGCGGCATCGACGATGCTCCGGGCGCGGACCCACGTCGGTCCGCCCGCGGCGTCGCCGCCACGCAGCGGGAAGATGATCGGCTCGGGGTCGGCGGTGCGGCTGTCGTCCATCGTGGGTTCCGGCGGTCGAGTGCGTTCAGGTGGAGCCGATCCGTTCGTCCGCGGCGACGCCACCGCAGACCTCGTCCATCAGCCAGCGATTGACGTCGCGAAGGATCGGCGCCGCCAGGTCGTGCGACTCGCGGTAGATCCGCATCGACAGCTGGGCGCCGGCCGCGTGGAACAACCGGAGCGTCAGCGCGGTGGTCGCCGCCATGGCGTCGGCGGCATCGTGGCGGCAGCAAAAGAGCACCGGGAGACGCCGCACCGCCGCCAGTTTCGCGAACAGCGCCTCGGCATGGGGAAAACTCCCGCCGAGTGAAACCATCCCCGCGAACCGTTCGGCGTGGCGGAAGGCGACGCGGAAGGCGTCGGTGCCGCCGGTGCCGCGCCCGACGAGGAAGACCCTGTCGGGGTGCACGTGGCAGCGTTCCGCGGCGGTATCCACCGCTTCCCACACGGCGTCGTCGAGGACGGCACGTCCCGCCACGCGACGCGGCAGCGCCGGCTCGACCGCGACGAAGTTGCGCGTGCTCACCCGGTTCATCGCACGACCGAGGTCGAAGCCGCGCGTACCCGGCAGCCACACCAGCAGTGGATAGGCGTATCCGGGCTCGTACCCCTGCGGGACGAACAATCGCGGGTGGCTCCGGACCGGCGACCGCGGGCGCGACACGCGTTGTCCGCCACGCGGCATGGCTTCGAGGGGCAGTCGATCGTCGGTTCCACCGCTCGGGGGATGGGCTGCCATCGGCGCGGACCTCCTCGGGACGCGAGACCTTCCCGCGACGGGGGGCTCGCCGGTTCGGGGACGGCGGGTTCTAACGGAACCCGGGGACGCACCACAACGGCAGACAGCCGCGCGCACGAGGGCGTGGCGATGCTCCTCCCCCGGAACCCCGCCGGGATGCCAATACGCGGCGGTGGCCCACAAACGGGGCAGGACGGGCAAGACGGGGCGGCCCGCCCGCGCGATCAGGCGGTCAGCCGCTGCATCGCCGCGACGAGGTCGCGGACCGCCGCGACGCTCTTGTCGAGCGCTGCCTTCTCGTCCTTCAGAAGGGTCAGTTCGATGATCTTCTCCACTCCCCCGCTGCCGAGGATCACCGGCACGCCGACGAAGTAGCCGCCGACACCGTACTCGCGGTCGCAATACGCGGCACAGGGCACGAGTCGCTTCTTGTCACGGACGATCGCTTCCACCATCTGCGCCGTCGCGGCCGCCGGAGCGTAGTAGGCGCTGCCGGTCTTCAGGAGCCCGACGATCTCCGCGCCGCCCGTCCGGGTGCGATCGACGATCGCCGCGAGGCGGGCGGAGTCGATCAGTTGCGTCACCGGGATGCCCCCGACGCTCGTGCAGCTCGGGATCGGGACCATCGTGTCGCCGTGGCCGCCGAGCAGCATCGCCGAGATGTCCTCGACGCTGACCCCCAGTTCCATGGCGAGAAAGGCCCGATACCGCGCGGTGTCGAGGATCCCGGCCTGGCCGATGACCCGCTGGGGCGGGAAACCGGTCACCTGGAAGGTGCGCTGCACCATCGCATCGAGTGGATTGCTGACCACGATCACCACCGCCGCGGGGCTCGTGTCACGGATCCGCGCGGCGACGTCGCCGACGATCTTCGCGTTGGTGGAGAGAAGGTCGTCGCGGCTCATGCCCGGCTTGCGGGCGATTCCCGCCGTGACCACGACGACGTCGCTACCCGCCGTGTCGGCCCAATCGGTCGTGCCGGTGATCCGGGCGTCGAACCCCATGATCGGCGCCGCCTGGAACAGATCGAGCGCTTTGCCGGCCGGCATCCCCTCGGTGAGCGGGATGTCGAGGAGGACGATGTCCCCCAGTTCGCCGGCGGCACACCAATGAGCGGTCGTGGCGCCGACGTTGCCGGCACCGATGATGGAAATCTTGGCTCGACGCATCGAGATGCATGGCTCCCGGGGTGGGGATCGTGAACGGGGCGCGGGCGGACCGATGCCCACCGCCGTCGTGGACCCGAGTTTGTCGCCGCTCCGTGCCCGACTGGCAAGCCCCGCTCAGGATCCGGGCCCGTCGTCCGGTAGCCGGAGCGTGGTCGGCAGCGTGCGGCGCGGCGGCCGCCGGCCGTGGCTCCAGCCCCACCATGCCAGGGCGCCGAGTGCCGCCGCGAGCGGCACCACGACCGCCGGAATCGCGGCGGTCGGCGGCGCGGCCGGGCTCCGGAGTGCGGCGGGGCGCCAGATCGCCCGGGTGCCCACGATCAGCGGGACCTCGAGACGGCGCGGCGCGCCTCCGTCGGTGGCGGTAGGGGGAAGCGGATAGGCGTACCGTTTGAACCCGAACCCGGCCACGTCGACGCGCTCGTTGATCGTCGGGCCCGTCGGCATACCGGCGGGGAGCTCGCGCACGCAGCCCACGACCGGGTACGTCTCGTGCATGCGGCCGTAGATCTGCAAAAGCGGCGTCTCGACGAAGACGAACACCTCCCAGTAGTGATCGGTGCCCGCCTGGGCGCGCCGCAGCGGATCGTCGATCTCGATACGTGTCGCGCGACGACAGACCCCGCTGATCCGCACGGGTTCCCCCCGGTGGTGAGTGAACCAGCGCGCCGCGGGATCGATGAGATCGGTGATCGGTGGGGCTCCCTCGGTCGGGGTATCGCCGCGTCCGACCGCCGCGAGCAGCGCGTACAACGCATCGCCGTCCGCGGCGGTGAGGGGACGGCCGTCGACGACGGTGTCGAACAGTCCGTAGTCCATCCCCAGACGTCCCAGGGCGGTGGCTGGATGCCAAGCGACCCGGCCGCCGGCGAGCAGCAGATCGGGCGGTGGAGACGGCCAAGGCTCGCCTGCGAACGCGGGCGTGGGGCCGGTGCCGACCGCGAGCGGAAGGCCGACGACCTCCGCCGGCTCGTCGATCGTCCGCCCCTGTAGCCACGCCGCGGGGACCGCCGCGGCCAGGACGTCCACGGCTCGACCGTCGGCGGCGAGCAGGCGAACCAGTCGGGCGGTGGTCGCACCCCCGGTGGCGGCGTCGGCGGCCGCGGGAGCCACCCGGACCGCGCGACCGTCGACCCGGACGAGCCGGTCGCCAAGCGCGGTGACCTCGTCCCCGATCGCCATCGCCTCCCGTTCCCAGGCGACCATCCGCTCGGCGGGCGCAAGGTGGAGCCGGGCGAGAACCCGCAGGGCGAGTGCCGACTTGGCGTCATCCCACGGCAGCGGCTCCTCGAGAAACGACCGCGCGGCGCGGTCGAGTTCGAACGCCGCCAGGTAGCCGGGAAGCGACTGCGTGTCTCCTGCCTCGGCGAAGGCCGCCGCCGAGCCGACGAGCAGCATCCCGATCGCGCAGCCCACCGATCGTGGCCGTCGGCCGCGCGTCATCGTGTCGGCTCCGCCACATCGCGGGCCTCGTTCGGCGGTGGTTCGGCCCACGGATGCGGAGGCCGCGGAGGCAGATCGAGCCCTTCCCACGAAAGCGTCGCCGGCGGCGGTGGCGGCCGCGGTGATCGGGCCGCGACCTGCAGCCCCAGCCAGGTCGTGAGCACCAGTGTCGCCATCGCCACCAGTCCCCAGCCACCCCACCGATGACCTCCAGGAGAGGCGGTCTGGCGGGGAGTCCAAGCCGGCTCGAGCGACAAAACCAATGGAGCCGTACGGATCGCATCGCTCGCCTGATACGCCCACCGCTTGAAGAAGTAGCCGGTGACGTCGACCGTCTCGTCGACGGAAAGTCCGTGCGGCATGCCCTGGGGGATGCGCAGGAAATAGACCACGATCGGCGTTGCCGGTCCCCCTTCCGGCTCGATCCAGCCCTGCCAGCGGGGTCGGTCGGGCGCGGCCATGCCGTCGGGGCCGATCGGCACGAGCCGACGGACGACGCCACGAAAGCGCACGAGGCGCCCGCGGAGCGCCCGTGACTGTCCATGCAGGTCGGCGAAGGTCACGCGCCGGGCGAGCACCGCCGCCGGCGGCCATCCAGTCATGGCGGCCAGTGTGGCGCAGAGCTCCGACCAGGCGGGCTCATCGTCGGATCGGAACAGCGTGTCGTCACGGATCCTCGCCAGGGCCGCGGGGCTCGCCCCTGGCAACCCTGCGTCCGTCGCCGAGGACGACGAGGGGACACGCTCCTCCGCCGGTGAGCCTTCGACCCGCGCAGCCGCGTCGGTTTCCGATTCCGCAGCGGCCCCGATTCGCACCGCGTCGTCGATCGCCGCCCCGGACCGTCCGCGCGCAAGAACGGTGTCGATCGGCGCTGGCGCAGGTGCCGTCGGCGGGAGCCAGAGGCGTTCCAGCCACCCGACCATCAGCAGCATCGCCAGGGCGGGCGGCACGACGCGGACGAAGAGCCGGCGACGTTCCATCCCCGACAGATAGTTGCGTGCCGCGCGACCGGACCACCGCGCGCCGTGCCGCGAATCCCCGTGGATGCCGGCGGTTGCCCGATCGACGGGAACACCGGTGCGGAGATGGTCGTCGGTCACCGCCGCACATCCCCGCGGTGCGGATCCTGATCGACGGCGGACCGCTGCCGCCGCATTTCCCGCCAGACGTAGAGGCCGAACGAACCGGCCAACGTGAACGGCATCGCCAGCATGATGACGATGCTGTAGGCGTAGCCGCGTGCGATGTTCGCCGCGGAAGCGTCACCCTCCGCGAGGGTGTCCTTGCAGGTCGGGCAACCGACAGCCTCTCCGGCCAGCATGGCACCGATCGCGAAAAGCACGAGCACCGCGACGAGCGGACGGCGCCAGCGTGCCACCGTGTCCGCCGCTGCGTCGGCGTGCCGCATCCCACAGATACCCTGCCAGCACCGCCGGATCATCCCACCGGTCAGTGATGGTCGCGGTCGGCTCGACCGCTGCAGCGCCGGAGGTCCGATCGCCGTCGTCGGTTCGGTCATCGTCGGGTTCGCCTTCGCGTGGAGCCTACTGTGTCGCCCGCAGGAGGCATCCGTTCGTCCGTCGCCGATCGAACGCTCCCACATCGTCATTCTAGCCGCCGGTTGCCCGTCGCCATCTTCCGCACGGCGTCCGTGCCACCGTCACGGTATCGCCGCCACCTTTCGGCCGGTCTGGCGATCGATCGCGACCCGGCCGTCGGCGGGGGACGGGTAGAGCACGTACACCATCAGGTAGATCACCACCCCGGTCACCGACACATACAGCCAGATCGGCAGCGTCACCCGCCCGAGGCGACGATGGGCATTCCAGCGGCCCCGCGCGGCGAGCACGAGCATCGTCACCGCCAGCACGGGCACGACGGCGGCGAGGACGACGTGGCTGGCGAGGATCGCAAGGTACGCGGTCCGCACCCCCCCCTGCCCCGAAAAGGCGACGTGGCCGACGAGCCAGTGGTAGGCCAGGTAGCAGGCGAGAAACAACGTCGACACGGCGAATGCCGCCACCATCGCCGCACGGTGAAGGCGCCAGTGTCCGCGCGCGATCGCCACCCAGCCGACGACCAGGAGCACGGTCGCGAGGCAGTTGAGGACGGCGTTGGTGGTCGCCAACGGGTGGATCGCCACCAGGGGCGTCGGGGCGATCATGGAATGGCCTCCGCATCAGCCGGTTCCGCGAGCACCTCACGAACGAGTTTCATCAGCAACGCTACCCGGTCGGGCTGGAGCAGGTGGTAGCTGCCCCGCAGGCGTCCCCGCCGATCGAACACGACTCCCCGTTCCGAATGGACACCCACTTCCGCCGGCAGGAACAATGTCTTGTTGGCGACCGCTCGGATCGTGTCCATGTCGCCGGTGAGGAATTTCCAGCGGGACGGATCGGCGTCGAACCGCTCCGCGTACCGGCGCAGCACGTCGGGGGTGTCGTTGTCGGGGTCGCACGTCAGGCTGACCGCGACGAGATCCGGATCGGCGACCTCCCGGAGGATGTCGGCGATCGCCTGATTCTCCCGGAAACAGGGGCCGGGACAGTTGGAGAAAAAGATGCTGGCGACCCAGACACGTCCGCGCAACGACGCGGAATCGAAGGTCGCACCATTTTGATCCGTGAGCGTGAACGGGGCGGCAGGGTCCCCCGGTTCGACGACCGCCGGTGCCGGTGGCGGTGCCGATGGCGACGCGGGAGCGGCGGCGTCACGGTGTCCGCCACAGCCGGCGCCGCCCAGCGCGAGCATGCCGAGGGCGACGGCGGACCGCATCGGCGATCCCACCGATGCGTGGCGGTCACGCCGTAGCCTGCCGCCGACGAGCGCCAGCGCCTGGGAAACGGTCGAACGAGGTGGCGCCGGCATCGGTGGCTCCCGCGGCGGTCGGTCGGGCTCGGCGGTCACGACGAAAAGCCCGGGGGTGTCGTCCCGACGCGGGCGACTCAAAACGGCGATGGACTCGCCGCTCCGGGATCGGACAACGGGTCGCTCGATCGGGCTTCCTCCATCAAGCGGACGTCGGAGGGTCGCGCCATGTACAGCGCACGCTCCTGGGCCACCATCCGCGTCCGCATCCCGACGTCCGGCACGAGCATCAACGCCAGGAAGATCGCCATCATCGCCGCGGGGATCGTGAGCACGTACTTCCAATTCGCCTCCCAGAGCACGTGCATGAAGAACAGCACCACAAGCAGTGCCTTGGTGCAGGATACCGCCATCATGAACGCCCAGCCGACCTGCGGTTGGTCGCGCCACGGCCATAGCGACGAGTAGGTGAAGAACGACATCGTGGTCAGTCCGCACAGCGCGGCGAACACCGCCAGGTACTTGCCGATGCCGCCATGGTCGTGGTGGCCGGTGGCATGGCCGTGCGTGCCGCCGGTGTGGGTGTGCGGCGTGCCGGGGGAATCGTCGCCGGCCGCGGGCAGTTCGCCGGCACGGGTGATGGGTCCGTGATCGGACGGATGATCGTGATGGTCGGACATCGGAACCTCGGATGCACGGAAGACGGCGAACGACGCGGGGAAGTCGCGTGGGACGCGACGACGAGGAACGCACGGGCTCGTGCCCGCGTCAAAACAGGTACAGGAGCGGGAACAGGAAGATCCACACCAGATCGACGAAGTGCCAATACAAACCGGCGTTCTCGATCGCGCCGGCGCGGGCGGAGTCGAGCCGCCAGGTGAGCATGATCCCGAACACGAGCAACCCCACGGCGACGTGGATGGCGTGGAAGCCGGTGAGCAGGAAGTAGGTGCTCGCCCAGAGATTGCCGCCGGGGATCACCGTGGGGAGGCGGAGCCACGTGAACGCGTCATTGATGCCGTGGGTGCCGTGGCCGCCGCCGTGATCGCCACCGTGATCGCTCCCCGCCGAAGCCAATGGCATTACCTGGTCGGCCACAACCGCCATGTCGAACGCCTGCTGGTCGGGCCTTTTCACCAGCGTGTGGATCTGCCGGAGCCGCGCCCGCGCGGTCTGTTGGTCGGGCGAAAGTTTGGCGTCGGGCAGATCATCGAGTCGCTTCAGGACGTCGACGGTGTCACCCGGCTTGGCGGCGCCGTCGGCGGTCGGATCGCGAAGCAGGGCGGGAACGCGACCGACGGGCACTTTCCGCAGTTCATCCAGCCGGGCCCGAACGGCCGAGCCGTAGTAGAGGTCAGGCCGCTCGTAGATCTGGCCGTGGGGCCGGGCGGGGTAGATCCCGTGGGAGAATTTCGCGGCGTACTCGTATCCCTTCACCCCGAGAAACAACGAGCCCAGCAGCAGTGTGAGCAGCATCCACGTCTTCGCCTGCACCGCCTTGTCGGCGCGGGCCGCCTCCAGCGCCAGCACGATCGTCACGCTGGAGCAGATGAGCACGAAGGTGTTGAAGGCGCCGATCGGCTCGCTGAGGTGGACGTGGTGCGGCAGCGGCCACGACGGCGCACCGAAGCGGAGTACCACGTAGCTGCCCAGCAGGGCGGCGAAGAACATGATCTCCGTCGACAAAAACAGCCACATGATCAGTTTGCCCCGCGACAGCGGCAAACCGGGCTGGTACTGGAGGTGCACGTGGCCATCGTGGGCGTGGTCGTCGTGGCCGCCACCGTGCGGCAGGCTGATCGCTGGAGCGGTCATGGCGTGATCCAGTCGGTATCGGGTCGAAGCGTCGGCGAAGATCGAAACAAGGACAAGGATCGGCTCAGCTGGGCGGCGGGCCGCCTCCCAGCGCGGCCACGAGAAGACCGAGGAGCACGGCGAGCGAGACCAGCAACAGCGCGCGGGCTGACCGGTCGTCGCGACGGGCCGCGAAACGGATCGCCGCCGCGAGGTAGATCGACGCCAGTGTCGCCGAGACGATGAACAGCGGCCACCGGGCCGAGGGAACGGCGAGCAACAGGCTCGCTGGCACCATCGCCAGCGCCGCAACCACGGCATGGATGCCGGCCCGCGCACCGGTGGGATCGGTCACCGTGAGCATCCGCATGCCGGCATGCTCGTAATGACGCCGGTAGAGCCAGGCGATTGCCATGAAATGCGGGAACTGCCAGAGATAGAGGACAGCTCCCAGGGCTCCCGTCGCGATCGTGCCGGCGGCGTCACCGGCGGCGAACCGGGCCGGACCGTCGGCCGCGAACCAGCCGATCGCCACCGGCAACGCACCCGGTACCGCGCCTACGGCGGTATTGAGCGGCGAGCGACGTTTGAGTGGCGTGTAGACCGCGACGTACAGCAGCCACGTCACGGCGGCTGTCGCCGCGGCGAGCACCCCTCCTCCGGCCGCGGCGAGGACGAAACCCCCGAGGCCCAAGCCGGCGGCCATCCACCAGGCGACGCCGGGGTCGATCCGACCCGCGGCGAGCGGCCGGCCCGCCGTGCGCGGCATGAGTCGATCGGAGTGCCGTTCGAGGATTTGGTTGGCGACGCTGGAACTCGCGGCGACGAGTGCCGTCCCCACGAGCAACGCGAGCAGCGGGACCGGATCGATCGACCGCCCCGCCGTGAGCCAGGCGGCGGTGACCACGGTGGCCAGCACCATCACCGTGATTCGCGGCCGCACAAGCAGGCCGACGTCTGCGAGGGCGGCGCGCACGGGGGAGATCGGATCGACCGCCGACAGGCCGGTGACGTCGGTCGGATCGACGTGAGCCGGCAGCGTGATCGCCGCCACCGACGGGCGCGTGTGCTTGCGAGTCGCGCTCATGCGGAGGCCTCCCGCCAGCGCCGTGCGGACCGCGCCAGGGTCGGACCGCCGCCCCAGACGAGCATCAGCACCACCGACGACCCGAGGATGAGCATGCCCAGCACCGTGTGGCCGGTCACCACCAGGGCCCCGCGCACGCTCCTCGCGACCAGCGGCGTGGAGGGGGTCCAGGCATCCTGCAGCCACCCCGCGGGAACGCCGTAGTTGACCAACCATGCGCCGCATCCGAGCAGCAGTTGGCCGATGACCACGCCCGCGATCAACCGCGCCCAACGTCGCGCCCACGGAGGATCGTGAGGCTGCCAGGAGACGACTGCCAGGAACGCGAACAGCGTGACGGCGGCGGCACCGAGCAGATGGATCGCGACCAGCCAACGGAAATCACCCGGCGTGAGCGCGGCGTCGAGATGCCGCAACTGGGCGCCGGCGACGAGTTGGAGGTACGAAGCGACCACGAGTGCCGGCGGCACGAAACCGCCGCTCGACCAGGTCGGTCGAACCGGCACCTGCTCGTACAGACGCTCTTCGAACGGTCGCTGCCGTGACGGCCGCTGCCGGACCAGCAGCGTCATGATGGCGGTGGCCACGGCGAAAAACAGCGGGCCCGTGCAGGCGTGCACCTTGGCGATCGTTTTGTCGTCGAGCAGCACGCGCATCCCGCCGAGTAACCCCTGTACCACCACCAACAACGTCGCCGCGACCGCCAACCCGCGCACCTGCGGGGTGCTCGCCGTCGTCCACACGAGGCCGGCGAGGATCAGTGTCAGCAGCCCCACCGCGGCGCCCAGCAACCGATGCCCGTGCTCCAGAAACAGATCCCAAGGCCCGCCGAGCCACTCGGCGAGCGGGAAGAGAAACATGTTGTGGCCGTAGGTGGCAGGCCAGTCGGGGACCGCCATCGCCGCATCGTACGTCGTCACCAACGCCCCGAAGCAAAGCAGGACCGCCGTCATCGCCACCAGAAGCGAGGAGACGACGAGCGCGAGGAACGGCGGTGATGATTGTTCGGGCATGCGCTGTGGAGGTCGCTCGCCGGGGAGGACGCCGCACCGGGCGGCGTTCGCCGGGATGTCAGTGGGCGGCCGCGAGCGCCGCGGCGTGCGCGTCGGGAGGATCAGTCTGCATGAGATGATCCTTGGCAGCCCCCGGCACGGAATACTCGTAGGGGCCGCGATGGACGACAGGTTGGTAGTCGAAGTTGCCATGCCCCGGGGGACTCGGCGCGGTCCACTCGAGGGTGTTGGCATTCCAGGGATTCCGGCCGGCGACCGGTCCGTAGAACATGCTCCACACGAAGTTGGCGGCGAAGATGATCTGCGTGGCCACCATGCCGATCGCACACCACGTCATGAACGCGTTGAGCGGCTGCAGGTGGTGGAACGTCTCGTAGTGGTAGGCGTCGGCGAGTCGACGTGGAAACCCCACCGCTCCGAGGATGTGCATCGTGAAGAACGTGCCGTTGAGGAACAAAAAGGTGAGGAAGAAATGCACCTTGCCCCAGAACTCGTTCATCATCCGGCCGAACATCTTCGGAAACCAGTAATAGATGGCCGCCCAGACTCCCATCGCCGTGCCCGCGAACAACACGTAGTGGAAGTGGGCGACGATGAAGTAGGTGTCGTGGATGAAGATGTCGACCGGCGTCGCCGCCATGAAGATGCCCGACAGACCGCCGATGATGAACATCGACACGAACGACACCGCGAAGAGCATCGCCGTCGTGAACTGAATCCGTCCGCCCCACAGCGTCCCGAGCCAGTTGAAGGTTTTCACGGCGCTGGGCAGCGCGATCATCATCGTCGACACCATGAACGTGATGCCGAGCGCCGGGTTCATCCCGGACACGAACATGTGGTGCCCCCAGACGATGAACCCGAGGCCGGCGATCCCGGCCACCGAGTAGACCATCGGCCGGTACCCGAACAGCGGTTTGCGGGCGAACACGGTGAGGATATCGCTGACCATCCCCATCGCCGGCAGGATCATGATGTAGACCGCCGGATGGCTGTAGAACCAAAACAGGTGCTGCCAGAGGATCGGGTGGCCACCGCCGGTGCTCGTCAGGAGGTTGTTGACGACGTTGCCCTCGGGATTGAAAAACCCGGTACCCAACATCCTGTCGGAGAGCTGCATGAAACCGGCGGCGGTCAACACCGGCAGGGCGAAGGCCTGCAGGACCGCGGTGATGAACATCGCCCAGATCGTCATCGGCAGGCGGAACATCGTCATGCCGGGTGCGCGCATCAGGATGATCGTCGTCATGTAGTTGACACTGCCGAGCATGCTCGACACGCCGACGAAGGTCAGGCCCAACAGCCACAGCGTCTGCCCCATACCGCTGCCGGGACTGGCGGCGACGTTGGTCGACAGCGGCGGGTAGCTCGTCCAACCGCCCGACGCCGGCCCCCCCTCGACGAAGAAACTGGCGCCGAAGCAGAAGAACGCCGGCCACATGAACCAGTACGACAACATGTTGAGCGTGGGAAACGCCATGTCGTCCGCACCGATCATCAGCGGGATGAGAAAGTTGCCGAACGCCCCCGCGAGGATCGGGATGATCACCAGGAAGATCATCACCGTGGCATGCATGGTGAACAGCATCGTGTAGAACTCGGGCGCCATCTGGCCGCCCTCCTGCGCGAACAATTTGCCGAGCACCGGGACCTGCGACCACGGCCAGGCGATCTGCCAGCGGACCGCGAGGGCCAGCAGCCCGCCGATGAGGAACCACAGCAGCGTCGAGAACAGGAATTGCAGCCCGATGACCTTGTGGTCCTTGGAGAACACGTAGGTCGAGAGGAACTCCGCGACCTGCCGGGACGAGCGCGGCGCCCGGCCACCGACCGCGACGGCGTGACCGTGATCCGCCGGACTGACGGCGGTGCCCGTGCTCGGGGAGTGGACGGTGCTCATGCAAAGGCCTCCGGAACGATCACGACGCGGGCTGGGAAAGTGAAACGAAAGTCAGCTGCTGAAACGGTGCTCGCGGCCCGCGGCGTGAATCTGCCGTGGACCGGCGAGCGTCATTGGGCCGCCACCTCGGCGACCGGATCGGGCTGCGTGGCTTCCTGACGGGCCTCGATCTCCTCGAGCCACCGCTCGTAGTCTTCGCGGGTATCGACGGTGATCCGGCCCTTCATCTTGTAGTGCCCCCAGCCACAGAGCTCGGCGCAGACGATGTCGTACTGCCCGACCTCGGTGGCCTTGAACCACACCGGTGTCTTCATTCCGGGCACCGCGTCCTGCTTGATCCGCAGGTTCGGGAGGAAGAAGCTGTGCAGCACGTCCATGCTCTTGAGCTGCACCAGCACTTCTTCGTCGACCGGCACGTGCATGTCGTTGACCAAGAACAGGTCGTCGGGAGTGCCGAGCTCGCCGTCGCGCCCCGGATAGCGCAGCCGCCATTCGAATTGCCGGGCGACGACCTCGACGGTGGGTGGAATCCGCGGGCGGCGCATCTTCACGTCGGCCCAGGTGTTCATCTGGTAGATCGAGAGAAACAGCAACGTCGCCGCCGGGATGATCGTCCACACGACCTCGAGGGTGTGACTGCCGTGGATGAACGCAGCCACTGGATTCGGCCGGGCGGCGTCGTACTTCCACAGGAACCAGAACAGCAACACCTCGGTGACGACGAACACCACGCCGGTGAGGACGAGGATGAAATAGAACAGGGAGTCGATCGACCGGCCGTGGACGGAGACGTCTTTGGGCAGCCAGATGTCGTACAGCGGACCGACGATGAACGTTGCAACGCCGAGCACCGGGACGGCGAGGAATACCAAACTCCAGAAAATCCCGGCCAGTCGATTGCCCACGCTTCCCTCCTCCTCACCGATCGTTCACTGACTTCACGACACCTTCACGACACCTTCACGACATGGGGTCGACGACACCGGCACCACCGGACGGCGCCGAGCGACTGCTCAGAACCGGTCGCGCGGCATCGCCGCCCTGACGTTGTCGGCTCCCAGTTCTCCGTCGAACCCGTAGGGGAGCGAACGCACGTAGTTGACGATGTGCCAGATATCCTCGGGCGGCACGGTCCCCTTGGCCGCGGGCATCGGTGCACCGTTGATGCCGGCGTGAATGCGGTAATAGAGATCGAGCGGTCGCCGACCGCCCCGGTAGATCCCCTGCCGCAGGTTCCGCGGCGGGATCGTGCGCGGCCGCAGGGCGTCGCCGTCGAGGACTCCGTGGAACCGGTTCACCCAGGCGATGTTGGCCCGGTGCTCGGCGAGCTCGTCCTTCGACATGCCGGACGTCTTCGCCTCGCGGGCCCGTTCGGCGGTGCCGTCGATCTCCTTGGTGATCTCGACGATGTTCTTGTTCCAGTCGTCGTAGTCGTTGGCCTGGCCGTCGCCGAGACCGGTAACGCCGTGGCATTTCACGCAGTTCGCCTTGTCGCCGTAGAACAGCTCCTTGCCCTTGGCGATCGACGCGGCCATGTCGATGTCGGCCGGCATCGCGGGAACCGGAATCCGCGCCTCGTCGGCTGCCCGCCACTTGTCAGCGACGGGAGCAAGCGTCTCGTCGACGAGGAATTCCCGTGTCTGCGGCAGCTTTCCTTCGGCCTCGTCATCGAGTTCGAAAAATGCCCGAGCGAGTGCCAGCTCGGTCTCGCCGCGGATCGAGAGGTATTTGACGTACTCGACCAAGGCGTCGATCTGCGTCTCACTGAGCAGGGCGAACGACGGCATCGACGTGCCTGGGACGCCGTTGTGCAGCAGGCGCACCAGATCGTCACGCGTCGGCTTGTCTGCCCGTTCGGTGCTCTTGAACTTGAACACACCGGGGCGATAGTCACGCGGGTAAGGATTGAGAAATGCCGCGGTCGGCCCGAGACCATCGCCGGTGATCCCGTGACAGTGGGCGCAGTGCTCGCGGTACAGACCGTTCTTTCGGCCGACGATGTCGCTATGGACCGGTCCGGCCGCGAGCGTGAGCTTGGCCTGGTCGAGGCCGGTTTCCGGCAGAGCGACCGGGTCATCGGGGGTGCCGAACAAGGCCAGCATCACCGTCGCGACCTGGCTCTCCTGGTCGGGGGTGAGCTTTTGCTTCGTCGATTCGACGAGGTTTGCCCGAAACGTCGCCGGTGGGGCACCGCACCCCGCCATTGTGATCGCGGCGGCAGCAAACAGCCCGAGCGTGAGCGTCGACAGACCCACGGCAGGCCGCGATACCGAGACACCCGCTCCCGCAGACGAACTGGCAGCGGTGCCGCGTGAGACGCCGGAAGAACGATGCGTTGGAGCGATCATGGAAGGAGGTTCGTCAAATTCCGATGGCTGATGCGGGTACTTCGAGCGTGCCGAGATCCTTGATTTCGTTTTCCTCGAGCTTGATCTGGAACCGTCCCTTGGGAGTCCATTTGAGGTCGGGCCTGTCGAGGCCGAGGGCGTTGTTCGCGCCGATCGACCGCTCGTGCCACACCTGGAACTCGAGGATCTCTCCGGCGGGCAGGTCGGGAATGGTAAAGGTGCCGTCGGCCGCGGAGACGGCAACGTAGCCGTCCTTGCGAAACACCATGTAGGCCTTCATCCACGGGTGGACGTTGCACGTCACCATCGTCGGCAGCCCTGTCTCCGCCTTGGGGACGTAGAGCGTGTTGCCGCCGGCAGGGATGAGTTGGTTGAAGTCCGAACCTGCGACGTTCGTGTTGTGTCCGATCGGGTCGCTGTTCCGCACGTCGAGAGGCTGTCCGACCCGGGCCGCGATGACGGGCGCGAGAAACTCGCAATTTTTCTGGTCGAACACCACCGGCGTCGACGAGGGAGTTACCTCCTTCACCCGGCTGGCCTTCCGCACGAAGACGACGACATTGGCCAATCCCTTGCCCGACGGATCGACAAGCAGCGACCGGTCGAGGAGTTTCACGCCATCCTTGGA
>JBJSXB010000128.1:0-5251 GCA_046086245.1 Planctomycetaceae bacterium | reverse complement strand
TGATCGTGGTCGGTGTGGTGGTGTTGCTCCTGTTCGGCTCGCGGCTGCCGAAGGTGATGCGCTCGCTCGGCCAGGGCATCGTCGAGTTCAAGCGCGGCGTGCAGGGCATCGAGGACGATACGTCGGCCGGACGGATCGACTAACCACGCCGCCGGGTCGCCAGCGCGAGGGTGGTGCGGCCGCTGAACCTGTGCGGCAGTGGGGCTACGAGCGAGGCATCATGTTCGGGCTCGGTCCGATCGAACTGGTCGTCATCGGTGCGGTCGCGGTGATGCTCTACGGCAAGCGCCTGCCGGAGGTGGGCCGCTCCGTCGGCCAGAGCATCGGCGAGTTGCGGAAGCAATTCTCGTCGCTGAAACGCGAGATCGACATCTCGTCACACGTCGATCCACGGCTGCCGGCGCGACGGTCGCACGGCCGGCGCGACGAAGCGTTCGATGCGGCGCCTGGTGATGCCGGCCGGTTCGACCCACCACCGGCGGAGGGGTGAACCCGCGGCGTCGGTCATGCCGCAGGTCGCCGCATCCGGTGGAATAGGGGATGCGTCCGCAGCCGGCGCTCGCCGGTGACGAACGCGTCGCCGGGTGGTACGATCCTGATGCTCGCGGGCAGCTAGCTCAGTTGGTTAGAGCGCCACGTTCACACCGTGGAGGTCACAGGTTCGAGTCCTGTGCTGCCCATTGGCCCGGTTTTCGAAACCGGCCTCATTCTCGCGAAACCCGCTGCGACCCGAGTGGTGGCAGCGGGTTCTGTTTTTTGGTGCGGTTCCCTGCGAGATCCCGCGGGAACGTGCTGCGCTGCACTGGTGCCGCGCTGCACTGGTGCGATGTCGGTGCGCTGCAATCCGAAAAAGTGCTCGGGTATCGCCCGAGGTCAAGCGGGGAACCGATCGAGCAGGTAGCGGTCGCGTGTGGCACTCGTCGTGGAACGCTCAGCACTCGCAAGCGGGGGCGATGCACCGGCCGATCACTCGGGCGCCGCGTCATCGGGCCGCTCGGCCCGGGGAGCGACGGCATCCTCTCCGGACGTGGCGACACGCTCGGCCGCGGCGACGCGATCGGCGCAGTACCAGGCCAGCCGGCCCAGGAGGCGAAAGTAGACGAGCCAGACGATGCTCGCCACCAGCGCCGTGGCGACCAGCGCCACCCTTCCATCCGCCGCTTGGGCGTTCGCGACGACGACCACCGCGGCCGCCACCAGCATCACGGAGGTCGTATAGAAGCCGCACCATCCGGCGGCCGCCGTCACCAGGGAGCGAAGCACCGGCAGCGACAGTGCGTCGAACGCCGACTCGTTTTCCAGTAACGAGAGGAAAACGACGGGAAACAGGAGAAAACATCCGACCGGCGCGATGGCGGCGAACGAGTGGCTCTCGTCGCGCATCCACCACGCGAGGGCGATGCCCGGGGCGACGCTGATGCCGATGCCGGCGACCACGGAGAGCATCTCCCCGATCCACTCGATGAACATCGCCCCGGGCCAGCTGGAGATCGCGTCACAGCCGCTTGCGGTGTCGCGGACGACCGCCAGCGCGCACGCCGACGCGTACGCCAGCCACCCCGTCGTGGCCAGCACGCTGAGGATCGTGAACATCGCCCCGATCACCTGCCTGCGGCCGTCGCCGCTGCCGACCAGGTCGATGGTCTCCCGCACCAGCAGGGCCACCGCGGTCGCCGTCGCCGCCAACAAGAGCGTGCGGCCGCGGGCGCCGGCGGAGAACGGGAAGCTGAGCGTCCCGTCGAGAAACGGACGGCGCGGCAGGACGAGCCTGGGGCGGGCACGGCGCTTCGTCATCGGAAAATCGATCATGAGCCCGGCGCCGGGCCGACACCCGGTGGCGGACGGGCGCGATTGGTCGCTCGGCAGCAGACCCAGCCGCGGTGACGGGCGAATGCCTTCGCTCTAGCGCCGCCGCGAGCGCCGCTCGAGCGCCGCGAGGCTGCCGACGACCAGTGACAGGCAACTGGCGAACCCCGTCGGATCGATCTCCGGAATCGGTGCCGCGCCCCCCGTCATCAGCGACATGTTGCTGACCGCCGGATACAGGGTCGCGGTCGACGTGTGCGTGATCGAGATCGAGGTGATCGGTGAATCCGGGGAATGGAAACCCCAGAACTCGTTCGACGTGGCGATCGCGCGGGTGAATGTTTGGCTCGTCGTGTCGGCCAGCGACACCGTGATTCGCATCGTGGCGGGAATGACATTGAAGTCGATGTCGGTCGGGTAGAAAAATCCACCGACGCCGCTGAGCCCGGGCCCATAGGTGTAATTGAAGTCGAGCGTGTTCGACGCGTTCGTCGAGAAGGCGCGAGTTCCCCCGACATTGTCGGCGTACAACCCGCCGTTCGCGGTCCCGCTCCACACCACCCCACCGCCGAGCGACCCCGTGGTTCCGGTCACAGGAGAGGGCAGGAATCCGAAATAGGCGTTGAACGTTTCGGTCCCCACGACCGTCGCGCCGCTGATCGAAGTCCACGCCGTCGCATTGGTGTATTCGTCGATCGTGCCGCCATGGCACACCGCACCGCCGATGCAGCCCAGCAGCATCGCCGCGGTGAGCGACCAGTGCTGCATCGATCCCGCGGCGCGAGTCATCCGCCCCGCGGGCAGCCGTCGATCACGGTGAGCCGCGGAGGTCGAACGCACGGCGGTCGTGGCAAAGGTGTTCGGCGCAAGCGAGGGAGCGTTGAGCACGAGAGGGCCTCCAGGATGAAACCGATCGACCCGCTCGAGGTGCAAAGCGCGTGCCGAGAACGATCCCATCGTGGACCACGAATCGCGGTGCGATGGAATCACGCTGAAAACCTGTCGTTTTCCCCGTATCCGACGTCAAGGCGTGCAGCCGCGCCAGCCCGGAGATCAAGGCCGACCCGGGGCGTATCGCTCCACGTCCCGTGATGCGGGTGGGACCAGGTGCCATCGCTGCGGGGTGATTCGCCTCACCCCGCCTGCGCGGGCGTCAGGTGGTCCCGGCCCACCAACGGGGGTGATCGACGCCGGCGTCGTCGATCCCGCGCGAGAGCGGCCGCGGGTCGCTGCCGTCGCTCCGGGCCGCCCACAGCGCGGGGACGTCCCCTGTCGCGGCCCTGCAAAATGTGATCCAGCGCCCGTCGGGCGACGGGGCGACGCGAAAGTCCCAGAGCCCCGCGGTCGCCGGTGTCAGCGGCGTACGGCCGCGAGTGTCGGGATCGATGCGGCAGATGCTCGTGCCGCCACGGGCGGCCTCCGGCTTGAAGTCGCGGTTGAAATGGTCGGTGTCGGGGCGGGAGGGCTGATACTCCCATGCGACCTTCGAACCTGGCTGGCGCTCGGGAAAGAGGATGCCGC
Source organism: Planctomycetaceae bacterium (assembly GCA_046086245.1). Taxonomy (GTDB): domain Bacteria; phylum Planctomycetota; class Planctomycetia; order Pirellulales; family UBA1268; genus F1-20-MAGs016. The sequence continues at coordinate 1,924 of JBJSXB010000128.1, read as the reverse complement.
CGTCCGGGGACCATACCGGCACGTTCGACCCGCCGCCGCGTGCCCCCGGCCGCCCGTAGGTGGCGCCGAACCACATCGCCTGACCATCGGTGACGTCGCGCGCCGCCGACCCGTCCACGCGGGCGACGCACACATCGGCCCAATCGTGCCCCGGGTCGGCGGCGTGCAGGCACGCCTCGTAGGCGAGCGAGGCGCCATCGGGCGACCAGGCCGGGCCGAAACAGAGTCGCTGTGGATCGGCGGCGATCCGCACGCGATCGCCACCTTCGAGGTCGCTCGTCCAAATCTGGTAGCCATCCGGTCCGGCGAGATGGAACGCCACCCTGCGGCCGTCGGGCCGCAGCGCGAGGCCGTAGGGAAAGCCGGCGTCGGTCGGGAACGGGCGGGCGTCGCTCCCGTCGAGGCGCATCGATACGAGGCGCCCCGGGCGCTCGCGGATCACCTGCACGAGCAGCCGCCCGCCGGGGAGAACGAGTTGGGGGGTGCAGAAAGCCGCTTCGCGGTCGCGGGTCGCGAGTTCCGTCAGGGTGTCGGATGCGCCGTCGTAGGCCCAAATGTGAGTCGGCGTGCGGTGATAATACTCGTCGAACGGCCGACCGGGGCCGTCGCGCCGCGGCTCCATGCTCAACAGCAAGAGCCTCCCGTCGGCGAGGACACCGGCCGGCTGCCATGACACCTGCCGGGGCGCGTCGATGGGGAGGATGCGGAACGCGGAACCGTCGACGTTCACCCGACATATCCGGCCCGCGGACTGGAACAGGACGGTGCCATCGGCATCCGCGGCGCGGGTCGCCCAGGCGTCCGGGCGGGGGGCGGCGACGATGGCCGCCACGGCGCCGACGAGGCGACCGAGCGACTCGCGGCGTGACGCCGGCCGCCCGCCGAGGGGGGGCGGCCGCCGACCCGGACGCGTCGGGAGGGCGGCAGACGGAGGGCCGTTGTCCGGCGGCATGCAGGTTCCCTCGGCGTGTCGGGTTTCGACCGGTCGGCAGCGGCTCAAGCCGGTCCACGAGCACGGGACGCAGTTGTCGGCCCCGCCTCGCGATGGTAGAACACGCGATGTTCGACTGACTCTCGCCTGCACCGGTTGTCCGTTCGGGGGCTGTGGGACGTGCGCTCGGCGAAGGTCGATGAGTCGATAGTTCCCTGAAGCGAAAGCCCCTGGATTCAAGAGGTTGCGATTTATGGCCCGGAAGATTTACGTGGGGAACCTTCCCTGGTCCACCACGTCCTCCGACTTGGAGGCGATTTTTTCTCCGCACGGTGCGGTGCGGTCGGCTGAGGTGATTTCGGACCGCGAAACCGGCCGCTCGCGTGGGTTCGGGTTCGTGGAGATGGAGACTGACGAGGGACTTCAGGCGGCGATCACGGCGCTCAACGGGCACGAGATCAATGGCCGCCCCCTCACCGTCAATGAGGCCCGTGAGCGGACTCCGCGTCCGGGTGGCGGTGGTGGTCGTCCGGGCGGCGGCGGTGGCCGCGGCTACGGCGGCGGTGGTGGCGGTGGATACGGCGGCGGCGGTGGTGGCGGCTACCGTGGCGGCGACCGTTATTGATCACGGCGATTCTTGATCACGGCGATTCTTGATCACGTCGAGTCGGGCGGCAGTGCCAGCGTTTTGGGCCGCCGGAAAAACGTCCAACAATCGATCCGTCCAACCATCGATCCGTCCAACCATCGATCCGGGGGACGGTCGCTGATCGCGGCCGTCCCCCGCGATGCTTGGGGCCCGCGCGGCATGGTGGGCGTGCAGTCGGTGAATCGAACTCTTTGAACAGGTATCTCGATGCCTCCTCCCGGTGCCAAACAAGCCAAGTTCGCCAAGAAGAAAGCGAAGCCGCGCGCGAAGGTGAAGCGTCGCGATCCGATCTTCATCGACGGCGCCCGTCCGCGCCCGATGTACGTCGACTACAAGGATCTCGA
>JBJSXB010000127.1:0-3320 GCA_046086245.1 Planctomycetaceae bacterium | reverse complement strand
GGAGTCGAACCCGCACGCCTTGCGGCACTGGAACCTAAATCCAGCGCGTCTGCCAGTTTCGCCACTCTCGCGGTGTGGTCACGCGATCCCCATGCCCTGGTGGAGCGATCGTCGCCGGATCGGCTGAGGGGACACCTCGCGGCCGAGACTCCCATCCTACCGCCGCCGGTCGTCACCAAGACGATCTCGAGGGCGCTCGCCGGGCGCACGGCGACTCGAAGACGATGACGGCGCCGCCGGGCCGGTGTCAGCGATCGGCGGCCGGACTGTCGTCGAGCGGTTCGTCCGCAGGCGCGCCTGTCGTCCCGCCCACACGGCCGAGGAACCGGTCCAGGTTGCCGCGGCCGCTTGCCGAACGGTCGGGCCAGGATCCGAGCAACCATTCCGCCGTGGTGCCGTCGCGCAGCCGTCCGGCCCGGATCTCCACCGCAACCACCTGATCACCGGGTCCGTGGGCGCGGTTCCAGTCCCTGGCGAGCACCGCGGCGAGGCTCGGGGCGAATCGCCGTTGGAGCGGTCTGTGCAGATCCCAGCACAGTTTGTGCCAGCGGTGGTGCGGCAACGAGCCGTACCCGCCGGCGGGCGGCCCCGCGCCGTCGGGCACGCCCTTCCGCAACAGATCGATCTCGACGCCGTCACTGCGGGTCGCACGTGCGCGCACCCATTGCGTCTGCGCAGGGACCGCGCCGAACATCCGCCAATCCTGTTCGAGGAACGTCAGCCGGATCGCCATGCGGAGGGGCGCGGGCACGGCGCGTGTCGCGGGGCGGTGGGCGACCACGGCGGAGGCGAGCATCACGGCGACGAGGGGCACCACGAGCCAGGCCGTCGCCGGCGACGGGCACACCGCGACGTTCGCCCGGGCGCGATCGTCACCGACGTCCTGCCGTCGCGCGATCCGGTCCCAGGTGCATCCCGGCAGCACGGCGAGCCAGGCGGCGATGGCGACCGGCGCGAACAATCCGACCGACGTCGCCAGCCACACCAGGAGGTGGAAGAGGATGCATCCGCCGGCGAGCGTTCCGCGCACCAGCGGGGTGGGCCATGCCAGCAGCAGCGGTGCGGCGGCCAACTCGAACCCGACCACGGCGTACGCCGCGGGCACGGTCAGCCACGGGAAACCCGACAGCGCCGAACCGATCGCCGTTCCATGGTCATGGACCGAGAGCACGCGTCCGACCGCCGCGCCGGAAAGCCAATCGGCGTTGCACTTGGCGATGCCCGCCGACGCGTAGACGATCGCCAACTGGAGCACGAGGGCGGCGCTCCCCGGGCAGGCGATCGCGGCGTCGATCGGCCGGCCCGGCGGCCGCGCGGCGCGGCGGTCGATCGACCAGACCGTCGCGGTGGGGAGGAAGCAGGCCCACAGCAGCAGGCACGCAAGCAGGGTGTCGCCGGCGTTACAGGCCGGCGCCGTGCGCCGGATGACGCTGACCACCAGGGTCCACGCCACCGGTGCCGCGAGCCACGTGGCCCAACCGCAGGCCAGGGCCGCGCCCGCCAGTCCCTGAAGCGCCAGCAGGAGGCCTCCCCATGCGAGCGAGTCGTCGAGCCAGGCCAACGACCAGGCCGTCACGCCACCGAGCGACTCGCGCACCAACTGGGGTGGGAAGATGCCGTCGGGGGCGAGCATCGCCGCGAGATCACGCGTCCGCGCCAGCGCGTCGGCGACCGTCACCGTACCCAGCGCGATGCGAAAGGCGGCGATGCTGCGCGGATCGAGGCACGCCCAACGCCACCACCGGCTGCGATCGAACATGGTTGCGCCGGGGCGGCGCGTCCTCCCGGCGGTGGTCGAGTCGGTTTCCTTGAACCTCCGCCGGGGTGAAACTACAACAGCCGCGTGCTCGGTGGCGATGCCGGCCGGGCTTGCCGCGCGCTGTCGCCCGGCGACCGGCTCGATCCCCGAGGAGATCCGCGATGCACGTGCCGCTTGTGGTGCTGGGGGGCGGCCCCGGCGGGTATGCCGCGGCCTTCCTCGCCGCCGATCTCGGGATGCAGGTCGCGATCGTCGATCGTGACGCCCGGCTCGGCGGCACCTGCCTGCTCCGCGGGTGCATCCCCTCCAAGGCATTGTTGCACGTCGGCCGGGTGCTGGCGGAGTCGAGGGAGATGGAGGCATGGGGGATCCACTTCGATCGCCCCACGATCGACGTCGCGGCGCTGCGGGCCCGCAAGGAGAAGGTGATCGCCACGCTCAGCGGAGGGCTCGCCCAGTTGGCCCGGCGCCGCAACGTGTCGGTCATCCACGGGCAGGCACGGTTCGTCGATTCCGGCACCCTCGAGGTGACGGCCCCCGAGCCGTCCGCGGCGGGGCAGACGATCACGTTCGATCACTGCATCCTCGCCACCGGCTCGCGGCCGGCGCGGATCCCCGCCTTCGACCTACCCACTCCGCGGATGATGGATTCGACGACGGCGCTGGACTTGGCCGACATCCCCGACTCGCTGCTGGTGATCGGCGGCGGCTACATCGGCCTGGAAATGGGCACGGTGTACGCCGAACTGGGGTCGCGGGTCTCGGTCGTCGAACTCACCGACGGGCTGCTTCCCGGCGCCGACCGGGACCTGGTGAAACCGCTCCACCAGCGGCTGGAGAAACTGTTCGCGGGGATCCATCTGGGCACGAAGGTGGTGAAGGTCGAGGAGATCGCGGCCATGGCGGGCGAGGGCGCGATCCGCGTCCACTTCGAAGGGGCCGGCGGGGCGACCAGCCACGAGTTTTCCAAGGTGCTCGTCGCGGTCGGGCGCCGTCCCAACTCCGACGGGATCGGGTTGGAGAAGACCGGCGTCACCGTCGACGCGCGCGGTTTCGTCGCGGTTGATGATCGCCAGCGGACCGGTGATCCGCGCATCCTCGCGATCGGCGACGTCTGCGGCGAACCGATGCTTGCCCATCGTGCCAGCCATCAGGGCAAGGTCGCGGTCGAGGCGTTGCACGGCGAGCCGGCGATGTTCGCCCCCCGCGCGATACCGGCGGTGGTGTTCACCGACCCGGAGATCGCGTGGGCGGGGCTGACCGAGCACGAGGCGAAGGCGGCGGGCCGGACGGTCGAAATCAGTCGCTATCCATGGGCGGCGAGCGGGCGGGCGCAGGCCCTCGGGCGAACGGAGGGCCTGACCAAACTCCTCGTCGATCCGGAGACCGAACGGGTGCTCGGGGTGGGCTTGGTGGGACCGGGGGCCGGCGAATTGGTCGCGGAGGGTGCCCTCGCCATCGAGATGGGGTGTTCGGCCCGGGATCTCGCCGAGACGATCCATCCCCACCCGACGCTCGGCGAAACCGTCGCCTTCTCCGCCGAGAACCACTACGGGCTGGC
>JBJSXB010000126.1:0-14987 GCA_046086245.1 Planctomycetaceae bacterium | reverse complement strand
CCTCGCCGAGGCGGTGAAGAAGTCGGGCGTGGTGTTCGCCGTGTCGCACAACTACACGGGCTACCCGCTCGTGCGGCAGGCCCGGGAGATGATCCTCTCGGGCGAGCTCGGCGAGATCCAGGCGATCCGGGCCGAATACATCCAGGGCTGGCTGCGGACCAGGCTCGAGGCGGAGGGGCAGAAGCAGGCGGCTTGGCGGACCGATCCCGCAAAGAGCGGCGCCGCCGGCGCCTTCGGCGACATCGCCACGCACGCCTACAACCTGGGCCGCTACATGACCGGCCTGCTCCCGGAAAAGATCAGCGCGAACCTCAAGACGTTCGAGCCGGGCCGCCCCCTCGACGACTACGGCCACGCCGTGATCCGCTACGAGAACGGCGCCCTCGGCACGGTCACGGCCTCGCAGATCAGCCACGGCCGCGAAAACGACCTGCGGATCCAGGTCGACGGCACGAAGGCCAGCCTGGAATGGCACCAGGAGGAGCCCAACAAGCTCCTCGTCCGGCGCAACGGGCAGCCGCTGGCGGTCTATACCCGTGATCCCAACGCGCCGTTCACCAACGATGCCGGCCGGGCCGCCTGCCGGCTCCCGTCCGGGCATCCGGAGGCGTTTTTCGAGGCCTTCGCCAACGTCTACCGTTCGGCGTTCGACGCCATGGCGCTGGCTGCCACCGGCCAGCCGTTCGAGCGCGTCGACACCGTCTATCCCAACATCAACGACGGGGTCGAGGGGATGCAGTTCATCGAACAGTCGGTGGCCAGCAGCCGAGCCGACGGCGCCTGGCTGCCGCTGGGCCACGCGCTGGCGCGCCGCTAGCTGTACGTGGACAAAGCCCTCCATGGCCTTTGTCCACTTCAGCGACCGCGGGAAACGCCGAGGGATTCCCGGGTCGCCGTCGGCCGCATCCAGCGGCCGATCCTTTTTTTCCACGGGCTGCTAAGCTTCGGATGATGCCCCCGACCAGCCGCCGCGACACCGCCTGTTTCGTGTTCGACATCGAAAGCGTGGCCGACGGGGCGCTGGTGTCGCGGCTGAAGTATCCGGGAGAGAACCTCGCCCCTGCCGAGGCGATCCGCCGCTACCGGGCGGAATTGCTCGCCGAGACCGGCAAGGACTTCATCCCCTACACGTTCCAACTCCCGGTGTCGCTGGTCATCGCGCGGATCGCCAGCGACTACCGGATCCTCGACCTGGTGGCCCTCGACGAGGCCCAATCGCGGCCCCACGAAATCGTCCGCCTGTTCTGGGACGGCTGGGAGCGCTACGGCCGCCCGCGGCTGGTGACGTTCAACGGCCGCGGCTTCGACATGCCGCTGCTGGAGCTGTGCGCGTTCCGCTACGGCATCGAGCTGGCCGACTGGTTCGCCGAGGATCGTAAGAGCTTCGACCAGCCGCGCAACCGCTACAACACCTCCGCCCACCTCGATCTCCACGAGTGGCTCACCAACAGCGGCGCGTCGCGATTCGTGGGGGGGCTGTCGCTGGCCGCCAACCTCATCGGCAAACCGGGCAAGATCGACGTCGCCGGCCACATGGTGCAGGACATGTGGGATGCCGGGCGGGCCGCCGAGATCCACGACTACTGCCGTGGCGACGTCCTCGACACCTATTTCATCTTCCTGCGTTCGCGCGTCCTCGCCGGCGACATCGACCTGGCCACCGAGCAGAAGCTCATCGATCACGCCCGCGAGTGGATCGAGGGCAGGGCGGCATCGACCCCGGGCCTCGCCCGCTATCTGGCCTCGTGGGGCGACTGGCAGAGCCCGTGGCCGGTGTGATCCGGGCCCGGCCCCGTTCCCGGGCCGCCGTCACTCGCTGATCGCTTCCTTCACCAGTTGGATGAAGTGCTGGGCGCGCGTCGAGGCGGTGAGGTCGGCGGCTTTCTTCTCGGCCGCCTTTTTGTCGGCGTACTCGAAGAGCACCACCCGTTTCATGGCGGGATTCAGCACGCCCCAATAGGCCTTCAGTCGCGCTTCCTTGACCACCTTCTTGCGCGGCGGCTTCTTGGCGGCGACCTTCTTTTCCTTGTCCTTCGCGGCGGCCTCCTTGGGAGCCTTGGCCTTCGGCGTCTTCTCCTTCTTCCCCGACGTCTTCTCCCGCGCCTCGGCGGCGTCCGCCTGGGCCCGCAGCTCCTTGCGATTCACGATTTTCCGTGCCATTCGACTGCCGTCCTCGCGAAGTGGATCCGATCCCGGAGGCCCGAGTATAGCCGGCCGCACGACGGCCGCGGCGGCTCCGTATACTCGGCCGGGACGCGCGGCCCGCACCGCGGGTCCCCCGTCGCCTCGTCCCCGATCGAGTCGCCATGACCACCGCGCTGGACGACGTTCCGCTGGCCGCACCCTTTCCCCCCTACCGCGGGCTCGACGACACGGTCCTCGACGCGCGGATCGAGGCGGTCCGCCGACGGATGGGGGATCGGCTCGTGATCCTCGGTCACCACTACCAGCAGGACGGGGTCGTCGCCCACGCCGACCTCCAGGGGGACAGCTACCAGCTTTCCGCCGCCGCCGCCGCCCGGACCGACTGCGAGGCGATCGCCTTCTGCGGCGTGCATTTCATGGCCGAGACGGCCGACATTCTCGTCAACCGTCCGGAGAAGGTGGCCGCCCGGGGCGGGCGGCGCGTGGACGTGGTGCTGCCCGACATGGCGGCGGGCTGCTCGATGGCCGACATGGCGGCGATCGGTCAGGTGGAGGACGCCTGGGCCGACCTCGGTTCCGTCGTCGACACGTCCCGGATCGTGCCGGTCACCTACATCAACTCCGCCGCCAGCCTCAAGGCGTTCTGCGGGCGCCACGGTGGGATCGTGTGCACCTCGAGCAACGCCCGCGCGGTGCTCGACTGGGCGTTCGCGCGGGGCGACCGCGTGCTCTTCTTCCCCGACCAGCATCTCGGCCGCAACACCGCGCGTACGATGGGGATCGGTCTGGAGCGGATGTGTGTCTGGAATCCGCACGATCCCCGGCTCGGTGGCAACGATCCGGCCCGGCTCGCGGACAGCCGCGTGATCCTCTGGCAGGGTCACTGCAGCGTCCACGCCATGTTCCGCCCCGAGCACGTCGACGCGGCGCGCCGGGCGCTGCCCGGCGTCAAGATCCTCGTGCATCCCGAGTGCACGATGGAGGTGGTCGACAAGGCCGATCTCGTCGGATCGACCAGCTTCATCGTCCGTCAGATCGAGTCCGCGCCCGCCGGCACGGCGTGGGCGATCGGCACCGAGCTGCACCTCGTCAAGCGTCTGGAAAAGAACCATCCCGAGCAGACGATCCGCTTCCTGTCGACGGTGATCTGCATGTGTGCCACGATGTATCGCATCGATCTGGCCCATCTCTGCTGGAGCCTCGAGCACCTCGAGGCGGGCACGCCGGTCAACGTCGTCCGTGTCGACGACGAGACCGCGCGCTGGGCGGTGACGGCGCTGGAGCGGATGCTGGCGGTGAAGTGACCGTCGGACCGCCGGACGGGTTCGCCGCGGAGGACGGAGCATGCCGAAGCCACTCGGAGCGTGGTGGGCGGGTTGCCTGGCGTGGTGCGGCGCCCTGGTCGCCGCGGCGGCGCCGGTTCCCGTGATCCTCGACACCGACATGTGTGGCGACTGCGACGATGTCGCGGCGCTGGCGATGCTCCACGCGTTGGAAGCGCGGCAGCAATGCCGCCTGCTCGCGGTGACCGTCTCGGCGAACCATCCGCGTGCCGCGCCGTTCGTCGACGCGGTGAACCGCTTCTACGGCCGTGACGACATCCCCGTCGGGGTCGTCCGCCCCGGGGGCGTCGAGGAGAAGAGCGTCTATCTGCAACTCGCCGACGCCACCTGGGACCATCCCGCGTTCGCCGGGAGGGAACGCTATCCGCACGCCCTCCGCGACGCCGCCGACGCCCCCGCGGCGGTCGCGGTGCTGCGGCGGGCGCTGGCCGACGCGCCAGACGGCGCGGTGGTGGTGATCCAGGTGGGATTCTCGACGAATCTCGCCCGGCTCCTCGACAGCGCCGCCGATGCCGCCAGCCCCCTGCCGGGGCGCGATCTGGTGGCACGGAAGGTGCGCCTGCTCGAACTGATGGCGGGGGCGTTTCGGCCGATCGACGGCAACGCCGCCTTCGAGGAATACAACGTCGTCCGCGACCGTGACGCCGCCGCCCGGATCGCCGAGCACTGGCCGACGGAGATGGTGTGGAGCGGTTTCGAGATCGGAATCGCGCTGCCCTATCCGAGCCGGAGCATCCGCGAGGACTTCTGCGACGTGCCCCACCACCCCGTGGCCGAGGCCTACCGGATCCTCTCGCCGCCACCGCAGGATCGCCCCAGTTGGGACCTCACCAGCGTGCTCGACGGCGTGCTCGGCGATCGGGGCTACTTCGAGCGCTCGCCCCCGGGCACGGTGACGGTCACCGCCACGGGGGCGACGGCCTTCACGCCCGATCCGACCGGCAGGCACCGCCACCTGATCCTCCGCGACGAGGCCGCGAAGGCGCGCGTCACCGAGGCGCTGGTGCAGTTGGTCAGCCAGCCGCGGTGACGGCGGAGTCGAGACTTGGCTGCGCCGCCAGCAGCCGTCGGTAGCGCGCCCGCGTCGCGGCCAGTTCTGCCACACCCTCCGGGCGGGGGCTGAATCGGGTCGGGGTGCCGGTGGCGTGGGCGGTGAGGAACGACGCCCAGTCGCGCCGCTCGCCGCCGATCGTCGCCACGCGGTAGGCCGCCAGCAATGCCGCCCCCCAGGCGCACCCTTCGGTCGCGTCTTCGAGGATCGTGACCGGCGTGTCGAACGCGTCGGCGATCACTTGGCCGAGGCGCGGGGTTTTCGTCAGACCGCCGGAGAGCACGATCTCGGTGCGGGGAAACCCCTGCTCGGCGAGCACGTCGCAGCCTTCACGGAGGTTGAACACGGTCGCCAGAAGCATCGCCTTGACGACGTTGGCCGGCGTGGCGTTGTGTTCGTCGAGGCCGATCACCATCGCCGTGCCACCGCGGCGCACGCCGACACCGGGCTCGTCGTCCATGAAGGGGAGGGCGAGCAGTCCGCCGCAGTCGTCGGGGGCGGCGACCACCTCCGGCATCAGCGTCGCGAACGCTCCGGCCCCCGCCTCCCCGGCGGCGCGGCCGAACAGCGTCACCACCATGTTCATCGCCGTGGTGCCGTTGCGGATCCACACCATGTTGATCGGTTTGCCGTCGGGGGCGCAGAAGTGATCGACCGCCCGGGAAACGCCGCGGAAAGCGCGGTCGCCGACCGCGTTGACGACCACGCTCGTGCCGAAGCTCATCGACACCTGGCCGGCGCTGCCGATCAGCCCGCCGGCGAGCGATGCCGGCTGGTCGCCCTCGGCCGGTGCCACCGGAATGCCTTCGGGCAGGCCGAGGAGGGCGGCCCCGTGGGCGTCGAGCGCGCCGGCGTCCTCGCCGGCGCGGCGCACCGTCGGCAGGATCCCGCCGAGCGCTGGAAACGGCCCGCCGGGTACCGTGGCGGCGAGGCGCTCGAAGTCGGCGAGCAGGCGGGCGTCGTAGTCGAGCGTCGCCTGGTCGATGGGAAACATCCCCGCCGCGTCGCCGATCCCCGTGTGCCAGCGACCGGTGAGCCGCCGTGCCAGCCAGGCGGCGGGCGTGGCGAGCCGCGCCGTGCGCCGGGCGAGCTCGGGGCGGTGGCGGAGCGTCCACAGCCAGCGCGCGGCGGTGATCCGCTTCGGCATCTTCACGCCGAAGCGGGTGGTCAACTCCGTCCCTTCGCTCTCGTTGCGCGCGTCGCACCACAGCCGGGCCGGCGCCAGCGCCGTGCCGTCGGCCGCACAGAGCACCTCGCCGTGCATCTGCGCGGAGATGCCGATCGCGGCGACCGCGATGTCGATCCCGCGCTGCCCGGCGGCGGCGCGGAGCTCGGCCAGCGCGGCGACGAGGGCCCGCTCCCAATCGGCGGGCGCTTGCTCGTAGCACTCGGTCGACAGCCCCGGGATCATGTCGTAGCGCCCCGCACCGGCGGCGACGATGCGCAGCGTTGCGTCGGCGAGGATCACCGACAGCCCTTGGGTACCCAGGTCGATGCCGAGATAGTGATGCGACACGGACGCCTCGCGGATGATGGGGGCAGCGGCCGGGAACCGCCGCGGCAGGATACCAGCCCACGCCCGGGACGACGCGGCGCCCGGATCATCCGTTCCAGCGCACCGCCGCCGATTCGCCGGGGCCGCGCGTGCCGCAGAAGGCGACCTCGATTCCCAGCGCCCGGGCCGCCGCCGCCTTCGCCAGCGCGCAGCGGTCGGCGGCGGCGGCGTCGGTGGCGTAGGCGACCTGCACGTGATTGGCCTTGTGGCGGGCCATCATCTGGTCGCGCGACACGCCGTAGGTGACCGCGTGCATGATCGGCCATTGCGGCGTGGTGGCGTCGAGTCGTCGGCGCGTCTCCGCCTCGGGCAGCTTCACGACCCGGGCGCGGCCGATGTCCATGCAGAGCTTCTCCGCGGGTCCGGTGCCATCGACCCAGATCCGGCTCCAGACGATCTCGCCCGGCTTGCTCACCCCCGCGAGCGTGCTTCCCCCGAGGCGGAAATACATCGGCGGTTGCCGGTAGCCGTGGGCGCCCGACCAGCCGCCGACGAAGTGGGCCGGTGGCGCGGCGCCGGAGATCTCGAAGACCCACACCCATTGGTCGGTCGAACGCGACTGGTCCCAATCGCCCCAGCGCACGTCGTGGAGCGTGTTTTCCGCCGGTTCGCCGAGCGCCTCGTGGACGCGCTGCGTGAGCAGGCCGTCGAGGCCGGCGCATTCGTCGACCTCGTTGAAATGCGTGAGCGGGCGACCTTTGTGGATGACACGGCTCGACCCCTCGGCGGTCACGGGGGGGCGTTTCGAATCGTTGAGCATCCCCTCCACCAGGTCGCTGGCGGGGAGCAGATCCTTCAGCCCCTGCTGGTACTGGATGCCGATCAGGTCGCAGCCGAAGCGGTCGGCGAGGCGGACGGCGGCGACGTACATCCGGCACTGCCACAACACCTGCTCGCGCGTCAGGTCGGTGGCGTCGTGACGGCCGAAGTGGAAGGTCATGCCCGCCTTCTCCAACCAGCGGAAGACCTCCTTCCCCCCGGCCTCGGACACCCGCGTCGTCTCGTGGTAGAGCGCGCTTTGGCTGAGCCGCTCCTTGAACACGCCGGTGGCATGGAGGAGACGGTCGGGAATGATGGCGTTGAACATCCCCATGCAGCCCTCGTCGAAGACGCCCATCAGCGCCTTGTGCTGGATGAGGGTGGCGGCGATGCGGCGGCCGATCTGGTCGAGTTTGGGAGGCACGCGCACCGTGTCGATCGGCACGACATGGCTGGTGTCGTGATGGACCGATCCCGTCGTCAGCCACGCCTGCAGGTGGCGGGCGAAGCTCGGGTTGGCGAAATCGTCGGCCCACAGCGTGGCGTAGGGAACGCCGGCCTTGGTGAGCGAACCGTTGAGGTTCAGCATGCCCACCAGCCCGGGCCACTGCCCCGACCAGTTGGCGACGGTGAGGATCGGTCCGCAGTGCGTCGAGAGCCCGGGGAGCACGTGGTTGGAGTACTGCCACACCGCCTCCGCCACCACCAGCGGCGCCTCGGGATCGATCGCGGCGAAGACGTCGATCCCCTCGCGGGCACTGCCGATGAAGCCGTGACCGCGCGCCTTGGAGACGGCGTGGCCGCGCACCAGCTTGCGTCCCGCGCGGGCGACGGCGGCGGCGAGCGCCGTCTCCATGTCGCGCTGGGCGGGCCAGCAGGTGCGATTGGCCTCCTCACGGAGATCGCCGCTGGCGACGAGCACGACGTCGCCACGGCGGGAACGGTCGGAGAGCGGACGGCTCTTTTTCACCATCGGATCACCAGCGGATGGGCGTGGAGTGGACCGGGCCGGGCCGATTGGAACCGTCCCCCGGGGCGAAACTATACTCGCCGCCGAAACCGGGAGGGTCGGCGTCGGCCGGCGCCCCGGCACGCTTCCGCGGAGGCTTCCATGATGCGTCGTTCCTCGGCCCTCTCCGACCGGATGGTGTTCGCGCCGGCGGCGCTGCTGGCCATCCTGGCCCTCGGGGCGGGGCTCACGCCCGGGCCGTCGAACGCCCAGGAGGCGGCCGCACCCCCCGCCGCCGAAGCCCCCGCCGCCAACCTGCCCGCCTTCACCCGCTGGATCATCGCCGCCGACTACACCCGGGACGGTGCGACGCTCCTCACCGCCGGGGGCGAAAGCTTGCTGTATCGCCCCGGTGACGTCGTCGTGTGGAACGGGTCCGACGGCAACCGGATCGGCGACCTCGCCGGTCACCCGACCGCGGTGTGGGCCGTAAAGGCGTCGAGGGACGGCAAGCTGGCCGCCACCGCCGGCTATGACGGCCTGGTGAAGCTGTGGGATCTGCCGGCGCGGACGTTGAAGAACGATCTCAAGAAGCACAAGGGTTGGGTGCGGTCGCTCGATTTCTCCCCCGACGGCGCGCTGTTGGCCACCGGTGGCGAGGATGGCACCGTGGTCGTCTGGAACACCGCCGACGGAGCCGAAGTGCGCTCGATCACCGCCCACGCGGCGGCCGCCACGTGCGTCGCCTTCTCTCCCGACGGCGCGACGCTCGCCACCGGTGGAGGCGACAAGCTCGTCAAGCTGTGGAACGTGGCCGACGGCGCCGAGAAGGCGAAGCTCGAGGGCCACGGGGACGCGCTGTGGACCCTCGCCTGGTCGCCCGACGGCGCCACGATCGTCAGCGGTGGTGCCGATCGCACCGCGAAGCTGTGGACCAGCGCCGACGCGAAGGAGGCCGCCACGTTGTCCGGCCACAAGGACTGGGTCACCAGTGCCGCCTTCACGCCCGACGGCGCCCGGCTGGCGACCGCGAGCCTCGACGGCATCGTGAAGATGTGGGACGTCGCCGCGCGTGCCGAACAGGAGGGTCCGGAAGCGACGAAGTCGAGTCTCTGGGCCGTGGCGGTCGCGCCCGACGGCAAGTCGATGTTCATCGGCAGCCACAAAGGCGGACGGATCGTGCCGGTGCCGGAGCCGAAACTCGTGCCCCCGCCCCCGCCCCCGCCGCCCCAGCCGCAGTGGGTGGCGCTCGTGCCCACGGCGTTCACCAGCGCCGCCGGCGCCACGGCGGCGATCGGTGCCGACGGCGTCGTGCTCGTGGCCGGCAACCGTGCCAAGGACACGTACACCCTCAAGGGGGTGATTCCCGCCGGGGGAACGCTGCGGGGCGTGCGGCTGGAAGCGCTCGCCGACGACGGGTTGCCGGCGAAGGGGCCGGGCCGTGCCGACAACGGCAATTTCGTGGTCACGACCTTCGCGGTCCAGTTCGGTCCGCCGGGGGGCGCCGAGACACCGACCGCGGTGAAGTTCGCCGCCGCCAAGGCCGATTTCGAGCAGGAGAATTACGGGGTGGCGGGAACGCTCGACGACAAGCCGGAGAGCGGCTGGGCGATCGCGGGCGGGATCGGTGCCAACCACGTCGCGACGTACGATCTGTCCACCGACGTGGAGGTGCCGGCGGGCAGCCCGCTGACGGTTTCGATCGACCAGCAACACGCCGACGGGACGCACGCCCTGGGCAAGTTCCGCCTCCATCTGTTGCAGGACGTGGAGCCGCCGCCGACTCCCACGCCGCCGCCGGCCGAGGCGCCCAAGCCGTAGGCGCCGGCCCGCGGACGATCCGGTGGTGGGAAGGCCGACGCCCGGTAGACTGCCGGAGGATGTTCCGGCAGCACGATCGTGACGCGGTGAAGGCGGGGCTGCGGCGCGACGCGAGGAGGCGGGTGGAGATGCAACGGCGAGCCGATGCCGGGCGGGAAGGCCCGTGGCGCTGGCTGACCACGTCGGGTGCCGCCCCGCTGGCGGCGGGAATCGTTCTCGGCGCGGGGATCGTCGCCGCTGCCGGCCGGTCGTGGCGGCCGCTGGAGACGGTGCAGGCGGCCTCGAGCCTCGCCGACGGTTCGTTCGCCTCGTGCACGGTGCCGCTCGAGGCCGGCATCGAGGCGCTGTTCCTCCTCGACTTCGAGACCGGCGACCTGTCGGGCGGCGTGCTCGGACCCTCCACCGGCAAATTCACCGGGCTCTACAAGGTCAACGTGCTCAAGGATCTCGGATTCAAGACCGGCCAGGCCAAGAATCCGAAGTTCCTCCTCGTCTCCGGCATCGCCAATCCCGGCCGCATCGGACCGGTGCAGCTCGCCTCGTCGGTGCTCTACGTGACCGACTGTGCCACGGGGACGACCGTGGCCTACGGGATTCCGGCCGCGACCGGCGCCGGGGCGTTCGCGGAATTGCTGCGGCTCGACGTCGTCAGCCCGCGCGGCGGTGGCAAGACGCGATGAACTCCCCCGACGCGCACGCGCCCGACCGCGACCGTTCACCGCCGGCTGCGTGCGAGGGCCCGACATCGGTGACGGTCAACGGGGTGCCACACGCCGTGCCGGTCGGCAGTTCGGCGCTCGACCTGGTCGTCGCGCTCGGATTGATCGGTCGGCCTCTCGCCGTGGAGGTGAACGGCCGCGTGGTGCCGCGGGCGAGCCTCGGCGACTGTCGGCTCGTCGCCGACAGTGTGATCGAGATCGTGACCCTCGTGGGCGGCGGCTGATCCGCCTCCTCGCCATGGCCAGCGACCCTCATGCCATTCCCCCCGTCGTCGATCCGGCGCTCGCCGACGGGGTGCTGCGCGTCGCCGGCATCACGCTGCCCAGCCGGCTGGTCGTGGGAACGGGCAAGTATGCGTCGATGCCGGAGATGGTCCGCTGCCTCGAGGCGTCGGGCGCCGATTGCGTGACCGTCGCGGTGCGCCGCGAACGGCTCCTCTCGGCTGCCGGCGAGAACATCCTCGACCACATCGATCCCGCGCGTTTCACCCTGCTTCCCAACACGGCCGGGTGCTTCACCGCCGACGACGCCGTGCGGGTGGCACGGCTCGGCCGCGCGTTGCTCCGCGACCTCGGCAATCCCGGTGCCGAGTGGGTGAAGCTCGAGGTGCTCGGCGATCCGCGGACCCTCCTTCCCGATCCACTCGGCACCCTCGAGGCCACCGTCCGGCTCGTCGACGAGGGGTTCGCGGTGCTCGTCTACAGCAGCGACGATCCCGTGATCGCGCGCCGTCTCAAGGCGGCGGGGGCGGCGAGCGTGATGCCGGCCGGCAGCCCGATCGGTTCGGGGCAGGGGATCCTCAATCCGAACAACCTGCGGATCTGCCTCGAGGAACTGAAGGGGGACGATCCCGACTATCCGGTCATCGTCGACGCCGGCGTGGGCACCGCCAGCGACGTCGCGGCGGCGATGGAGTTGGGCGTGGACGGGGTCCTGCTCAACACCGCGATCGCCCACGCCGCCGAACCGGTGCGGATGGCCCACGCGATGCGTGCCGCCTGTTTCGCCGGTCGTCAGGCGTTCCTCGCCGGTCGCATACCCCGGCGCCTGTATGCGACCGCGTCGAGCCCCGACGACGGGGTGATCGGTCGCCGTGCGGCGGCCGGGCAGGGCGGTCCGCCGACGAAGCCGGAGTAGACGACGTGCTCGCGCGGCGCATCATCGCCTGCCTCGACGTGGACCGGGGCCGCGTCGTCAAGGGGACGCGGTTCGTCGATCTCGTCGACGCCGGAGATCCGGTCGCGGTGGCGGCCCGGTACGAGGCGGAGGGGGCCGACGAACTGGTGTTCCTCGACATCACCGCCAGCCACGAGGGAAGGGCGATCATGCTCGACGTCGTCAGCCGCGTCGCGGAGACGGTGTTCATGCCCTTCACCGTCGGCGGCGGCATCCGCACGCTCGACGACGCCGCCCGCCTCGTGCAGGCCGGCGCCGAGAAGGTGAGCATCAATTCGGCGGCGGTGCGCACGCCGGGGCTCATCAGCGCGGTGGCCGACAGGCTCGGCAGTTGTGCCACGGTGGTCAACATCGATCCCAAGCGGGTTCCGCACCCCGGGGGGGGTGGCGGAGCGTTCTGGGAGGTCTTCGTCAGCGGCGGTCGCGAGCCCACCGGCCTCGAGGCGGTCGCCTGGGCGCGCCGCGTGGAGCAACTCGGCGCGGGTGAGATCGTCCTCACCTGCATGGATCGCGACGGGACCCGCTCGGGATACGACCTCGAGATCACCGCCGCGGTGAGCCGCGCGGTGGGGATTCCCGTGGTCGCCAGCGGCGGCGCGGGAAAGCCGGAAGATCTCGCCGATGCGGTGCAGCAGGGAGGTGCCGATGCGGCGCTCGCCGCTGGAATCTTCCATTTCCGGCAGTGTACGATCCGGGAGGTGAAGGAACTGTTCCACGCCCGGGGGATTCCCGTCCGGCCGCCGCCGTCGCGGTGACGACCGCGCGAATCCCGCTCCCCGAACGAGCGATCCATGGCGAGCATCGACAGTGCGACCGCGGCTTCCCCAACGCCGGGTGCGGCCGAGCCCCCGGCCCCGGCGACCGCGGTGGACGGTGCCGCGGACAAGCCGTCCGCCAGCGGCCCGTCGCGACCCCGGTTGGAGATCGACCGCCTCTTCGAGGCGCTGGTGCGGTTGCTGGGCAGCGACCTCCATCTCAAGGTCGGCCAACCGCCCATCATCCGCGTCAAGGGTGCGCTCCAGCCGCTCAAGGCTCCCAAGATCGAGGACGAGCAGATGCGGCGCCTCTGCCTGCCGATGCTCGACGAGCGCCAGCGGCGCATCCTCGACGCGGACGGGGGATGCGATTTCGCCTACACCGTGCCGGTCGACGGGGTGCGCTGGCGCTTTCGCGTCAACCTCCTCCATCAACAGGGCTCGCTCGGCCTGGTGGCACGGCGCGTGAACAACACGATCCCCGACTTCAAGGGGCTGTTCCTGCCGTCGTCGATCGAGCGCCTCTGCCAGCTCGACCAGGGGATGGTGCTGCTCGCCGGCGTCACCGGCTCCGGCAAGAGCACGACGATCGGGTCGATGCTCAACTACATCAACAAGAACTACCGCAAGCACATCCTCACGCTCGAGGACCCGATCGAGTTCGTGTTCACCGAGGACAAGTGCCTGATCAACCAGCGGGAGATCGGCCAGGACGTCAAGAACTTCGAGATCGGGATGAAGCATGCCGTCCGCGAGGACCCCGACATCATCCTCGTGGGCGAGATGCGCGACGTGGAAACGTTCAAGACGGCGATCCACGCCGCCGAGACGGGGCATCTCGTCTTCGGCACCATCCACGCCGCCAGCGCGCCGAGCACGATCGGCCGAATCCTCGACCTGTTTCCCCAGGAAGAGCATGCCGCCATCCGTAGCGCCATCGCCTTCAACATGAAAGGCATCATCGCCCAGAAGTTGCTCAAATCGATCAAGCCCGGGGTGAGCCGGGTGCCGATCTGCGAGGTGCTGTACTTCGACGTGCTGGTCCGCAAATACGTCCTCGAGGAGCACGAACACCTGATCGCCGACCACATCAAGAAGTCGGCCAAGGACGGCATGCAGGATTTCACGATGAGCCTCAAGTCGCTCATCGATCAGCAGTTGATCGATCGCAACGACGCGCTGGAGATCGCTCCCAACCGCGAGGCGTTGATGATGGCCCTCAAGGGGATCGGTGTGTCGTGATCCCCCTTCGAGCCGACAGCGAGGGCCGCACCCGGCGGTGCACTCTCCTTCTGGCGATCGCCGCCCAGGGAGTGTCCGCCGTCGTGCACGGAACGGTGGCCCGTGGCGACGACGTCTGGCCGTCGCCGAGTCCCGAGTGGCTCGATCGTCCCGCCGGCGGCGGACTGTCGATCCTCCCGCTGGTCACCTGGTGGCTGCTGGTCGTCTGCTGGACGGCCACGTCCGATTGGGTGACGCGCGACAGCTCGAAACGCAACCTGCAGCCCAACCTCTGGGGTGCCCTGGCCGCGTTCCCGTTCTTCCTCGCGGCGGCGTTGGCGTGGCTGGTGCCGTCGGCGATCGCCGGGCAGGTGCTGATGGGGCTGGCGTGGCTGGTCCCGCTGTTCGTCTACGCCGGCCGGCGCAACCCGAAGCTCCCGGAGTCGGAGAAGATCCTCACCGTCGGCCACGCACGGCGGGTGCTGGCCGGTTTCCTCGGGCGGTTCGGCGTCCACATGGAGGTCGGCGACGAACCAGCCGAGGCCCTGCCGGCGGTCACGCTGCTCCCCGTCGGCGGCAAGGACGAGGCGGAGAACAAGGCCCGCGCCGAGGCCGCCGCCGGCACCCCCGGCCTGGAGGAGACGAAGAAGCTGCTCCAGCAGGCGGTGGCGGCACGGGCCTCGACGCTGCTGTTGGAATGGGGGCCTGCGGTGGTCAACGTGCGCAACGAGGTCGACGGGGTGTGGATGCCGCCGCGGGTCTTCAAGAGCCGCGGCGGGCGCCGGACGGCGGAGGTGTGGGCCGACGCCCCGCCGCTCGAACGCCCCGTCGCCGACGCCATCGCCACCACGCTCAAGGTGCTCGCCGGACACGATCCCAAGGCCCAACGGCGCGGGCAACTGTCCGGCACGTTCGCCCTGCAGGCGGATGGCAAGCCACGCAACTGCCGGCTCACCGTCCGGTCGGCTTCCGGTGGCGAGCAGATGCTCGTGCAGATCGACTCCGCCGCCGTGCTCTTCAAGGGCTACGACGACCTCGGCGTGCCGAAGCCGATCTCCGCACGGATCGCCGAGTTGCTCACGCTCGAGAAGGGGGTGCTGATCGTCTCCTCGCCGCGTGGCAACGGCGTGTCGACCACCTTCGACGTCGTCGTCACCTCCTGCGACCGTCTGCTCCGCGACTTCATCTCGATCGAGGACGGCGCCGCGCCGGCCCGCGAGATCCAGAACGTCAAGCCGGTGCGGTACGACGCCCGCTCCGACAAGACGCCGCTGGGAGTTTTGGAGCAGGCGATGCGCGAATACCCGCGCGGCATCGTCACCCGCGACCTCGCCGACAAGGACCTCGCCGTCAGACTGCTCGAGCTGGCCGACGACAGCCAGATGGTGATCATCAGCATGCGTGCCAACGACGCCGTCGACGCGATCGGCCGGCTGCTGCAGGTGGGCGTGCCGCAGGATCTGCTGGCGCGGACCCTGCTCGGCTCGCTCTC
>JBJSXB010000125.1:0-7165 GCA_046086245.1 Planctomycetaceae bacterium | reverse complement strand
CGAAAAAGCGCTTCGGCCGTTGCAGTGCCGCGGCGTCGACCCCTCCGGAGAGGATTTTCCCCGAGTTGGGCACCTCCGTGTTCCAGGCCCGTGCCAGACGGGTGATGGAGTCGAGGAAGATGACCACGTCGCGACCGTACTCCACCAGGCGTTTGGCCTTCTCGATCACCATCTCGGCGACTTGGATGTGGCGTGCGGCATTCTCGTCGAACGTCGAGCTGATTACCTCGCAGGACGGTCCCTTGACCTGCCGCTCCATGTCGGTCACCTCCTCGGGACGCTCGTCGATGAGGAGCATGAAGACGTAGGCCTCCGGATAGTTGGCGAGCACTGCGCGGGCCATCTTCTGCAGCAGGATCGTCTTGCCGGCACGCGGCGGGCTGACGATCAGGCCGCGTTGACCGAACCCGATCGGCACGATGAGATCGACCACCCGCATCGCCACCTCGTCGGGGGTGGTTTCCATCGCGATCCGCCGGTCGGGATGGAGGGGGGTCAGGTCGTCGAAGAACACGCGCGTCGAAAGCTTGGCGGGATCCTCCCCGTTGATCGCCTCGACGCGCAGGAGAGCGAAGTAACGCTCGCTCTCCTTCGGCGGTCGGATCTGCCCGGCGACACTCGTGCCGTTGCGAAGTCCGAAGCGACGGATCTGGCTCGGCGAGACGTAGATGTCGTCCGGGCAGGAGAGATAGTGGTAATCGGGGCTGCGGAGGAATCCGAAGCCGTCGGGCAGGATCTCGAGGGTGCCCTCGCCGAACATCAATCCGTTGAGCTTGACCCGCTCCTTGAGGATGCGAAACACGAGTTCGTGCTTCGGCACCCCGGTCACGTCCCCGACCTGCTCGCGGCGGGCGACGTCGATGAGCTCGGCCATACTCATCCGTTGCAACGCGGTGATGTGCGTGTCACCCTTTTTGAGCGTCTCGTAGTGGGCCGTGACCGAGACCTCCTCGTCGGCGTCCTCCGCTCGGCGCACCTCGGCGGCGATCTCCTCCGCCAGCGACATCGGCTCGCCGTCGAGGTCGTCGGGGTCGACGCGGGGATCGGTGGAGGACACGGGACACCTCGGAGGGGGCGGATCGCGGACACCGTGGCGCGATGGCCGCCAGCGGGGCCGCCGTCGGCACGGATGACGAAACAACCGCGAACCGGACCGGCCGGGCGGCGTGACACGTGGGAGGGAGGAGGAAGGCGGGCGGGAGGTGCGCGGCGGATCGGGGAAACGCGGCTCACGCCGGCGAACCCTCCCCCGCCCGGATTCGGCCAACCGTCATACCCGCCCTCCGGAACCGTGGTGGACGGTATCCGGCGGGCCGGCGGAGGCGGTGATTTCCGACCAAATCCGATCGACCTGGGATCGAGTATACGAAAGCGATCCCGAGCTATCCACGGTGCGGATGCGATCGGGCGGCCAGGACGCGGCACCGCGATCGTGGCGGCGGTGCCACGCCGCCTCGCGGGCAGCCTGCTGCGATGGCGAGAGGCCGCGAGCCTCGAGTCGCCCGCGGCGGATCGCCTCGGCACACTCGACGATCACGACCCAGTGGCAGCGCCGCGCCACCCCCGATTGGGCCAGCAGCGGGACGTCCAGCACCACCACGGGATCGTTGTCGCCGCCCACCCCGAATGCGTCTTCCACCGCGGCCTCGATCCGGGCGCCGACGCGCGGATGGACGATCGCCTCGAGCGCCTGCAGGGCCGCTGCGTGCGTGGGGTCGGGACCGAACACGCGCTCGGCCAGCACGCCGCGCCGGACCGTGCCATCGTCGGCGACGACCGCCGCACCGAAGCGGTCCGCGATCGCCGACCGTACGGCCGGCTCGTCAAGCACCGCGTGGGCGATGCGGTCGGCGTCGACGATCCGGGCCCCATGCGCCGCGAACATCGCCGCGACCGTCGATTTTCCCGCTCCGATCATCCCCGTCAGCCCGACCAGCGGCATGGGGCCTCCCGTCAGTGTTTTTCACATTCCGCCCACGTCGCCCCGTCATGGACGGTGACGACCAGCGGCACCGTCAACTCCATCGCGGTGCGCATCTCCTCGGCGACGAGCGTGGCGACGGCCGCGAGCTGCCGGGGAGGCGTTTCGAGGAGCAGTTCGTCGTGGATCTGCAGGACGAGGGCGGCGTCGAGTCGCTCGCGCTCGAGCCCCCGAGCCACCCGTAGCATCGCCAGCTTGATCAGGTCGGCGGCCGACCCCTGCACGACCGTATTGACCGCCGTCCGCTCCGGGAGCGTGAGGCTCATCGCCCCCGCCGCGGTCCGTCGCCGTGCCCGCTCGCGGACGCCGCTGATGGCGCGGTGTCGGCCGAGGATCGTCGTCACCCGCCCGTCCACCCGGCAGCGGTCGAGGATCTCGTCCATGAAGGCGGCCGCACCGGCGAAGCTCTTCAGGTAGGCGGCGATGAATGCCGCCGCCTCCGCCTGGGGAATCCGCAGCGCCTTCGCCAATCCGAAGGCGCTCTGCCCGTAGAGGATCCCGAAGTTGACCGCCTTGGCGGCGCGCCGCATCGCCGGCGTGACGGCGTCGGTGCCGATGCCGAACACGGCGGCGGCGGTCCGCGCGTGGATGTCGTCGCCGGCGGCGAACGCCGCCCGCATCGCCGGGTCACCGGAGAGGTGGGCGAGCATCCGCAACTCGATCTGCGAATAGTCGGCGGCCACGAAACGCCAGCCGACGGTGGCGGGGAGAAAGGCGGCGCGGATCTGCTGTCCTTCCGCCGAGCGGACCGGGATGTTCTGCAGGTTGGGATCGCTGGAGCTGAGACGACCGGTGGCGGTCGCGGTCTGGTGGAGGGTGGTGTGGATCAGACCGGTGCGTGGTCGCACGAGCCCGGGGAGCGCCTCGACGTACGTGCTCTGCAGCTTGGCGTAGCGGCGATGCTCGAGCAGCCGCGCCGGCAGCGGATGGAGCAAGGCGAGTTCCTCGAGCACTTCGGCGTCGGTACTGGCGCCCGTCTTGGTGCGTTTGACCACCGGGAGGCCGAGTTCGTCGAAAAGGATGGCCCGCACCTGCACGGGGGAGGCGATCGCAAACGCGCGTCCGGCGAGCGAGTGGATCTCCGCTTCGAGGCTGGCGAGCTTGGCACGGAAATCAACCGCCAGCCGCGCGAGGATCGCGGGATCGACCCGGATGCCGTGGGCTTCCATCGCCGCCAGCACGGTGGCCAGCGGCAATTCCACCTCCTCGTAGAGACGGGTCTGCCCGGCCGTCGCCAACTCCGACGGGAGGCGATCCGCCAGGCGGTTCACGAGGCGCGCCGCGGTGGCGGCGCTGGCGGGATCGGACGGGGCATCGACCGCCGGCCCCGGCGGGCTCGCGCCCCGGGCGGTGGCGACTTCCGACAGGGTCAGGTTTCGCTGTCCCGCCTCGACGAGGCAGGCGGCCAGCAGCGTGTCGAAGACACAGCGCGGCGCCGGCATCCCCAGCGCGCGGAGCGCGAGCAACAGCCGCTTGACATCGTGCACCACCACCGTCCTGCCGTCGGCGGTGAGGCATCGGGCGACGGGGCCTTCGGAACGCGCCAGCTCCGCCGGCACCCACACGGCCGTCGGGGCGGCGCCCGCTCCGTCGTCGTGTGCCTGGATGAGAAGCGCCGCGGGCGCGTCGATGGGATGGGCGGAGGGGGAGGTGACGACGACGACTGCCACGCGGCCCGGCGGCAGTCGCTCGATCGCGGCGGCCAGCGACGCCTCGTCGGTCGGCATCAGCACCTGGCCGGCGGGGGGCTGGAGTCCGACCGGCGCGGCGTGCGCGGCGAACGGGATCGCGGGACCATCGTCGTCGGGCAGCAGACTCGCCTGCCGCTCGGCCGGTCTTGGCGCGGTGATCGGGGCCGCGTTGGCGACGGCGGAGGGTGGCCCGGCACGGACTTTCGTCACCAGACTGCGGAACCCGAGCTCGCGGAGCAGCGTCCCGACCCGCTCCGGGTCGGGAGTGTGCCGGCGGCCCGCCTCCCAGGGGATGTCGATCGGTACCGCGCGATCCAGACGCACCATCTCGCGCGCGTGCCGCGCCGTATCGGCGTGCTTGGTGAGGTTTTCGCGCCGCTTGGTTCCCGCAACCTGGTCGACATGGTCGAGCAGGCGGTCGAGGGTCCCGTGCTGGCGGAGCAGGTCGGAGGCGGTCTTGGGACCGATGCCGGGAACCCCGGCGACGTTGTCGGCGCTGTCGCCGACGAGCGACAGGTAATCGACCACCTGATCGGGACGGATACCCCATTCCCGTTCCAGTTCGGCGGTGCCGACGAAGCCACCGGTGCGCAGATTGAACAGCTGCACGTCGGGGCCGAGGAGTTGCCGCGCGTCTTTGCCGGACGTGGCGAGGATGCAGCGACCACCGTGGGCGAGCGTCCGTTCGGCGATCGTGGCGAGGATGTCGTCGGCCTCGTACCCGGCCAACTCCAGGCAGGGGATTCCGCACGTCTCGAGGAGGCGGCGCACCAGGGGGATCTGGGGCACCAGATCGGCCGGCATCTCGGCGCGCGTCGCCTTGTAGGTGGCATCGCGCTGGTGGCGGAACGTCGGGCCGGGGGCGTCGAGCGCGCAGAACAGGTAATCGGGCCCACGACCGGGAACCGTCTCCAGCAGGTCACGCGCGAAACCGAACACCGCCGACACGGGGACGCCCTGCGGCGATGACATCTCCGGCAGGGCGTGGAACAACTGGTAGACGCGCGACAGCGTGTCGATCACCCAGACCGTACGGCCGGTGAGGTCGGGGTCGGCGGCGGATCCGGGCGGCGGTGTCACACCGACCAGCATACCGGCGCCGGCCCCCCGTCGTGCCCACGTGCCGGGTGTGGTACAACGCCGCGCATCCATGCTCCGGGGAGTCCCTTGCCACCATGCCACCGACCACGTGCCGCTACGGCATCATGGGAACCGCGGCGATCGCCCGAAAGAACTGGCTCGCCATCCGGAACGCCGGCAACGCGCGACTCGTCGCCGTCGCCAGCCGCGATCGCGACCGCGCCCGCGCGTTCGTCGCCGAGTGCCAGGCGACCGTGCCGCTCGACCCCGCGCCGCGGGCCCTCGGGTCCTACGAGGAACTCCTCGCCAGCGAGGACATCGACGCGATCTACATCCCGATCCCCACCGGTCTGCGTTGGCAGTGGGCGGTGGAGGCGGCCCGGGCCGGGAAGCACGTCGTCTGCGAGAAGCCGTGCGGCGCGAGCGTGGCCGAATTGGAAAACATGGTCGCCGCCTGCGCGGCCGCCAACGTGCAGTTCATGGACGGCGTGATGTGGATGCACAGCCGTCGACTCGAGCCGCTCCGCGCGGTGCTCGACGATCCGGCGACGATCGGCGAGATCCGGCGGATCGTCAGCCAGTTCACCTTCGATGCCCCCGACGGTTTCGCCGACTCGAACATCCGCATGGACGCCGAACTCGAGCCGCTCGGCTGCCTCGGCGACCTGGGGTGGTACACGATCGGGATCATCCTCTGGGTGATGCATCACCGTCTCCCTTCCCGCGTCACCGGACGGATGCTCCGATCGGGCTCCACGGCGCGTGGTGGAGCCCCGGTGCCGGTCGAATTCTCGGGCGAACTCCTGTTTGACGACGGCCCCGGAGTGACGGCGTCGTTCTTCACGTCGTTTCGCATGGCCAATCAGCAGCTCGTGTCGGTGGGCGGTTCACGCGGGAGCGTCCGCCTCGACGACTTCGTGCTGCCCTACGCGGGCAACGAGCTCGCCTTCACCGTCTCGCAGCCCGCGTTCGTCAGCGACGGCTGTCGCTTCGACATGGAGCGGCACGACCGCCGCGTGGCGGTGTCGGAGTACGCCAGTTCCCACGCGACAGCCCAGGAGACCAACCTGTTCCGCACCTTTTCGCAGCTGGTGATCGGCGGCGTGCCCGACCCGCGCTGGCCGGCGGTCTCACTGGCCATCCAGCGGGTGATGATGGCCTGCCTCGAATCGGCGGAGCAAGGCGGGGCGGAGGTGCCGCTCGAGGAATGAGCATGGGCACGGCGCGACACGGTGGCGTCGGGCGGTGACGTCAGTCGCTCGTCGCCGGCGGCTCGTACTCGAAGTCTTTCCACTTCATCGCGCGGCGGAAAGGCTCGATGCGGAGGACCACTTCGCCGTTCTGGAAGAGACGGACGGTGCCGTTGGTCTCGCTCACCGCCACCGCCACCGAGCGCGTCCGCCGGGTGATCGCCGCCGCCGCCCAGTGACGGGCACCGAGGCCTTTGGCGACCGACACGTTCTCCGCCGAGGCGTCGATGTAGCGGGCCGCGGCCTCCACCGTGCCGTCGGGTCCGACGACGAAGGCGCCGTCGAGTTGGGCGATTTCCTTGATCCCCTCGCGGACGCGCGGATCGGACAGGTTGCGCTCGCCGCGGGCGTAGCCGCGCACCGGATCGAAGCCGGTGGAGTGGCTCGACTGCAGCACCTTGCGGGTGTCGCCGACGACGAACAGCGTGCCGACGGGCTTTCCCTCACGCCCCTCCCGACCGATCTCCACCGCCAGGTCGACGACCAGCTTGAGAGTTTCCAGCGGCACCTTCGTCTCGAGATTGCGGAGATCACGGCTGGTGAGTTGGCCGAGGTGCTCCTCGAGTTTGAGCACGCTGACCGAGTCGATCGTGCCCGCCTCGAAGCCGCTGTAGACCGCCACCACTTGGGCCTGGGGCGGGATCAATTCCGCGGCGACGCACTCCAGCAGCGCCTGGGCGAGCCGTTCTTGGACCGGCAGGCCGGCGACGTCGAGCAGCACGCGCGACAGCCCCCCTTCGGCCGCCCCGGCCAGATGGGCCTCGTCGTCGGCGGCGACGAGCACTGCCATGCCCGCCGCGATATCGCGGATCTGCTGCCAGTCGAGCGGCTCCTCGGCGAGGATCAGTACCGCGTCCGACTCGGTCACGGACGACAGGCGCACCGCCTCCTCGAGCAGCTGCTCCCACTGCGGCTGACGGTTCGCGGGCGCCATGGTGGCCATCCGGGGGCGGCGACCGCCCTCGCGCGGGGCCGACCGGGAAGCCTACGGACCGTGGGGCGACGGTTCAAGAACCGCCTAACGCACCGACCGGCCGGCGGCCGGGTCACGCGCCGTCGTGGTGGTCGCCTCGGTCGTCTTCATCCTGCCGTGGTAGGCGGCGATACCGCCGGGCAGCACGACTCCCCAGGTGCGCTCCTGGTAGATCGTCAGGGCATGGAGG
>JBJSXB010000124.1:0-8255 GCA_046086245.1 Planctomycetaceae bacterium | reverse complement strand
CGGCAGGCGACCGCTTCGGACTGAAGTGGTGATCTGCCGCCCGCCGACCGGTGGAGTGCCGTCCACGGCCGTTCTCCGCTGGCGGCCCGTGGCCAACTTCCATCCATGGCCTTTGGCCACCCGACACGCTGCGCTTGTCACGGGAACTGCGTTCCCGGCACCTCATCCATGAGGTGCGGCAGGCTGTGTGTCCACAGCCTGCTGGCGGTGTCCACAGCCTGCTAGCGCCCCTCGAAGCGGGGCTCACGCTTCTCGAGCCAGGCGGCGAGCGCCTCGGCGGTGTCGCGCGTCGCCAGATTCACCGCCTGGGCCGCCCCTTCGTCGTCGAGCGCCTGCCGCAGCGAGATCGCCGCCGCGCCGTCGAGCAGGCGCTTGCTCTGAGCCAGCGCGATCGGCGGACCGGCCGCCAGACGCCGCGCCCAGGCGTCCACGAAGCCGTCGATCTCCGCCTCGGCCACCACCCGGTTGACCAGCCCGATCCGCTCCGCCTCGGCGGCGGGCACGATGTCGGCCAGCAGCACCAACTCCTTGGCGCGGTGCATGCCGACGCGCCGCGGCAGGGACCAGGAGCCGCCGCCATCCACGGACAGGCCGCGCCGGGCGAAGATTTCACTGAAGCGGGCGTCTTCTGCGGCGACGACCAGATCGCAGGCCAGCGCCAGATTCATGCCGATCCCCACCGCCACGCCACGGACCTTGGCGATCGTGGGTTGTGGCAAATGATGGAGCGCGAGGAGGACGTCGCGGACCTCGCCCATCATCGCCAACGGATGCCGCGCTTCCCCGTCCCCGGCACGGGAGGCGAGGGACTCGATGTCGGCACCCGAGCAGAAGTTGCCACCGGCGCCGGTCATCACGACGCACCGGTCCGCGGTGGAGCGCCCGATCGCGGTCAAGGCCGCGAGCAATTCCTCCCACATCTGCGGGATGGCGGCGTTCTTGCGCCGCGGGCGGTCGAGCGTGACCGTGACGACCCCTTCGTGGCGCTCGACGGCGATCGTTTCCATCGCTCGACTCCGGGGACACGCGGGTGATCGCTCAGCGGCGCGGCGCCGCGCCGACGGCGGCGTCGCGGGGAAACGTGAACCGGCTCCGTTCCCCACCGGCGACGTCGTGGTGGCGCATCGTCAGCGTGGCGTGGCCATCCTCGCCGACGGCGATCGCGCCGGAGAGGAACCCCCCGGCCACGCGCAGGAAACGGTGCTCGGGACGCTCGTCGCCGTCCTTCCATCCCAGTTCGTGGGTCTCGCTGCCCGGACCGCAGCCGAATTCCCACAATCCGCTGCCGTCGTCGACCGAGGCATACTGCCAGTGTCTGTCGCCGCAGACGACGAGCGTGCCGGGGGTGGCCGCGAAGGCCTCGCGGAGTTGACGTCCCTCCCAGGCGAAGGTGTCGTTGGCGTGATTGTCCTGTTTGCGCGGACGGTCGGGGCCGACGACCGGTGTCGGGCTGACGATCACCTTGAACGGCGCGTCGGACGCGGCGAGCGTCTCCAGCAGCCACGCCTTCTGCGCCGCACCGAGAATCGTCTTCTCCGGACCGTCGGGCAACGTGGGGGGGCTGCGGGCATCGCGTCCCTCGAGGAGCCAGATCTGCAGGTCGCGGCCCCAACGGACGGTGGCGTACCGCGGGACACGCGACGGGAACTGCTCGTCGTTGAACAGCCGGGCCCCCTCCGCGAAGCTCACCGCGCCGTAGCGTGTCCCGGGCCAGGAGTCGTTGGCCAAGGTGTCGTGATCGTCCTTGAGGAAGTAGCTCGTCGTGTGGGCGTAGAAGTCGCGGTTCCTCGGCAGCGCGAACAGGCGCCCCCACTTGAAGCGCATCAACGGGATCGTGAACGCCCAGGGATCGGGTTTGTCGTAGTACTCGACGTCGCCGGCGTGGATCACGAAGGCCGGCGCGAGGGCCTCCATCGCCGGGTAGATCTTGTGGCCGCGCGGGCCGTCGTCGCGGCGGATGAAGTCGTGGCAGGTGGTGATGCAAAACAGGAGCGGCTGGACCTCGTCGGCCCGGGGCGCGGTGCGGAACGAGCCGCAGACCACGGCCGACGGTTCCCCCTCCGGCGACCGCGCCTCGACGACGGTGCGGTAGAGGCGATTGGGTTCCAGGCCCTCGAGCCGCCACTGGGCCGTGCAATCATGCTCGGCGTCGGTGGTGATCCAATCGGTGTGCCGCATCCGCAGCCGCTCGTGGTCGGGGTAGTAGGAGAGGCGCACCTTCCCGGGAGCCCCCGGCGTCGCGTGCTGCATGGCGTCGAGCGTGGCGCCGGCGGGCAGTTGCAGCCGGAGGAGTTCGTCGGCATCGCTGCCGAGCGCGAGGTCGCGGGCGCGGTCGGCATCGATGGCCACGAACCGCGGGCCCTCGGCGAGCATCTCCGGATTGCGGGTGGTGCGCGTCCAGATCACGATGCCGGTCTGGTCGGCCCAGCCGTTGCGCGTGGCGTTGGCGAGGAAGGGGCCGCGGCGGGCCGGGGGGCCGACCGCCGGGGCGGGCCGAGGCACGAAGCGGAAATCCTTGTAGGCCGCCACGCCGCCATGGTCGGTGAGCATGACGCGGTCCCCCGGCAGCGGGCGGCCGAAGTCGGTCGAGCCGTGGAACTTGCTCAACGCCACCGTCGTGTCCCAGGCCGGACCGGCCAGATCGGCCGAGGCCACGAGCCGTCCGTTGAGATGGTGCTCGACCCGGTCGCCGACGGCGATCACCGCGGCGCTGTTCCACTCCCCGGGCGGATGCAGGGTCTTGTCGCGCACCGGTTCGACGAGATCGTAGATCGCCCCCGTGGAACCCTTCGACGTGTCGAGCGGCGGTGAGTCGATGATCTGGTATTCGAGACCGAGGAAGCGGTTCTCGAAGATCGGCCCGGGGAACCGGCGGACGCGGTACTTCAGGCCGGT
Source organism: Planctomycetaceae bacterium (assembly GCA_046086245.1). Lineage (GTDB taxonomy): Bacteria > Planctomycetota > Planctomycetia > Pirellulales > UBA1268 > F1-20-MAGs016. The sequence goes on along the minus strand of JBJSXB010000124.1, from coordinate 5,360 downwards.
GTTCACGCCCGCGTCGATCCGCCATTTCCAGTGGAGTTCGAAGTGGGTGGGCAGTGGCGGCGAGACGATGTTGCCGCCGACGTGCGGGCGGACGAGGCGCACCTCACCGTCTTCGAACTGCCAACCGTCCGACACCGCCCCGCCGTCGGGCGTGCACCAGAACGCGCGGCGCGTCCAGTCCGCATCGGCGGGGATGTCCACGGAGTATCCGCGGCCGGCACACGCGGCGAGGCACAGCGCCATCACCGCCAGCGCACCGGTGCCGCAACGGTCGGCCAGACGACGGTTGGCGGGGCGATGCGGCATCGGACCGTTCGTCTTTGGGGCGAGCTCGGGGCGTCGCCGGGAGCGGGCGGCGACCGCCGGTGGATGCCCGACAGGCCGCTCAACTCCGGGACGACCGCGTCCCCATCCCGGGGTCGTCCATCTTACCTCCCGCGCCGACCGCCGCGACCACGGCGCGATCGAGCGCCAGATAGGCGGCGACGAGCACCAAGTGGAAGACGTCGACGCGTTCCAGTGGGAGCCACGGCGGCAGGGCGACCCGCGGCACGACGAAGGCGACGGCCAGGAGCGCCACCAGCGCGATCATCGCCGGCACGGCGGCCGCCACCGCACCGCGCCGCGCCGCCGACAGGAATACCAGGAGGAGCGTCGCCGGCAGGGTGCCGCCGAGCAGGAGCGTGACCGGCCCGAGCGATGGAGTGCCGAGCAGCAGATGGATCGCGGTCGCCCCGACCACCGTCAGCACGACCGCGCCGAGACGCTGGTGCCGCCACGCACCGAACCATGCCGCCGCCAGGCCCAGCGCCATCGCCGCCGTGGCCGGACCGCGGCCCACCGCGGCCAGCCACCGATGGGTGGGATCGACCGTGGTGACACCGCCGAGATTGAAGGCGCCGACGAACGACGCCGCGGCGACCCAGAGGAACCCGACGACGAGAAAATCGTTGCCGCTGCGCACACCCGTTCGCGCGCAGCCGACACAGGTGAGCGTGAGGACGATCTCGAGCGCGGCGGACACCAGCGGCATGGTGACGATCCATCGTGGACGGGGGACCGACCGACCCTTGTACCCCATCGGTCACCTCCGCACCCGATCGGCCACCTCTGGACCACATTGGCCGGCCGGCGGGGCAGGGAGGACCAGCATCCGCACCCGCCGCGGCCGTGCCGCTAGAATCGGCCGGCGGCGGAAGTCGGCATCCTTGGAGACCCGATCGATGCACAGCGCGCGACGAGTGGCAGGCTGGCCGTGGCTGGTGGCGCTGGCCGCGTGCCTCGCCGCCGGCCGCGGGACGGCCGACGAGTGGCCGAAGGTGCGCCGTGAGTTTCGCGCCGCCTGGATCGCCACCGTCGCCAACATCGACTGGCCGTCGCAACCGGGGCTGCCCGCCGACCGTCAGCAGGCGGAATTATGCCGTCTGTTCGATCGCGCGGCCGCCACCGGACTCAACGCGGTCGTGCTCCAGATCCGGCCGTGCGCCGACGCCCTCTACCCATCCGCGCTCGAGCCGTGGTCACCCTACCTGACCGGCACGATGGGAGCGGCACCGCATCCGGCCTACGACCCGCTCGCCTTCGCGATCGACGAGGCCCACGCCCGCGGCCTCGAGCTCCACGCGTGGTTCAATCCCTATCGGGTGCAGCACACGACCCCGATCGGAGAGGCCGCGCCGGAACACGCCAGCCGCGCCCTGGGGCCACTGGTCCGTCGCTACGGCACCTTCCTCTGGTTCGATCCGGGTGAACCTGCGGCCGCCGACCGGTTCATCGCCGTGGTGCGCGACGTCGTCACCCGCTACGACGTCGACGGCGTCCACATCGACGACTACTTCTACCCCTATCCGGTGAAGGACGCCGACCGCGAGGTGCCGTTCCCCGACGACGACAGCCACGCCCGGGCGGTGGCGGCCGGAGGCATCGCCGATCGAGCCGCCTGGCGGCGTGACAACGTCGATCGGCTCGTCGAGCGGCTGCACCGCGAGATGAAGGTGCTCGATCCGCACGTGCTCGTGGGCATCAGCCCGTTCGGGATCTGGCGGCCCGATCATCCTCCCGGCATCAAGGGCTTCGACCAGTTCGCGGGGCTCAACGCCGATCCGCGGCGTTGGCTCCGCGAGGGCTGGCTCGACTATCTCGCCCCCCAGCTGTATTGGCGGATCGACGCCCCGGAACAGGGGTTCGAAAAACTCCTCGGCTGGTGGGCGGGAGAAAACGTCCGCGGCCGCGGCGTGTGGCCGGGCGTGTACACCTCGCGCGTCCGAAGCGATCCCGCCGCCGCGGTGACGCGGGGGGTGTGGGAGGCGGACGAGATCGTCCGGCAGATTTCCGCCACCCGCGCCGCTCCGGGCGTCGAGGGAGCGATCCACTTCAGCATGAAGGCGCTGGCCAACGACGTCGATGGCGTGGCGACGAAACTGGCCGCCGGGCCCTACGCCGCGCCGGCCCTGGTGCCCGCGATCCGGCCGCCACGGGGAGCGCCGCCCGCCGCGCCGACGCTGTCGCGCGACGCCGCCGGAGTGGCGTTCGCGCCGGCCGCCGGAGCCACCCCTTGGCTGTGGGTGGTCCGCGTGGACGATGGCGCCGGCTGGCGGGCCGCCGTGCTGCCGGGCCATGTCCGCCGCCACGACGTGGCCGCCGACGCGCGGCAGATCGTCGTCAGCGCGGTCGGCCGCGACGGTCGTGAGGGGACGGTCGCTCGACTCGCGGTCGATCCGCGGCCTTGACCCGCAGGCCCCGCCCGCACCGATCCGCGCGGTCAACGCGTGCGCGGCGGCGTTTTGCCTTCGCGGGCGAGCTTCTCGACCTCCGCCTCGACGCGGGCCTCGCGTTCGGCCTCGCGCCGCGCGTCGTCGGCCGCGGTATCGCCCTGGAGGTGTCGCATGATCGTCTCGCAGATCTCCTTGGCGGTCCGCGCGATCGGGGTCGCGTCGTCGGCGGGGTTGGTCATCGTGGTTCGGCTCCGAAGATGCGCCCGTGCGACGCCAGCACCGCCGCCCGCATCTCCGGCGGCAGATCGTCGAGGAACTTGATCACGTTGTCGATCGCGCCACCCGCGACGGGAGTCGGATCCTTGCCGGCGGCACGCTGGGCGGCGACGTGCTCCTCGAGAATCCGCAACGACGCCTCGAGCGCCGCCAGCTTGTCCGGCGCCGCCGCGAGGTCCTCCGGACGGAGGCTGCCCCGGGGATTGAGGGTGCGGAGGTCGGGGAACGCGGGTTTCGACTTGTCGGTGAGCGAGGCGAGATCGAACTCGCCGGGGTTGATGCCGAAGGCGGCGGCGCGGCCCGCCGACACGGCGGCGCGGTATTCGGCGGAGTCGAGGAACGCGCGGAACACCGCGGCGCCATCGGCATAGCTGTTGACGAACGTCATCACGTCGACGACGCGGCCGGTGTTCTCGGCCCGCTCGAGCACCCCCCGGTAGCGTGTCACCGGGTCGGCCTCGGCATAGCCGAAGACCACGCCGATACCGCGATCGAGCGCCGCCCGGAGGATCCAGGCGTTCTCCAGTGCATCGCCTTCGCCGGCGGCGTCCCAGACGGCCCCGAAGGTCGCCTTGTCGCCCAGCGCGTTCTTCACGATCTCGGTCAGGCTCCCCTTGCCGGCGGCACAGCCGCCGTTGGTGACGAACACCTGTTTGAGTGGATCACCTTCGGGCAATCGCGCCAGTTCGTCGAGCCGGGCGATGAAGGCGAGCCGGGCGAGGGCGACCGCCCCGGGATGCAGTGCATGGTTGAACGCGAGTCGGAAGCGATACTCGTCCGGGGTGGCCGGCTTGCCGCCGCTGCCGTACTCCGGGACGAGGCGCTTGATGCCGTCCACCTCGAAGACCGGCTGTTCGGGGCTGCCGGCCGCTTCCGCCAGCCGGCGGGCCGCGGCCGTGGCGTCGTGGACGTTGGCCTGCACCCATTCGGCGAAGTCCGATTCCACGGCCCTCTCGTCCGGGGAGAGCCGCGGCAGGCGCGGCACGCCGTTGCGGGCGAGATCCGCGCGGAGCGCGGCGCCCCGCGCAACCGGGTCGAAGCAGTCGGTGTGGAGACCGATGAGGGGCGTCTCACCGGCACGTGGCTGCGTGACCGGCCGGTCGGCCGGGGGCGGCGGGTAGGTCCGCTCGGCGACCCCACCGGCCGCCGGAGGCGTTACCGGAGCGACCGGCTGCTGGGCCGGGGCGTTGGCCGATGCGGCCGCCAGTGTGACGACCGCGACGATCGCCATCACCGGCATGACGGGCCCCGCCGTGCGGGGGGTCGATCGACAACGGTCCGCGAGGGAACGGGACATGGCTTGTGAATGGCTCCGGAACGCTTGGCATGACCACCCGTGGCCGCGGGTGAAGTCCCCGTCGCGAGGATAAATCGCCTCCGCCGACCGTCGCAACCACTCTTGACAACGATCACGTCGTTCGCGATTGACCGGTCCACCTGTTGCCGAGGCGGTGCCGACGCCGGGAGGAAAGAGCATGCGTGGGTGGGCGGGGACGTGGGCCGTCGCCGGCGGCCTCTTGATCGCCACCGCCGCGCCCGCGGCGGATCCCGCTCTTGCGGCGTCGCGTCCCTGGACGCGGTTTCTCGCCGAGGCCTTTCCCGAGGGGATCGATCCAACGCGGGCCGGCGACGCCCCGTCGATCCGTGACCCGGGCCCCGACACCGCCAACTATCCCAACGGTCCCAACACGCTGCCCCGCGGTGGTGTCTATGTCGAGACCAGCCCGGTGTTCTTCACCGGAGCGATCGCGACGATCCAGCCCCAGACCTTCAACGCCGAGTGGCTGCTGCGCCTCGGGCTCACCGACCGGATGGAGTTCCGGCTCTTCTCCGGCGGAGTGACCTGGCAGGCGGCCGGCCTGGGCGCCGGGGCGACGACCGGATTCTCACCGCTGACGTTCGACACCAAGATCCATCTCTGGGAGGAGAACCGCGACTGGTTCCTGCCAGCGACCGGCTTCGAGGCGTTCGTCCAGACCCCGTGGGGCTCGCCGGCATTCGACGCCGGTACCCAGCCGGGCGCGATGATGCTGTTTCGCAACACGCTCTTCTGGGGATTGGTGGCCGAATACAACGTCGGGATCGCCGCCGATTCGAGCCAGCAGGGATACGTGCCGATCGACGTCGTGCAGTGGGCGATCACGAAGCCGCTGAGCGACGACTTCCAGATCTTCGTACACGGCTTCCAGAACGAGTCGGCGTTGCCGCGCGTCTCGGCCCAGACGGTGGTCGGCGGCGGATTCGTCTGGTTCCCCAGCGACCGCCTGTCGGTGTTCGGCAACTGGGGTGCGGGCACCGACCGCAGCGGCCCGGCGACGACGTTCCAGCTGGGATGTGCCGGCGCGTTCTGAGCGGCCGGCACGCGATCGC
>JBJSXB010000123.1:0-4162 GCA_046086245.1 Planctomycetaceae bacterium | reverse complement strand
GCACGGCTGGCAGACCGACCTCCACGAGTCGCTGGCGAAGTCGCTCGTCGAGTCGATGCAGGGGCCGCGCCCGACGGCCGACGACGTGGCGGCACTGGCCGCCTATCTCGGATCACTGCATCCGCCGCCGAGCCCGTTCCGCGATGCCGGCGGTGAGCACACGGCGTCGGTGGCCCGCGGTCGGGAGCTGTTCAACAGCCCGCGTGCCGCTTGCACCGCCTGCCACGACGGCGAGTTTCTGACCAGCGCCGAGACTTTCGACGTCGGGTTGGGGCGCGAGGAGGACCGCTATCCGACCTACAATCCTCCGTCGCTGCGTGGCGTGTTCCGCAAGACCCGGCTGCTCCACCATGGCAAGGCGCGGTCGATCGCCGACGTGCTGACCCGCCATCACGGTCCCGACAAGGTGAGCGGAGCGGCGCCACTTACGCCCGACGAGGTGGCCGACCTCGTCGCCTATCTCGAGTCGCTGTGAGCAGGCCACATCGACACGCTGTGCCTGGTTCGATGGGCACGAGTTGGAAAATCACCATTTTCCCCGACGCGACAGTGGTCGTGGCAAGGTGCGGAACGTGGGTAGGCGAGAGGCGTGGCGCGATGCTTGCTGTTTGCAGGTGATTGGTCCGGTCGCGGCGTGACTGCCGATGAACCAGGGTGTTTGGTCATACCCTGGCCCCGCTCCGCGTTATGCCGCGAACTCGCCGCTCCCCCCCTTCGGCCGTGGTTGGAGGTTTGATGGTCGCGCTCGCCGCGGCCGTCGGGGGTGCGTCATCGCCCGGCCTCGAGGAAACCGAGCGAGGAGTCGGCCCGTCGGAGGTCGCACCCCCGGTGGTGGCCGTTGTGCCGGAGGTTCCCGAACTCTGGCCGGCCCACGAGCGACTCGCCCAACGGGTGACGTCGTCGGGCCTGCCCGACCCGGTGCTCGATCGGGCTCAGGCGGGGAACATCGACCAGCGTCTGCCCTCGTCGTCGTTCGCCGCCGTGTCGAGCCGACCAGGTACCGTCCTCGATCCCAACCAGGTGGGGAACATCGATCTGCGGTTGGAGGAAGCGCGGCGCCGGCTCGCGCAGTTGGAGGGCAAGACCGACACCCTTCCCGCCGTGAGAATGAGCGGGTTCCTCCAACTCGACGACGGCCTGTTCGCACAGCCGCAGGCGAGCCGGCAGCGCATCGGCGACACCTACGACGGCGTCGCTTTCCGCCGCGCGCGACTGGCGGCGATCGGCAAGCTCACCGAGTTCACCAACTTCTCGATCGAGATGGATTTTGCCACCGCCGGCCGGCCGAGCTTCATGGACGTCTGGGGGGAGCAGGAGCAGATCCCCTTCTTCGGCACGATCCGCATCGGGCAGTTCCGCCAGCCCGGCACGATGGACGGTTGGACGAGCATCCGCCACCTCGAGTTCATGGAGCGCAACGCCGTCTTCCAGGCGTTCGATCCGTTCCGTCGGCCCGGCATCATGGCCTACGCGATGAGCGAGGACGAGCGGACGAGCTGGGCCTACAGCGTCTACGCGACAGGGCTGACGTTCTGGAACGGCAACGAGACCGTCTACAGCTCGATCGGCGACAACCGCAACGGCGCGCAGATCGGCGACAGCGGTGGTGTCGCGTTCGCCTCGCGGCTCACCCACCTCCTCTACTACGACGATCTCGCGGAAGGCCGCTACCTGCTCCATGTCGGTGGTGGCTACCACTACGCCGCGACGGGGGGCAGCGGGACGACCGGGGCGTTCGCCAAGACGTTCCGCTCCGCCTTCTTCCCCGAGTTCTTCGTCGGCGACATCACCGGCGTGGGGCTGACCGGGTCGGGCACCCCGCTGGTGATGGACACCGGGCGAATCCTCGCCGACGGTTTCAGCCTCACCCACCTCGAGTTCGCCGGGAATGCCGGCCGCTTCCACTTCCAGTCGGAGTTGATGCTCGAGGGGGTCAACCAGTTTGGCGGGCCGGTGATCATGCAGCCGGGTGCCTACGCCCAGTGCGGCTGGATGCTGACCGGCGAGAGCATCGGCTATCTCAAGCAGGCCGGGGTGCTCGACTACAACGTCGTGCCCTACAGCCCGTTCTTCGGCACCGGTCGTGCGGGACGCATCGGTGGCTGGGGTGCCTGGGAGGTGGCGTTCCGCTGGTCGTACGTCGATCTCTCCGGCACCAACGTCAACCCCGCCAACCAGATCGCGAACGTGCCCGGCCCCCCCCCGGTGCCCAACCCCGGCGTCTACAACGCCTCCACCGTCGGGGTGAATTGGTGGTGGAACCGCTTCACGCGCGTGCAGTTCAACTGGATCCGACCGATGCCCAACTACGTCGGCTATGGGCTGGCGCCGTTCGACATCTTCGGCACCCGCTTCCAGGTGGAGTTCTGACATGCGTTCGACGCTCGCGTCACCGACGAGGCTCTCGCTGCTGGTCGTCGCCGCGCTGCCGGTGTTCGTCGCGGCCGTGCCCGCTGTCGTCGCGCCGCTGCCCGAGGCGGAGTCGGTGGCCACACCCCTGCCCCGCCCCGACCGGCCGGTCAATCCGCTGCGCGACGGGCCGGCCGACGGCACGGCGCCGGCCGGGCGCGTCGATGCCGGCAAACCGCAGGACGCGGGGAAGGAGAACGACCAAGCCGACGCCAAGGCGAAGAGCGAGAAGCCGGCGCGCGACGGCCGCTGTGACGTGTGCGGCGGCGATCGCTTCGTGTGCACGGTCTGCGTGCCACGCAAGACCGAGAAGAAGGTGAAGAAGGTCTGCTGGGGGGTGAAGTGCGAACCGCTCTGCGTGCCCGGCCGCAGCCTCTTCTGCGGCTGGAAATGCGAGCGCGACGAGTGCGGCTGTTGGACCTATCCGGTGTGGCAGCCGACCTGTGCCGAGGTCGTGGAGCGGAGGCTTCCGGAGAAGCGCGAGGTGACGCGCGTGATCCCGACCTGGGAGTGGAAGGTCGAGGAACGCTGCGCGGCGTGCGCCTGTGGCGTGCCGGGAGAGCGCTCCTGCACCGCCGCGCGGTGACGCAGCGTCATTCGGCGATCACCGCGGCCGGCGGCCGGGCGTCGAGGGCACGCAGATCGGCGGGCCGGGCGTTGGCGTGGCGGGCGAGCACCGCGGCGAGTTTCGTTCGGTCGGCCTGCTGCGCGGTGGTGAGCGTCCCGTCGGCGAGCGGCGCCCGCTCGTCGGGATCGGCCACCAGGTCGTACAGGCGGCCGTCGCGGTAGAGCTTGTGGCGGTGGTCGAAAGCGTACTCGCGCGGTTGGCGGCCGAGGCGCGGGCGGTACCACGCGTAGATCCATTCCCGCGGCGCGTGCGGCTGGCCGGTGAGGACCGGCAGGAGGCTGCGGCCGTCACCGTCGGCGGGCGGCGGCACGCCGGCCGCGGCGCAGATCGTGGCGAACACGTCGACCGCCGCGACGAGCTCGTCGTGGACGGCGGGCCCGCGGATCGTTCCCGGCCAATTGGCGACGAGCGGCACGTGGGTGCCGCGATGGGTGGTGGTGCCCTTGCCGCCGACGAATGGCCGGCCGTCGAGGCTGCCGGTGATCGACGGGCTCGTGCCGTTGTCCCCGATGAAAAGAATCAGCGTCCGTTCGCGCAGACCGAGCGCGTCGAGGCGGTCCACGAGACGTCCGACGAGCCGATCGAGGTGGGCGACCATGCCGGGAAAATGCCGCGGGCGGTCGTTGACCTTCTCGCCCTCGGCCGCCGGATCCCAGTCGGGATCGTCCGGCGTTGGCTGGAACGGGCCGTGCGTGAGCATCAGCGGATAGTAGAGGACGAACGGGCGGTCGCGATGGCGCTCGATGAATGCGAGGGCGAAGTCGCTCACCAAGTCGGGGCCGTATTCCCCGGCGTTGAAATCGCGGGGGACACCGTCGTAGTCGAGCCCCGGATTGGCGTAGCGCGGGGCACGGCGCGTGTGATTCCACGTGCAGGCCGCGTCGAACCCGAACAGCTGCGGCGAATGGGGATCGGTGCCGAGTTGCCATTTGCCGGCGACCGCGGTGGCGTAGCCGGCGTCGCGCACCAAGTTGGCGAACGTCGTCTCTCCGGTGCGCAGCACGCCGAAGTCGACGTAGTTGCGCACGTTCGACTTGCCGGTGAGCAGCTCGACACGCGACGGGGTGCACAGCGGCTGCACGTGGCAGGCGGTGAACCGCGCCCCGCCGGCGGCGAGGCGGTCGA
>JBJSXB010000122.1:0-21921 GCA_046086245.1 Planctomycetaceae bacterium | reverse complement strand
ATGCAACTGATTCGCCTGCCGGTCAAGCCGAAGCGCAGCCCGCTGTTGTCTCTGAAGCTCGGCAACCCGAAGTACGAGAGTTGGAAGAGCTTCGTCGACAGTGCGTATTGGCTGGTTGATCTGCGGTCGTGAAGCCGCGTTCGCGGCAATCGGCTGGGCAGCGCTGCTGCGGGCCGGCACGCTGCTGGCGGCCGCTGCTGCTCACGCCTGATGTTCACGCGACGCCCCGGCGCGGTATGCGTGTTCGGGGAGCCGTGCTTAGCCATCAGCGTGGAGCCGTGCTTAGCAAGATGCGCCTTCGGCGCGGCATGCACCCCCATCCGGAGTTGGTGGCACCTGCCCGGCCGCCCCGGCAAGACCGGACCCTCCGCACAATCACTGACCTGCGATAGCCCACACTGACCTGCGGTGGCCCGCCCGGCCCACAAAGCCACCGGCCCAGAAAGCCAGCAATGGCCCACAAAGCCAGCAGTGTTCACCCGGCCCCGAAGCATTCAGCCGATCAGCAGAGCGGTTCTTTCTTCTCGGTGATCACCGGGCACTGGGGAGCCATCTCGGCGTTGAGCGGCTTGAAGTCCTTCCAGTCGGCGGGCAGGTTGTCTTCATGGAAGATCGCCTCGACCGGGCACTCGGGCACGCAGGCCTCGCAGTCGATGCACTCGTCGGGGTGGATGTACACCATCTTGTCCCCCTCGTAGAAGCACTCCACGGGGCAGACCACCACGCAATCGGTGTATTTGCAGGCGAAGCAGGGTTCGGCGACGACGTGCGTCATGTCGGAATCACTCCGGGCGAATACGGCTGTCCTTGACGGTTGCGCGGAATCGTAGGTGCGGCCGCCGAGGCTGTCAACGAATCCAGGCATCGGCTTTTTGACCCCCGTGCCGTGAGCCGGAAGGGGGGCGCGAAGCCGCCCCGCAGGGCGACGGCGACACCCGCTCGCGACGGCCGCGAAGGCCGCGGAAAAGGCGCCGCGCGTCCCGTCGGGCGGCGTCGATCGGACGCCGATTTGGTATCTTCACGAGCGTTGTGAGGGCGGCCACCCTGCCGCCGATGCCAGCCGATCGCGGAGAGCGCCATGGCGGGAGCCACCGATCCGGACTCCGGGCCGGAGGAGGGGCGGAGGAGGGCCGGCAGTCGGCCCGCGGCGACGGCACCCGATGCCGAACTTCTTCGCGCGTGTGTCGACGCCGTACCGGGGGCTTGGGACGCCTTCGTCGCCCGCTTCGGCGGCCTGTTCGCCCACGTGGCGGCTTGTACCGCCCGGCAACGCGGCGCCGAGTTGGCGACGGCGGACCGTGACGACGTCGTCGCCGAGGTGCTTCTCGAGGTGGTCCGCGACGACGCGGCCGTCCTGCGGCGGTTTTCCGGCCAGTCGAGCCTCGCCACGTACCTCACGGTGATCGCGCGCCGGGTCACCGTGCGATACCTCGTCGCCCGCCGTGGGGCCCGCATCGCCCCCGCGGGAGGGCCGGAGGCGACCCACGATCCGCGGTCGGCGACGCATGATCGCGAGGAGATCGAGGCACTGCTCGGGGGGCTCGACGAGGACGAGGCCCGGCTGGTGCGGCTCCACCACCTCGAGGCGCGCAGTTACGGCGAGATCAGCCGCCTCACCGGACTGCCGTTGGGTTCGATCGGTCCGGCGCTGTCGAGAGCGCGCGACAAGATGCGCTCCGCCGCCGCGCAGTTGCCCCCTCGCTGAAGCCAGCCACGCCACGCGTGGACGGAACGCGATCAGTCACCGAGCAGATGCCGCTCGATGAACAGCACGGTTGACCAGAACTGGAAGTCGGCGTTGGCCTTCTTCCGGAAGCCGTGTCCCTCGTCGCTCGCCACCATGTACCACAGCGGGGTGCCCGTACCACGCACCTTCGCGACCATCTGATCCGCTTCGCTGCGCGGGACACGGGGGTCGTTGCCCCCCTGCACCACGAACAGCGGCTTGGAGATGCGATCGGCGTTGTTGAGAGGAGCGATCCGCTCGAAGAACGCCGCGACGTCGGGCTCGCGTTCGTCGCCGTACTCCACCCGCCGCAGGTCGCGGCGGTAGCTTTCGGTGTTGCGGAGGAACGTGCCGAAATGCGAGATCCCGACGATGTCGAGACCACAGCGGATGCGATCGGCCTCGGCGACCGACACGGCGAGCGTCATGAATCCGCCGTAGCTACCACCGGTGACCATCACGCGTGACGCGTCGAGGTCGGGTTGCGTCGCGATCCAGTCGAGGAGCGCCGAGATGTCGCGGACGCTCGCCATCCGGTCAAGACCGTTGTCGAGCTTGAGGAAGGTCTTGCCGAAGCCGCTCGACCCACGCACGTTGGGGTAGATGAGCGTGAGTCCGAGTTCATCGAGCAGGAAATTGCTCCTGCCGAGGAACACCGGCCGCGACTGGCCCTCGGGGCCGCCATGGATCACGATCACGACCGGACGCGGTCCGTTGAAGCGGGCCGGCGGACGGTAGCGGAAACCGCTGATCTCGCGCCCGTCGAACGACTTCCAGCGGACCGATTCCGCCTCGGGCAGCCGCGCGGTCACCAATCCGCCGGTCTCGCTTTCCGTCCACCGCGACAGCGTGCCCGTCGCGGCATCGACCGACCACGCGTCGGCCGGGCTGCGGGCCGACTCGACCGAGATGCCGAACTCTCCTCCCCCGCGGCGCCACGGGCCGAGGCGGATCACCCCCGGCGGCACCCCGGCCACGGGGCGGTGGCGTCCGGTGTCCGCGTCGAGCAGGCGGAGCACCGACGCGCCGGCCTCGTTGGTCACGAAAGCGACGGTCCGGCCGTCGGGCGCGGGCTCGAAATCCTCCACGTCCCAGGGGATGTCCGTCACCACGGGGGCGACGGCACCGCTCGCGACGTCGATCCGACAGAGGCGGAGGAATTCGCCGTCGCGATCGGACGTGGTGATCACCCCGCGGCCATCGTCGGTGAACCGCGCACGGCCGTGGGCCACGTCGCCGGCGTCGGCGGTGATCCGCCGCCGCGCGCCGGAGGCGACGTCGACGATGGAGAGATGGGCACGGTTGATCGACAGGTACTCGCGCAGCAACAGCTGCCGATCGTCGGGCGACCAATCCTCCACCGACCAGCCACCCCCCGAGCACTCGACGACGATCCGGTCGGACGAGGGATCGGCGGGATCCATCATGCGGATGTCGCGATCGGCGCCGTTGCGTCTGGTGGACGCGTAGGCGAATCGATCGCCGGCCCGGCTCCACACCAAGCCGCCGTTCTGCGAGCGGCCCCCGTCGGTGAGCAGCGTGGTTTCGCCGTCCGCGAGATCGAGCCGGTGCAGTTGCGTGAATTCGTTGCCGCCGGTGTCGCGCGTGAAGATGATGAACGCGGCACCGCGGGGGTCGAAGGTCGCGGCGGCGACCGGCTCGGTGCCGAAGGTGAGCTGCGTCCGCGCGGCACCCGGCGCGCCGACACGGTGCACCTGCGCGGTGTCGCCGAACCGGGTCGTGACGAGGATCTGCCGTTGGGTCGGATGCCAATCCTGGAAGGCCGCGGACCGGAATTCCGTGAACCGTCGGGCGCGGTCCGCGATGCGCCGCGGCACCGGCGGCATCCCCTCGACACTGATTGCCTCGGGTGGGGAGACGGCTGCTTCCTCGGCGCGGACGAGCACCGTCGGCAGCGCGAGCACCAGCCACGGGGCCAAGAGGGCGAAACGCACGGCGTGGCACTCCTCGGGGGGCGGACGGCGGGACGCCAGAGCCTGTCATCCCGGGGCCGCGTTGGGAAGGGGCGGCGGCGCGGTCAGCGGGCGGCGGCGGGAGCGAGCACCACCGCAGGGTCGGAGAGATCGACCGGCTGAAAACCGCTGTAGGAGGGCATCTGCCACAACTGCCCGGGGTCGGCCATCGGCAGGTTGGTGGTGACGCTGGAGAGATCGAGCTGAAAATCGAGTTGCGAGGTCGGCCAGGAGACCTCGACGAGGTGCGGCAGGGCCGCACCGGACGGCGGATCGACGCGATGCCGGCTGGTGCGGACGCTGGCGAGGCGTTCGCCGGCGGCGGAGAACAGATGCTGTTCGACCACCAAACCGGTCGTGCCGTCGACGATCGTCGACTTGACGCGCTCTTCGTCAGGACCGGCGATGCGGGTGCGGATCTCGAGGCGGCCGTCGGGCAGTGGCACCGGCCCTTCGTGACGGTCCTCCGGTCGGAACGTGACCAGACCGAGGAGCTCGGGCATCCACTCGGCCTTCAGCGGGACGATGCGCCGCGCGGCGGACCGCTCGAAGGCGTCGTGGCGGCAGTAGAGCATCACTGGCGGCTCGTGGCGGCGGATCCATAGCCAGAACAGATCGTCGTTGCTGCCGAGGTCGAGTTCACCGCCGGTGACGGCGGTCTGTGCGCGCAGCCGAAAGCGACGTGGTGGCTCGCACGCCACCTGAGCCGAGAGCCGCGGGACGCCGGGCACCGACAGCACCGCCTGCGGGACCATCAGGCTCCGCACGCGCTGGGTGTTGTCGTGAACGGTGGCGATCACCTGATCGAGCGTCGGTTGTGGCGGCAGCGTGCGGGGCAACGGCATCGTGCCCACCTGGTAGCCGCGGATCAGCTGCGGGCACGAGGCGCCGCTCGAGGCGACCGCGGCGACGGCCAGCAGCAGCGCGACGTAGCGCCGCACCGGGGCGGTCTCGGGGGCCGGGATCATGCCGCCTCCGCTGGCCAGAGCAGCCCCGCCAAGCGCGACTCGAGCGCCGGGTCGGTGAGACGATGACCGGGAATCGCGGCGATGCGGTAGATGCTCTCCCGTCGACGGCAGGAGAACTCCAGACCCTCCGCCGCTTTCGGCTCCCTGGGATCGACGATCCGCAGCACGCGGCGCCGAACGAGTTCCAGCGCGAGCAGGTAGCGCAGTGGGGCGTCGTCGTCGCGCCCCTCCAAACCCTCGAGCAAGTCGAGCAGCACGTCGATCGGGGCCATCGGCTCGCGGGCCGGACCGACGCTGTGGGTCCCGCGCCACCAGGCCAGCGCGCCGGCCGGAGGACCGCACCAGGCTTCGGCGGCGACGTCGTGGCGGCGCAGCGCACCGCCGTCGCGTACCAGGGCGGAATAGACCGTCTCCCCGGCGACGAATGCTCGCCCGGTGAGGGCGCAGTTCGTGCGGGGCCGTTCGACGGTGATATCCATGGCTCGGCTTCCTCGATCACACGACCGCCGCGGGATATACGCCGATGGCAACGCGCGGCACAAGCCGCCTGTGACGGGCGCCGGCGGGGCGCGGCAAGTGGGGCACTCTACGTCGGCTCGGTAGTCCGGCCGGCGAGCAGCAGGTCGGCCACCTCGACCAAGGCGCCGGTATCGCTGGTGGCGACGACGAGGTGGGCGGCCGAGCGGACGGCTTCGGCGGCATTGCCCACGGCGATTCCCAACCCCGCGTTGCGGATCATCGGAAGGTCGTTGAGGTCGTCGCCCACGGCGCAGATCTCCGCGGCGGTGATGCCCAGCGCCTCCGCCAAGCGAGTCGCCCCGGACCACTTCGTGACACCGGCCGGTGCGAATTCGCACATCCATTCGCGCAGGCGCGGGCTGCGGATCGTGTGGAGCGACACCTCCCCCGGGCAGGCGGCGGCGATGGCGGCTTCCACCTCCAGCATCGCCTCGCGCGGGCCCATCGCGAACCCCGCGAAGGCGTCGGCCGGCGGAGCCGTGACGAGGTCGGCACGCACCCGGGCGACCGCGCGGTTCCGCGCGAGATAGGCGTCGAGCCCGGTCGCATCGACGATCTCCGCGGCGGGCAGACGTCGGCATGTGAAGTCGTGACCGGCGGCGAAGCCGTCGGTGTACACCACCGGATCGAAGCCACGGCGGGCGATGACGCCGAGGATCCTCTGCAGCGTGTCGGCGGCGAAGCGGGCGGCGAACAGGGTGGCGTGGTCGCGCGGGCGCTTGATCAGGCCACCCGACGCGGTGACGAGCGGTTGGTCGATGCCCAGTGCCGTGGCCACCGGAAGCGCGTCGCGATAGCGCCGGCCCGTGGCCAGGGCCACATGGATGCCTGCCCGTCCGATCCGGGCGATCGCGTCGCGCGTGGCGGCGGGAATCCCGTGGAGGGAGTCGGTGATCGTGCCATCGATATCGAGCACGAGGAGCCGGATGTCCCGGTGGCGGGCGACGGGCGTCGGTTCGTCGGCGGGCATGATCGGGTATCGTAGCCGTCATGAACGATCCGATCCCTTTCGTCGCCGTGGCGCGGGTCGGCGAGATTCCCGCGGGCGAGGGCCGCTGCTTCGAGGTGGCTGGGAGGCTCGTGGCGGTGTTCTTCGATGGCGGCGACTACGCTGCCATCGACGACTTGTGTCCGCACATGGGGGCGTCGCTCTCCTCCGGGCCGCTCTCGCCGGGGAGTGTTCGCACGGCGGTCGTCACCTGCCCGTGGCATGCCTGGCGCTTCCGCCTCCACGACGGCGCCTGGTGCGACGACGAGCGCCTCAAGGCCGACGTGTTCGCGGTGCGCGTCGTCGATGGCATGATCGAGGTGGCGGTGCCACCTCCGGCGTCCCGCGCCGCGACACGCGCGGGCCCGCCGGGTGACGGTGGCCGGGAACCGGACGGTCCCGCCCCTGTCAGTCCCGCACCACCTCGACCATGATCCGCTCACCGGGAGCCAGCACACGGGGCTCGGCGGACGTCTCGGCGTGGACACGCCGCGCCCATGCCGCGACGTCCTGTGTGATCGGCGGCCACGTGCCATGGTGGCTGGCCAGCGCGATCCGGGGACGGAGGAGGCGGATCGCCTCCAACGAGTCGGCCGGCCCCATCGTGAACACGTCGCCGATGGGGAGCACCGCCACGTCGAGGCCGCCGGCCACCGATCGTCCGATTCGTTCCATGTCGGAAAACAGCGCGGTGTCCCCCGCGAAGTAGACCGAGACGCCACCGGCGCACAGCAGCCAGCCGGCGGCGGTGCCCCCGTAGGTGCCGTCGGGCAGGCTGGAGGAGTGCCAGGCGAGTTCCATCCGCGCGGTGCCGCCGGGCACGGCGACGGTGCCGCCGAGGTTCATCGGCTGCGTGTCGGTCACCCCCTGGCCGGCGAGCCATTGGGCGATCTCCCAATTGCAATACACCTTCGCCCGGGTCCGCTTCGCGATCGCCACCAGATCGGCGACATGGTCGAAGTGGCCGTGGGTCACCAGGATCCCGTCGCAGGCGACCGCCTGCGCCTTGATGCTCGCGGTCGGGCACTCGTCGAAGAAAGGATCGACGAGGAGCACGCCGGCGCCGGTGTCGACGAGCCAGGTGGCGTGACCGGTCCAGGTGAGCGTGATCGACATACCGGGCCCCTTGTCAGCGGCGATCCTCCCACCGCAGCGGCGGTTGGTCGGCGGCAACTATACCACCGCGGCGGGGCGCTCGGAGTCGGGCGGATGGTCCGCGGTCGCGGCGGCGAGCAGCAACAGCGCCACGGTCTGCCCGAGCGCGTGTTCGTCGACGCGCGGCAGGCGGATCACCGCTCCCGGCACGTCGCCGGCGCGCAGCGCCGCGACCGTCGCCGCCGCCGCGGCGCGTGGTGCCTCGTGCCAGGCGGGCGACGCCGTCGAGAGATCGCGACGCGTGGCGTCGGCGTTGACGGCGATCGCGCCCCGTGGGGCGGCGGCCGTCGCGCGGCACCGTGCCGCGGCATGCGCGTGCCAGGCGACGAGACCTCCTAGCGCCCTCGGTTCGACGAGCACGTCGGGGGGAGCGGCGGTGCCGTGGAGCGACGCCGCGAGGATCGCGGCCGGGGAGTCGTCGGGTGCGGCGCGGCAGCGTGCCACCATGGCCGCAGCGCCGACCAGGAGACGGACCACGTCGATCCCGGCCAACGCTCCGGCGAGCAGGCCGGGACCACCGAGGATCGCACCGGCATCGACATCCTCGGCTGGTCCGGCAAGGTCGTCGCCGCGCCAGACGCGGTCGCCGACGGTCGGCTTCAACGCCGCGACGATGTCGGTGCTGGCGGCCGTCGCCGGCCCGCACACCACCAGCGCCGCGCGATCGAGGAGGTCGCGCGGCGGGCCGTGGCGATGCTCCACGCCGAGGAGATCGACCAACGCCCCCACGGCATCGGCATCGTGGCGCGCTTCCAGGCAGACGAGGATCGGTCGTCCCGCACGAGCCCCCCGCGACGCCTGCGCGTGCCAGGGATCGGCACACGCCCCGAGCAGCAACCGCACCCCGTCGAGTGCCGCGGGAGCGGATAGGAACACAACGCGGTCGGCGTCGCCGGCGATCGCGCGGGCACGGGTGAGGATGGCGAACAGGCGGCTCTCCCGCCGGCGGGCGCGCGACCGCGTGATGCCGTACTCGGCGAGGAGCGGTTCGACGGCGAGCACCGCCTCGACGCGGCGGTCGCGGCGGCCGGCCGCGGCGAGCAGCGCCGTCAGCGTGTCCGCCGCGCGGCGTCGGCGGGCGGCGTCGGGCGGCGCGAGGCCCTCGACGACCAGCGGATCCTCGGGAGGCGTGGGTCGCAGGACGCTCATGCCGACAGGGTACCGCGTCCAGCTCCGGCGTTAGCGGCCGTCACCGGCCGTCGCTTCGACCGGGCTTGATCCCCCGGCCACTCCCCCGCACAACATTCCCGGACGCCCCCTCCCCGACCATCCGGAGCCGAGACGTGATCGAGCACGAGTTGCTGCGCGAGCTTGCCGAGAAGAACACCACCAAGATCGTGATGCTCGTCGCCGACGGGCTCGGTGGCCTACCCCTCGAGCCGGGCGGCCGGACCGAACTGGAAACCGCCGCGACCCCGCATCTCGACCGACTCGCCGCGCGGGGGACGAGCGGCTCGAGCATCCCCGTGCTGCCGGGCATCACACCGGGCTCGGGGCCGGGCCATCTCGGCCTGTTCGGCTACGACCCGCTCGAATACCGGATCGGCCGCGGCGCCCTGGAGGCGACCGGAATCGGCTTCGAACTGGGCCCCGACGACGTCGCCGCCCGTGGCAACTTCTGCACGCTCGACGCCGCCGGGAGGATCGCCGACCGGCGCGCGGGACGGATCCCGTCGGACGAGAGCATGCGCGTCGTCGAGCGGCTGCGGGCGGTGCGCATCGACGGCGTCGAGACGTTCGTCAAACCGGTCAAGGAGCACCGGTTCGTCGTCGTCTTCCGCGGCGCGGGACTCGATGGCGCCGTCGCCGATACCGATCCCCAGGCCACGGGCGTCGAGCCGCTGCCGCCGGTGGCGGCGCGGGGCGCCGCCGACCGCACCGCGGACGTCGCGAAGGAATTCATCCGCCAGGCACGCACCATCATCGCCGACGAGCCCAAGGCCAACGGCCTGGTGCTTCGCGGCTTCGCCGCGAAGCCGCGGCTGCCGTCGTTCGCGGAGTTGTACGGCCTGCGGGCGGCGGCGATCGCCGTCTACCCGATGTACAAGGGCCTCGCCCGGCTCGCCGGCATGACGCTCGTCGGCAAGGCGACGACGCTCGACGAGCAGATCGACGCGCTCGCCGGGTGCTGGCAGGACCACGACTTCTTTTTTCTCCATTTCAAATACACCGATTCCACCGGCGAGGACGGCGCGTTCGCGGAGAAGGTGCGACGGATCGAAGAACTCGACCGGGCGCTGCCGCGCATCGAGGCGCTCCGCCCCGATGTCCTCATCGTCACCGGCGACCATTCGACGCCGAGCCGGCTGCGGAGCCACTCGTGGCATCCGGTGCCGACGTTGCTCGTGGCCGACACGTGCCGCCCGGACGGCCTGACCCGGTTCTCGGAACGCGATTGCCTCCGGGGCGGACTGGGGCAGTTTCCCGCGAAGCACCTCATGATCCAGGCGATGGCCCACGCCCTGCGGCTGGGGAAGTTCGGGGCATGAGGCCGGGCGGTTGGGTATAAGTCGATGCGGGCCCGGCGCGGGCCCGGCCCCCGGCACGGCGGACCCATGGCGCGACTCGACGACGAGGATCTCTTCCACAGCTCGACGATGACCTTCGGCGAGCACCTGGAGGAACTCCGGGTCTGTCTCGTGCGGGCGACGCTCGGCCTCGCCGCCGCGGTCGTCGTCGGCTTCTTCGTCGCCCGGCCGGTGGTCCATCTCGTGGAGCAACCGCTCAAGCGCGCCCTCGGCAAGTACTACACGGGACAGTCGCTGCGCACTTTCGACGCCTGGAAACCGCGCGACGCCGGCGGTCCCCCCCTGCCCTATGCACGGTCCGAGATCGTCGACGCCGTCGAGCGGCATGGCTTGTCGTTCGAACTGCGCGAAGTGCATCCCGACCGCTTGGCGCGCGTGCTCGGCGGTCGCGCCGGCCCCGCGCCGGCCGCCGCCGGTGACGGCCGCACCGGAGACGCGTCCGACGCGACGAGTACCGGCGCGGATTTCGCGCTCGAGGAGTTGGTGCCACTGCTGCTCTGGCAGCCGCTCGCCCGTGATCCACGGGTCAGCATCACCACGTTGAGCGCCCAGGAGGCGTTCGGGATCTACATCAAAGCCGCGCTGTTGGTGGGGATCGTCCTGGCGAGCCCGTGGGTTTTCTACCAGCTGTGGACGTTCGTCGCCGCCGGGCTCTATCCGCACGAGAAGCGCTGGGTGCACCTCTTTCTTCCGGTCAGCACCGGATTGTTTCTCGCCGGCGTGGCACTGGCGTTCTTCTTCGTGTTCGATTTCGTGCTCGACTACCTGCTGCAATTCAATGCTTGGCTCGGTCTCGATCCCGATCCGCGGATCAGCGAGTGGATGAGCTTCGTTCTCATCCTGCCGGTGGGGTTCGGCATCGGCTTCCAACTCCCCCTGGTGATGCTGTTCCTGGAGCGGATCGGTGTGATCGACGCCGGGACCTACGCCGCGCAGTGGCGCCTCGCGGTCGTGGTGATCTTCGTCGTCTCGGCGATCCTCACCCCCGCCGATCCCTACAGCCTGCTGTTCCTCGCCGTGCCGCTGTGCCTGCTCTACTTCGGCGGACTGATGCTCTGTCGTCTGCTGCCGCGTGGCGGGGACGCCGCCGGCGCTCCCTCGTGATGGCCGGCGTCGCCGCCGTCAGACCAGGATGAACGCCAGCCAGTAGAACGTGCCTCCGGTGATCGTGGTGAGGACCAGGTCGGCGGCGGCGAGCCGCGCCATGAAGCGGTGTCGTGGCCCATGGGCGCCGGGGGCGGGGGGCGTGGGGAACCGTCCGAGCGCTTCGACGAGGACCCACACCCAGAGCACGAGGGTGGAGACCGCGAACACGAGGTGGATCGCCAGAGCCGTCATCACACCCCGGGGCCACAGCGGGCTCGCCGCCGCCCGCAGGCGCCAGTCGCTCACCAAGCGGATGTCGATCTCGAAGACGACCAACGCGGCGGCGATCAGGCCGGCGATCAGGAGTTGGAGCCGACGATGACCGGCGTAGTGGCCGTGACGGACGAGGGAGATGCTCCAGGCGAGCAGCGGCAGCACCGCCACCAACCCGATGATCACGATGTCCATCCCCAAAGACGCCCGGGTGCCGAGGAAGCCGTCGAGGCCCGGTGCCGTCGCGGGAGCGGGGACGGGAGCGGGCACGCCAATGTTCCAGGGGTGGGACGACGCCGGCAGTGTAGTCGGCCGGGTGACGGTCGACCGCCGCCGTGACCGCCGACCACGACAGGTTCCCGAGCGGCCATGGGCCACGGATGGACTTTGGCCACGGGCTGCTAGGATCGCGGCGGTGTTGGGCCGAGTGGCGAAACCGGCAGACGCACGGGACTTAAAATCCCGTGGAGAGCGATCTCCGTGCGGGTTCGATCCCCGCCTCGGCCAATAGTCCGCCGCCGTGGTCGTCGGCCGGGCACCCTGCGGCGACCTCACCTTGATCGGCGCCGGGCCAACGGTTAGTTGTCTCGCCGACTCGCCCCCGCCCCGCCGCGCCGCCGGACTGCCATGCACGCTTCCCACCCCCACCCCCGCGTCGATCCAGCGCGAGCGCCGCGTCCGTGGAGCGGCGGCGGGAGGCCGATCGCGGCGGCTTCCCGCCCGCGGGCTGCCAGGCGGGGAGACGTGCTGCCGGTCTGGTTGCCCTGGCTTGCGGCCCCCCTGTTCGCCGCTCTCCCGATCGGAGGCTGTGGGCTCGGCGAGCATTTGCGGCACGCGGCGGCCCGGCCGATCGCCGCCGCCAGCGCGGCGAACCGCCCAGTCACCCTGGTGACGTTCGACCGACGCTAGCAGCCTGTGGCCAAAGGCCATCCCGCGTCGGTCGCCGCGCGGAAAGCGGGGCTTTTCACGGAAGCGGCGCTCCCGGCACCTGATCCGTCAAGTGCCGCAGGCTGTGTGTGTCCAGCCCCCTCGCGGCCGCCCCCCGCCGCATCCTCGACGCGGCGTCGCTCGCGCGCCGCGGCAGTGGCGTTCGTCGGCCGTCCGCACTACCGTGGCGGAGAACGATGTCGGACCCCGGAGAGAGCCGGATGTCATTGCGTACGCGGATCGCCCTCATCGCCGGTCTGCTGGTCCTCGCCTCGATCGTCGTCACCAGCCTGCTGCAAACCTGGGCGGCCCGCCGGGCGGTGCTCGACGAGGTGCGTGGCGGAAGCGACGCGATCGCCGAGACGCTCGCCCGCTCGGTGGCGCTCGCCGCCGAGGTGCCGGCCGCGGTCGAAGCGGAGATCGGCGCACAAATGCTCACGCAGGCGCGGTTGTTGGCGGAAGTGATCGCCCTCGCCGACCGTGCCGGTCTGACACCGCCGCAGATCACCGAACGGCTGCGTGGACTGGCTGCCGACGGAGGCATCGACTGCCTGGCGACCGACGCCTCCGGCCGGGTCGTCGTCGACACCGGAGGGGGTCCGGAGGGGTGGACGTTCTCCCCCGATCCCGCGGTCCAACCGCAGGCCCACGTGTTCCACCGCCTGCTGTCGGGCGACGTGCCGGGCATCGTGCAGGAGTCGCAGCGCCGCGAGATCGACGACCGGCCGTTCAAGTACGCCGGGGTGGGAGGGGTCGACGGCCCGCGGATCGTCCAGGTCGGCATCGAGGCGGCGTTTCTCGACCGTCTCGACCGGACGCTCGGTCTCCGGCGTCTCGTGCAGGATCTCGTCGCCGGCGACGTGCGCGAGGTGCAGATCCTCGACGCGCGCCGCGCCCCGCTGGTGTCGCGCCGCGTCGACGCCTCCGGACTCGCCAGTGACGCCGACCAACCGCTCGAGGCCGACGATGCCGCATTGGTGACCGAGGCGATGACGGCTGGCCGGCCGGCCGGGCGTTTCGACGGCGATGTCTACGTCGTCGCCGCGCCGGTGCGCCGCGCCGACGGCAGCACGACCGGGTCGGTGGTGGTACGGATCTCCTCGAGCGCCGGGCGCGAGGCCCTGGGCTGGCAGGCGGCGGCCGCCGCCGCCAGCGGACTGGCGGTCGGTCTTCCCGGCGTGCTCGGCGCGCTGTGGCTGGCGCGTTCCATCGCCGATCCCGTGCGGCGGGCGATGATGGTGGCCGAGTCGATCGCCGCCGGCGACCTCACCGTGCCGGTGCCGGAGGGGGGCGACGACGAGATGGGGCGGCTGTTGTCGGCCTTCCAGGCGATGTCGGAATCGCTCCGTGGCCTGATCGGTCGGATCCAGGAGTCGGGGCTCC
This sequence comes from Planctomycetaceae bacterium, assembly GCA_046086245.1. Lineage (GTDB taxonomy): Bacteria > Planctomycetota > Planctomycetia > Pirellulales > UBA1268 > F1-20-MAGs016. The sequence continues at coordinate 8,395 of JBJSXB010000122.1, read as the reverse complement.
GCCTTTCGGCGACGGAATCGGCGGCGGCGGCGGCACTGTCGCGCCAAGAGCGATCGATCCACGGCTTCAGCGGTTCGGCGGCCGACATCTCCGCCGCCGTGACCGAGATCGCCTCCACCGGCGACCAACTGCTCGGCACGACCGGTGCGGTCACCGACGTCGCCCGCGAGGCGGCGGTCGTCGCCGACCAGGGACGCGACGGGCTCGCAGGCATGTCGACGTCGATGCGGCAACTGGAGGAGGCCCTCAACGCCTTCACGCGAAAGCTGGGAACGATCAGCCAGCGCGCCGCCGGCATCACCACGGTGGTGACGACGATCGCCAAGGTCGCCGACCAGACGAACCTGCTGAGCGTCAACGCCACGCTCGAAGCGGAGAAGGCCGGCGACTCGGGACGCGGCTTCCGGATCGTCGCCCAGGAGATCCGTCGTCTCGCCGACCAGACGGCCCTGGCCACGAAGGACATCGAGCGGATGGTCCGTGACATGCAGGCGGCGGTCGCCAGCGGCACCATGGAGATGGACCGGTTCCGTAACCAGGTCAACGCCCGGATCGGCGAGGTCTCGCAGGTCAGCGAGCAGCTCGGTCAGATCATCGAGCCGGTGCAATCCGTGACCCAGTCACTGGGCACGGTTCACGAGGGCATGCGCACGCAGGCGCAGGGAGTGCGGCAGATCCGCGATGCGATGGAGAAACTCCGCACCGGGGCCGGCGATTCGGCATCGTCGACCGAGATCTTCGCGACGACGCTCGCCGACCTGCGGCGCTCGATCGCCGAACTCAACGCCGAGGCGGCTCGTTTCCTGACGGGCGACTCGATCGTCCCGCCGGCCCCCGTGGGGCGGGGCACCGCGACCCCAGGCGGCTGATGGTCCGCATCCGGCGGGCCATCGGGATGGCGGTGCGGCGGCGGATCACGTCGATCGCCCGGTCAACGGCGGGTGGCGTCCTCGCGGGCAGCCTGACGGGCGGCGAGGAAGCGTCGCAGCCCGCTGACGACGCGCGACGGGGGCTGCGTCCCCGACTGCGTGAACAGCGGCGTCTGGCCATCGTCGGTGACGATGACCTCGACCGCATCGGGGGCCAGTTCGATCCCGCCGAGCAGGTTCTCCATCGACTGTTCCACCTCGGAGCCACCACCTGTCGGAGGGGATACGTGGGCCATGACGAATTGGCTGCTGGCGAGGGCCTCGAATTCCGGATCGTTGATCAGTGATGCGGTGGTCGTCTTGGCCGAAGCATCGCCGGCCCGCGAAACCACCAGCAGGATCGGGCGCTTGGTTCCCCGGGCCCGAACCACCGCCGCGTCGAGCGAGTCGCAGGCCCCTTGGAGATGGGGTGCGAAGTGGGCGATCCATTCGGCCGGCGATTGGCCGGTGTAGCCGGTTTGGGCGGCGATTTTCTGGCCGTCAGGCGCGAGCAGCACCACGCTGGGGAAGGTGTTGACGCCGTATCGCTTGCAAACCAGCGACCGCTCGCGGCGTGTCGCCTGGCTGATCCCGTTTTGCGGCAAATCGATCATCAGGAGCACGAGCCGATCGCGGGCCCACTCTTGAAATTCGCGGCTCCGGAGAACCTGTTCCTCGAGCGTCGTGCAATGGGGGCACCAGTCGCTGCCGGTAAACACCGTCAACACGGGCTTCCCGGTGCGGTCGGCGATCGCCATCGCGTCGTCGAAACGGGTCAACCAGCCGTCGGCGGTCACGCCGACGGTCGACCAGGTGGCCGCGCAGCCTCCCACGATGGCCACGGCCAACGCGCGGACAATGGCTTGGCGCGAGGGGGTGAAGACGATTTGGCGCGACGATTGCATCGGGTGATCCTCCATGACCCCGCTCCCGCCTCTTCATCGGGCAAACGCGGGCTCCTCCAAGAGTTCCAGACCGCAAAACCGGCACAGCAAGCTAGACGCTCCATTTCCACGTGTAAATCACTCCAAATTGCCTGCATTTCCTATTTTCCTTGAATTGTGTGGATCCATTGTCGTTTCAGGACTTACGGATCGCTTCGGGATCGGAAATCATCGGTTTCTTGTGTCATTGCCAGTCCGAAGCGCGTGGCAACGTCCCGCCGTCGGCCCGCGGCCCGGCGATACACTGGCGGCTGGAAACCGCTTGCTCAACGTGGTTCCTGCCGGTCAGAGGCCGGGCAGTGACGCGGTGGCGCGCTTGGAAACCCGTGGCCCGTGTGCCGCCCCGGCACGCCGGCGGTGGAGCCCGGGGCCTCCATTCGTGGCGGGACGATGTCCGCGGGCACGATGTTCGAGCCACCAGTGTCCGACGGTCGATCGCCCCCGGGGGTGAAACGGTGACGGACCGCCATCGCCCCTGCCGCAAGCCCCGCTGGACCGTGGTGGCTGTCGCCGTCCTGGCTGGCGCCGTGAGCCGGGGTGCAGAGCCCCCGTGGCAGGCGGTGACCGTCCCCGACGCCTTTCGTCAGCCGGCGGTGGGGAGCGATGGCTGGGGGGTGTACCGCACGCTCGTCCGCGTGCCGGACGACTGGCAGGGGGCGGAAGCCACCCTGTTTTTCGAGCCGTTCGACGCGGCGATCGAGTATCGCATCAACGGCACCGTGGTGGGTCGGGCGGGGAGTTTTCCCCCCGACTACCGCAGTGGGCTGGGATCGGCGGATGCCTGCCAGGTGCCGGCCGGCGTGTTGCGCGGCGGGGGCGACAATCTGCTCGAAGTGGTCGTCTATGGCCGCAAGGGACGGACCGGGTTCAACGTCGCCGTGCCGGCGTTGTTCCGGGGCGACGAGGCGATCTCCCTGGCGGGGGGATGGCAGGCGGTCGATCGCCGCGTGCCACTCGGGGTGTCCCCCGCCGACGGCGTGCTCGTGCCGTTCGCCGAGGTGGCACCCGCCACAGCCGTCCGCGAGCGCCTCCGCCGTCTGGATGACGACGGGCCACTTTCCCCCGTCGACTCGATAGCGCGGTTCACCGTCGCCGATGGCCTGCGCGTCGACGCCATCCTGACCGAGCCGACGGTCACCCAACCCCTGTCCCTCAAATGGGATCGGAGGGGGCGACTGTGGGTCTGTCAGTACATCCAGTACCCCGAGCCCGCCGGGCTGACGATGGTCAGCCGTGACGCGTTCCTCCGCACCGTCTACGACCGTGTGCCGGCCCCCCCTCCCAGGCACACGCCCGGACGTGACCGGATCACGATCCATGACGACACCGATGGCGACGGCGTGCCCGACACCCAGCACGTGTTCGTCGAGGGCCTCAGCCTGGCGACGAGCTGCGAGTTTGACCCGGATGGCGTGTGGGTGCTCAATCCCCCGTATCTCCTCTTCTACCCCGATGCCGACCACGACGACCGGCCCGACGGCGATCCGGTCGTCCATCTCGAGGGCTGCGGCATCGAGGACAGCCATTCGGTCACCAACAATCTCCGCCGCGGTCCCGACGGCTGGCTGTATGCGGCCCAGGGAAGCACCGTCACCGCCCGTGTCCGGCGGCCGGGCAGCCCGGAACCACCGGTCGAATCGGTGGGACAGTGCATCTGGCGCTATCACCCGCCCACGGGGCGGTACGAGATCTTCGCCGAAGGGGGAGGCAACGCCTTCGGCGTCGAGTTCGACGCGGACGGTCGCTTGCTCTCCGGCCACAACGGTGGCGACACCCGCGGCTTCCATTACGTGCAGGGTGGCTATTCGCGCAAAGGTTTCGAAAAACATGGCGAACTCTCCAACCCGTACGCCTTCGGGTTCTTCGAACCGATCGCCCACCACTCCGCACCGCGTTTCACCCATGCCCTCGCGGTCGTCGATTCCCCCACCCTCGGGCCGGCATTCGCCGGCGGGCTGTTCGGCGTCGCACCCCTGCAGGGGCAGGTGGTCCATGCCGCGATCCGCGCCGATCGTTCGTCGATCGCCACGCAGGACGTCGGGATTCCCCTCGCCTCGGGCGACCCCTGGTTCCGTCCCGTCGACATCCAACTCGGCCCCGACGGCGCGGTGTACGTCGCCGACTTCTACGAGCAACGCATCGACCATGCCAGCCACTACCAGGGTCGCATCGACCGTGGGCACGGGCGCGTCTACCGCCTCGCCGCGGCGGACCAGCCACCCCGCCGCCTGCCCGACCTCCGCCACGAGCACCTCGGCCGGCTCCTCGAGCGCTTCTCCGATCCGGTGCGCTGGGTCCGCCGCGCGGCACTCGAGGAGGTGGTCGCGCGGCGCGACCAGGCCGCGCGCGGCGTGATCGTCCGTGCACTCGCGGATGCCCGCCCCGGCGCCCCGGGGCTCCTCGAACGGCTCTGTGCGGCATGGCGGCTGAACATTCCCGCCGACGCCGAAGTGACCGCCTGGCTCCGCCATGCCGAGCCGGTGGTCCGGCAGTGGACGATCCGCCTCGCCGCTGATCCCGGCACCGCCACGCCCGCCGTCGTCGACGCCCTCGTCGACCTCGCGGCGCGGGAGACGGTTCCCGCGGTGCGCAGCCAACTCGCTGCCAGTGCCCGCCGATTGCCGCCGGACGACTCGCGGGCGGTCGTGCTGGCGATGCTGGCGGCCGACTGTGCGATCGACGCCGATGACATCCACGTGCCGCTGTCGGTGTGGTGGGCCGTCGAACGGCTGCTGTCGATCGACCGTGACGCGACGCTCGCCGGCCTCGACCGCGGCGTCGGGAGTCGGGCCGGCGCTTCTCCGGGCGCCGGCTGGCCCGCCGATCTGCGGCGCCCGCTGTGGGAGACGCGGCTCGGCCGCGATGTCCTGCAATCGCGCGTCGCGAGACGGCTCGCCGCCGGATCGCGCGCTGATCGCGTCGCCCTCGCCCGCCTGGTCGACGCCGCCCCGGATCCCGCGGACCGGGCGCGGCTGCTGGCGGGCATCGACGAGGCCCTCGCCGGCCGGCCGGCCGCCACGCTCCCCGCGGAGCTGACCGCCGCCATCGCCCGTGCCGGTGGCGGTTCGCGCGCCCTGGGCCTGCGGATCGGCGATGCCGCGACCGTGGCCGACGCGCTCCGGCGGATCGCGGACGAGCGGGTGCCCGTCGCCGAGCGCACCGCGGACGTCGCGATCCTCGCCGAGACGCGGCCGGCGGGCGCCCGGGACGCGCTGGAGTCACTCGCGGCCGGCGCGGGGGACGCCGCCGTGCGGGTGGCGGCGATCGCCGCGCTCGAGGGCTGGGACGACGGCGCCATGGCCGAGCGGCTCCTCCCCCTGCTTCCCGCCGCACCGCCGGAAGTCCGCGACGCGATCGTCTCCGCCCTCGCGTCGCGCGCCGGCTGGGCGGACCGGTTGCTGGAGGGAATCGAAGCCGGTTCGATCGACCGGGGAGCCGTCTCGAAGGCCGCCATCGACCGTCTGCGGCTGCACCGCGGTGCCGTCGCCGCGCGGGTCGGCCGGCTGTTTCCCGTGGTCGGTGAGGCGGGACGAGGCGACACGATGGCGACGGCCGAGGTCGATCGGCTCGCTGCCATCCTCGCGGCGGGATCGGGCAGCCCGCTCGAGGGTCGCGACTTGTTCGCGCGCAGCTGCGGTGCCTGCCATCGTCTCTTCGGCATCGGCGGCCAGATCGGCCCCGATCTCACCAGCCACGATCGGAGCGACGCCCGGGCGCTGTTGGTCCACGTCGTGCGGCCGAGTGCCACGATCCGCGAAGGCTACGAGACGACCGTGGTCGTGACCGATGATGGCCGCGTGCTGTCGGGGTTCGTGGTCGAGGAGGATCCCGGTGTGGTGGTGCTGCGCCTCCCCGACGGCCGCACCGAGAGCCTGCCGCGCGACGGCATCGAGGATCTGCGGCGCACGACCGAGTCGATCATGCCCACGGGGCTGCTCGCCGGGTATTCGCCCCAGCAGGTTCGCGATCTGTTCGCCTACCTGCGCGCCACCCAGCCGCTGCCGGGACGCTGATGCCGCCCGCCGAGCCGGCGTCAGTCGCTGCGCGGCAGTGTTCCCTCGGGATCGAGGTGGCGGTCGAGGAACTCGTACGTGCCGACGCCGTTGATGGCGTGCGGACCGTCGAACCATTCGATCACACAGTCGTCGGCCTGCCCCAGCTTCACCCAGTGTCGCCGCGTCTTGGCGAACTCCCAGGCCACCCATTCGTCCGGTGCGACGCCGTCGTCGTGGCCGCGTTCGACCATGAACGGCCGCGGCCAGATCAGCCACGACAACTCGGCGTAGTTGGCCAGATGGCCCATGTTCCACTCGAAGATCTCGTACTCGCCGGTGAACACGTAGCTGTACGGGGCGTGGTCCACGGCGATTTTCCGCACCCACTCGTCGTAGTCGGCCGAGCAGATCGACAGCCGGTAGCGTGGCTCGAACGGCGGCACGCGCATCGCCGTCTTCCCGCCGTACGAAAGGCCGTACAAGCCGATCCGGCGTGGGTCGACTTCGGGGAGCGTGGCGAGGAAATCGAGGATGCGGCCGTGCTGGGGGATGATGAACGAAAACAGTGACAGACCGAGGGGATTCGCCTTGCGCTGCAGCGTGCGGAACCGGTCGCCACCGCGGTAGGGATTCTGCGGCGCGAACGTCACGTATCCGCGCCGCGCGAGCTCCGCGGTGAATCCCTTGTAGACGGCGTGCGCGTCTCCCGCGCCGGCGATCGTGTCCAGCGGCACCCCTTCGAGGCCGTGCTGACAGACCACGGTCGGCCGCAGTTCACCCGCCGGTATGCCCTTGGGTACCAGAAGGATCCCGCCGGCGATCACGTCGGGAAAGACGTCGATCGTCACCTCCCAACCGCTGAACGCGGGGTCGTCGAGCACCCGGCGCGAGCGCACGCCGAGCGGCATCGAGGGGTCGGGGAGCCGGCCGATGAGCTCGGTGCGGATCCGCTCGCGCTGCGTCGCGAGCGCGGCCTCGGCCGCGACCCGGTCGTCGCGCTGTGCCGCGGCGATCACCTCGCGCCAGTCGCCGGCCCGGGCTGCGGCCGACCACTCGAGCAGGCGTTGGGTGTGCCGCGCGATCTCCTCGAGCTGCCGCCGCTGATGCCGTCGGGCGGCGGCCGCCGTGGTCGCGGCGTCGACTGGTGCCGCGGGCGCGGCCAGCGCCGTGCCCGGCGCATCGATCCCCAGACCGGCGAGAAACGCCCGCAGCGCCGTGGGATCACCGGCCGGGCCCGGGGCCGCGGGATCACCGGCCACGGTGAGGCGATCCTCCGCGCCGAGCCGCGCCGCGTAGCCGCGGGCTTTCCCGGTTTCGTCGGCGTGGTCGGCAGGCGACACCGGCGCGACGCGCCCCGGTGCCGCGCCGCCGACGCGGCCGTCGGCCGGAGGCGCCGGGCCGGCGAACGAACCGGCGACGGCGGCTTCGATGACGAGCGTCCGCGGCAGCACCAGCGCCGCCGCCTCGGCATCGGAAGCGGTCGTGAGCAGGCGCCACACGTTGCGATCGATCGGCTCCTGCCAGGTCGCCTCGCGGGGGCCGAACGAGCCGCACACCAGCGCGGCATCGATCCGCTCGTCGCATGCCGCCGCCAGGAGCGCGAGCCGGCCCCCCTCCCCCACGCCACACACGCCGACCGGCAGCGCCGGCCTCTGCGGTGTCGCGAGGGACTCGATGCGGTCGACCGCGGCGAGGATCTTCTGGCTCTCGTATCCGAGCGGATGCCGGCCGAGCTCGTACGCGGGACGATAGGCGTATTCGCGGTGCGGTTGGTTCGTGAACCGGACGCGCGCGTTGCCGGAAAACTCGGCCGAGCGGTCGAGGATCGCCGGGATGAAGACACCACACCCGGCGGCGACGAGGGCCCTCGGCAGCCGGCTCGCCGCACCGGCGGGCCCGTCGTCGGCGACGAGCCCGGCGAACGCTTCGGGGGTCCAATCGCAGTCAGGCACCGCGACGACCCAGGCCCGTGGCGGCGCGCCTCCGGGCACGAGGGCGATCCCTTCGGCCTGCACCCCCTCGAGCACCGGGAACGACACGGCCACCGCCTTCCACTCGTCGGTCGCGGCGAGCTCGACACGCTGGCCCGGCGCGTCGCGGAGGAACACGCCCGCGTCGTCCACGCGCTCGTCGACGACGCCGAGTATCGTCCGCAGCCGGGTGCGGGCAGCGGCGCGGAAGGCGTCGCGGCCCGCGGCATCGGCGAGCGCCCGCTCCCAGGTGGACCGTCTGGCCGCCTTCTCTGCCACGGTGCGATCGAGGAGAAACCGGTCGATCCCGGCGACCATCACCGCGTCGAGCGGGGTGGGGAGTTCGAGCGGCGCGGTGCCGGGCAGCGGGTCGCCGTAGGCCACACCAGAGCCGTAAAGCGCGACGCCGATGAGCAGCGTCAGCCCCGGACCCGCATGAAAACGCCGACGACCGGTCATGACGTGGCCTCGTCAAGGATCTGGGTCAACCGCGGGCAGCATCGTACTGCCGCGACTGACACACGGGCGTGAGGCTCGCGCGCCGTCACCGCCGTCCCGGGGTCGGCTCCGGCTTTCGG
>JBJSXB010000121.1:0-15237 GCA_046086245.1 Planctomycetaceae bacterium | reverse complement strand
GGTCGGCTCGGCCCGGAGCGTGACCGTGGCCACGAGCGTTTGACCCGCCACCTGGCGGTTGGCCTGGCCGACAGCCGTCGCGGCGCGCTCGATCGATTCCTTGTAGCTCACGCGCGGCTTGTGGACGCGGCACTTGAGCTTGAAGTCGCGCTCGAGGCGATGGCGGATCACCTCGAGGTGCAGTTCGCCCATCCCCGAAATCAGCGTCTGCCCCGTCTCCTCGCTCTCCACGGCCCGAAACGTCGGGTCTTGCCGCTTCATCATGTCGAGGACGTCGGCGAGCTTCTTGCGCTCGAGGCTCGTCTCCGGCTCGATCGCCATCGAGATCACCGTCTCGTGGAAGGTGATCGTCTCGAGCACGATCGGCGCCGCCGCGTCGCACAGCGTGTCGCCGGTCACGCTGGCGCGCGGGCCGATCACGCCGACGATGTCGCCGGCGGTGCAGCTCTCGATCTGCTCGCGCCGGTCGGCCTGCACGCGCCACAACTGCGCGATGTTTTCCTTCTTCTGCTTGAGCGGATTCCAGGCCCGGCTGCCCGCCTCGAGCGTGCCGGAGTAGACGCGGACGAAAAACAGGTCGCCATGCTTCTCGGCGAGGATCTTGAACACGAGGCCGGCGAACGGCGCCTTCGGATCGGCCTTCCGCGCGATCGTGACGGGTGTCTTTTTCGTCGGGTCGAGCCCCTCGACGGGCGGCACGTCGGCCGGGCTGGGGAGGTAGCGGGCGACGGCGTCGAGCACCGGTTGGACGCCGATGCAGTCGAGCGCCGAGCCGCCGAGGATCGGCACGACCTTGCGGGCGAGCGTCGCCTGACGGATCGCACGGTGGATCACGTCGACGGGAATCGGCGAATCGCTCATCGCCAGCTCGGCGAGCTCGTCGGAAAAGTCGAACAACGTCGAGACGAGCTGCTCGCGCCACTCGGCGGCAAGGTCGGCCACCTCCGGCGGGATCGGCCCGGCCGTGAAGGCTTCGGCCGGTGCCGCGGCGGCGAGGGCTTCGTCGCGCGGTGGATAGGTGAGGAGCTGCATCTCGACCAGGTCGACCAGGCCGCGGAACGGATTGGTCACGTGCGGCGGGCCGATCCCGAGGGGCACCTGGAGGACGAGCGCCTGGGCCCCGAGGCGCTTCTCGATCTGGTCGATCGTGCCGAAGAAGTCGGCCCCCTCACGGTCGAGCTTGTTGACCAGGGCGACGCGGGGCACGTGGTATTTGTCGGCCTGCCGCCAGACCGTTTCGCTCTGCGCCTCGACCCCCTCGCGCGCGGAAAACACCACCACCGCGCCGTCGAGCACGCGCAGGCTCCGCTCCACCTCGGCGGTGAAGTCGACGTGGCCGGGGGTGTCGATGAGGTTCACCGTCACGTCGCGCCACCGGAAGCTCACGGCGGCGGAGTAGATCGTGATCCCGCGCTCCTGCTCCTCGGGATCGAAGTCGGTGACGGTCGTGCCGCGGTCGACGTCGCCGAGGCGATGGCTGGTCTTGGTGAAGAACAGCATCCGCTCGGTGAGCGTGGTCTTGCCGGCGTCGATGTGGGCGACGATGCCGATGTTGCGGATCGTGGCCAGGGGGGCGGTCATTGAACCCCTCGGGGAAAACGGTCGCGGCGCCGGCCGCCCGGCGTCACATCCGCCGGACGGTGCCGATGCCGAGCAGGTCGAGCCCCTTGCGGAGGACACGGCCGGTGAGGTCGGCAAGCGCCAGGCGGCTCGTGCGGCTGGGCTCGTCGGCCTTGAGGATCGGGAGGGCGTCGTAGAACGCCGAATAGCGGCCGGCGACGTCGTACAGCCAGGCGGTGAGCAGGTTCGGCCGGTAGTCGGCCTCGACGTCCTCGAGCACCTCGCCGAAGCGGAGCAGCGCCAGGGCGAGGGCCCGCTCGCGCGGATCGGCCAGGATGATCGCCGGCGCCGCGCGGCGCAGGGCCGTGCGGTCGACGCCCCCCTTCTCCAAGACCCCTTCGACCCGGGCGACCGCGTATTGCATGTAGGCCGCGGTGTTTCCCTTGAGCTCGAGCATCTTGTCGTAGCTGAAGACGTAGTCGGTGGTGCGGTTTTGGCAGAGGTCCGCGTATTTGATCGCGCCGATGCCGACCGTCTCGGCCACCCGGTGCCGCTCCTCGGGGCCAAGCCCCTCGTCGGCCGCGACGAGCTGCCCGGCCCGCTCGACCCCCTCGTCGAGCAGCGATTCGAGGCCGACGGTGTCGCCGGAGCGCGTCTTGAACGGCTTGCCGTCGTCGCCGAGGACGGTGCCGAAGGCGACGTGGACGAGCGTCACGCCGTCGAGGCCCGGCAGCCCCCACCGCGCCGCGGTGCGGAACAACTGATCGAAGTGCTGCCCCTGGCGGTGATCGACGACGTACAGGATCCGGTCGGGCTTCCAGTGCTCGAGCCGCCAGCGGATCGTGGCCAAGTCGGTGGTGGCGTAGAGGAAGGCGCCGTCGGCCTTGCGGACGAGGAACGGCGGCTTGTCGTCGCCGTCGAGAAACACCCCCGTGGCTCCACGGCTCTCGCGCGCCAGGCCGCGCGCTAGAAGATCGGCGACGACGTCGGCGAGGAACGGCTGGAAAAAACTCTCGCCGAGCCAGTGGTCGAACGACACGTCGAGACGCCGGTAGAGTCGCTCGATGTCGGCCAGGCAGGCGGGCATGAAGCGCTGCCAGATGGCACGGTTCTCGGGATCGCCGGCGTGGAGCTTCGCCGTCTCGTCGAGCACCTCGCGGCCAGCGTCGGGATGGCGGGCGGCGAGGGTGGCGGCCACGGGATCGGCGGCGAGATCCTCCGGCTTGGCGTCGGCGACCTTGCGGACGAGCCGGTACAGCCGCCCCAGTTCGGCGGTCGGGTCGGCGGCGAAGGCGGCGTCGTCGCGGCAGTGCTTCCAGCCCCAGATGATCATCCCGAACTGCGTGCCCCAGTCGCCGAGATGGTTGTCGGTGACGACCCGATGGCCGCGGAAGGAGAGGATCCGCGCGAGGGCGTCGCCGATCACCGTCGAGCGGATGTGGCCGACGTGCATCGGCTTGGCAACGTTCGGCGAACTGAAGTCGACGACGATCGATTCCGGCCGGGCGACCGCCGGCACGCCGAGGCGCTCGTCGGCGAACGCCGCCGAGATCGCCGCCGCGAGGGCGTCGTCGCGGACGCGGACGTTGAGGAAGCCGGGGCCGACCGGGTCGCCGGGGGGTGTGAACGTGGCGGCGAATCCCGGGGCGTCGGGGAGGCGCCGGGCCAGCTCGACGGCGACTTCGCGCGGCTTCTTCCCCGCCTTCTTCGCCAGCCCCATCGCCAGCGTCGCGGAGTAGTCGCCGAACTTCACGTCGGCCGTCTCGCGGACCTGGTCCACCAACGCGGGAATGTCCTCTCTGGCGACGGGCAGAACGCCGGCGGCCGCGGCGTCCGCCAGCGCGCTTGTGAAGGCAGCGCGAAGCCGGTCGCGGAACGTTCCCGACGACCGCTGCGGTGACGGCACCGGCGGGCCGCCCGCCGCCGCTGTGGCGGTCACGGCGATGGCCCCTCGGTCGTCACCGGCACGCGGCGCGCGTCGCTCCACAATTGCTCGATGTCCCAGTAGCCCCGCGACTCGGTGTCGAACAGATGGACGACGACGTCGCCATAATCGAGCACGATCCAACGCCCCTCTTCGTAGCCCTCGCCTCCGCGCTTGTGATCGTGCAATTCGCGGCCGACCACTTTCTCGATCTCGTCGGCGATGGCGTGCAATTGCCGGCGGCTGGCCCCGGTGGCGACCACGAAATAGTCGAACACCGGTGTCAGGGCGCGCAGGTCGAGCACCCGCACGTCGGTGCCGCGCGTCTCGGCGGCCACCCGTGCGGCAGCGAGGGCCAGCTGGCGCGAACGGTCGGACGCGGCGGGCGATTCCACGGGTGCGGCACGGGTCACGGGGGCTTCCTGGCTCAGCGGGGCCGGCGATTCTACCCCGGCCGACGGGACTCGTCGCCACCCGCCGCGACCGGGGCGAGACCGTCAGGATCGCGCGGCGCGGTTGGCGGCGAGTGCGAGCCCAGCCAGCACCAGATCGGGTTCCTCGACCGCTCCCGGCAGGACGTCACGGATGGCGCCCCGCCAGCCGCCGGTGAGGTAGATCCCCGCCGTCCCCCCCAGCGCTTCGCGCGCCCGATCGACCAACTCGCGGATCGCGCCGCGGATCCCCCACCCGATGCCAGCGGCGATCGCCTCGGCGGTGCTGCGGCCCGGCATCGGCGGCGGCGGAGCGCTCCCGAGGATCGCCACCTCCGGCAGACGACTGGTCCCCTCCGCCAGCGCCCGCGCCAGCAGGGCCGGTCCGGCGAGGATGGCGCCGCCGACGAACGCTCCATCGGAGTCGATGCATCCCACCGTCGCCGCGGTGCCGCAGTCGACGACGATCGCCGCGCTCCCGCTGGGGCGCACCGTGGAGGCGGCCGTTGCCGAGGCGAGGCGATCGATGCCGACGCGCTGCGGCTCGTCGAGGCGGACCGTGAGCGGGAGATCGCCGTGCGTCACCCGGCGCTGGCGCAGGATCCGCGGCGTTGTCGCGGCGACGGCTGCCACCGCGGCTTCGAGCCGCGCCGCGGCGGCGTCGTGGACACTGCCCACCACCAGCAGGGTGCTGCCCGAGGCCACCTGCGCCAGCCAGCGTTCGAGGTTGGCGGGGTGGAACTCCCGGCTCGACAGCTCCTGCCGGTGACCGAGCGTGGGCAATCGCCCCTCTCCACCCCACGACTCGACGGCGGCCAGCTTGATCCGCGAATTGCCGACATCGGCCACGAGCACCGTGTCGCCGAACGTGCCGAGCGCTGGTTTCACGGCGGCGCCTCCCCGGCGATCCCCTGCCCCGTGGCGACCGGCATCGCGGGGCGATCGAGTTCGCGGACCACCGCCCGCACCAGTTCGTCGAGGCCACTGCCGGTGACGGCGCTGACGGCCAGCACGGGGCGGCCGAGGGCCGCCTGGAGCCGGTCGCGCACGAGCATCGCGCCGGGCAGCTCGGCCTTGCTCACCACGGTGATTTCGGGCCGGGCGGCGAGCGCGGGATCGTAGGCAGTCAGTTCGGCCCGGATCACGGCATGGTTCGCCACGGGATCGGTGCCGTCGAGGGGGCCGGGCTCGACGACGTGGACCAGAATCCCGGCGCGCTCGACGTGGCGGAGGAACTCATGGCCCAGTCCGGTGCCGGCATGGGCGCCTTCGATCAAGCCGGGAAGGTCGGCGAGGACGAAACTGCGGTCGCGATCGACGGCGACGATCCCGAGCATCGGGGTCTTCGTGGTGAAGGCGTAGTCGGCGATCTGTGGCCGGGCCCGCGACAACCGTGACAGCAACGTGCTTTTCCCGGCGTTCGGCAGGCCGACGAGACCGACGTCGGCGATCACCTTGAGTTCGAGGAGCAGCCGCCGGGCCTCCCCCTTCCCGCCGGGCGTGGTGGTGCGCGGCGCGCGGTTGGTCGAACTCTTGAAATGGACGTTGCCGAAGCCGCCGTCGCCGCCGCGCGCGGCGACGATCGCATCGCCGGCGGCCAGGTCGCGGAGAATCAGCCCCGACGACTCGTCGATCACGATCGTGCCCGGTGGCACCGGCAGGATCAGATCCCCGGCCGACCGGCCGTGGCAATTGGCCGGCCCCCCTGGCTCGCCATGGCCGGCCCGCCACTGGGCGCGGTGCGCAAGCGCCGCGAGCGAATCGATACCGGGCTCGGCGCGGATCACGACGCTGCCGCCTGAACCGCCGTCTCCGCCGTCCGGACCACCGCGGGGGACAAACTTTTCGCGGCGGAAACTGCCGCTCCCACGACCCCCATCACCGGCGACGACCTCGATCCTCACCCGATCGACGAACATCGCAACTCCGCAACGGGGGCGATCGGAACACGGCGCCCGGACCGTCACGCCTCTGCTGGGGTCTGTTCGGCTGGGGCCGGTGGCCGACCCGTGGCCGACCCGTCGCGCGGCGAATCAACCCGCAAGAACGTTGACCCGACGCCCTTCGCGATCGAAACCGACGACTCCGTCGACGAGGGCAAACAGGGTGTAGTCCGACCCCATCCCCACGTTGCTGCCGGCGTGAAACTTGGTGCCCACTTGCCGCACGAGGATGTTGCCGGCGCGCACGGCTTGTCCGGCGAACTTCTTGACGCCACGACGTTGGGCGTTGGAATCGCGACCGTTTCGACTCGAACCCTGACCTTTTTTATGGGCCATGACGCCCTCTCCCCCTTCACTCGGTGGCCCGCTTACTCCGTTGATTCGTAACGGAAAACCCAGGCATGGTCAATTCCCTCGCCCGCCGCCGTCGCGGTAGCGTACAGGGACGGTCCGTCGGCACCGAAGAGCCCCTCGACCAGGTCGCGTCGGGTGTCGGCATCGTTCTCGCCGTCGACGAGGGTCCTGGCGAAATCGAACCCGGCGAACGGTCCGGAGGTGGCGAGGGAGCGGCGATCCAGATCGTATGCCTCGAGCACGGCTTCGCCGCGGGAAAGGGCGACTTCCCGGGCCAACTTGCCGACGCGATTCGCGGCCGGACCGAACAGTTGCCCCAGCAGGGCGTTCCGGCGTCGGGGATCGTCGATCTTCTCGAGGGCCGCGAGCACCTTCCCCAATCCGGCCAGCGGCGCCTTGGCAAGCGCGTCGGCGGGGATGGCGAGCGACTCCAGCGCCGCACGACGGGCGGCATCCTGCACCGCGTCGCCCGGCGCGACGAGATTCCGCGTCAGATCCTCCAACCAGCCGATCGCGAGGTCGCCGAGCAGGTCCCTGACCGCGGCACCGCGGGCGGCCGGGTCGGCGATGCCGGCGACCCGGTCGATCACCAGCGTAAGCGGGGCGAGCGTGGCGGCTCGATCGCGATCATCGGCATCGAGCGGGCTGTCGGCGGTCCCGCGTGGGTCGAGCAGGTCGCGCCACGTGAGCCCCAGTTGTTCGAGGCCGACCGTCGGACGCGATCGGACCACCGCCGCACGCGCGGCGACGTCGAGCAGGCGGGTGCCGAGGCTGCGCGTCTCGAACAGACCGGCATGGCCGATGCTCATCTCCTCGGCCTGCTCGTCGCGATCGTCGCCCGGCCGCCAGAAGTCGAGGCGCAAACTCTCCAGCGCGTACTGCGTGCCGGCACCGGGCATGGAGTCGGGTCCGAACGCGAACCCGTCGCGGTCACGCCACCGGATCGCGTTGGTGAGCCCGCGGACGTAGACCGCGAAGAAATCGATCCGCGGGTCGACGTCCTCCCAGGTCGCGACCCCCCAGCGCTCGCCGCCGGGGGGAATATCGGCGGCGGCCATCGACGCGCTGTCGAGCAGCGGAAACCGTGGGTCATCGCGGAATTCACGCTCACGGATCGCCGCCACCGCGCCGGGGATCACGCGGTCGAGGTACGCACGGTACTCGTAGGTGCCTTCCTCGGCGGACAGGCCCTCGACACTCTCGAGGACGAGGTGCGGCAGGAATCGCACCGGGCTCGCGCCCGTCTCGGTGGAGAGTTTCGTGAGGTCGCCATCAACGCCGACCACACGGCGGGTGCCGGTGTTGCGGACGCGGTACACGAGGTACCAAATCCGCTTGCGGCGCATCTTCAATTCAGGCGCGGGCACGTCGACGTCGATCTGCCGCGGCGGTTTGAACGCGAACTCTAGGCACCAGATGTCGCGGAGGAACACGCGGTTATGACCGCGGCCCACGAGCGTGCTGCCCGGCGCTGCCTGCCGCGGTTCCCATGTCCGTTCCGCGAGACCACGGGTGATCTCGGGGATGTCGCTGCGCTGCAACGGATCATCGGCGGAGGCGTCGGCGGGGATCACGGTCAGCGTGCCGGGGGCGAGTGTTCGGTAGCCGCGCGGCCGGTCGTCCTGGCCAGCGGCATACGCCCCCCATGCCAGGATGAGACCGGCGAGGACGGCCCTCGGCGCAATCGGCCATCGGCCGAGCCGCCATCGTGACGATGGCGCGCGCGACCGACGATGGCATCGGCGACGCGCCTCGTCGGCACGATCGGCGTCGGCTGACCGGGCTGGCATCGTGGGTGACTCCTCACTCGGGAACCGGTCCGAACGCCCGGCCGGCAAAAGGAAGGGGGAAGCCGACACCCTGGCTGTGGCTGAAAACAATACGAAAAATGCGGTTAATCGGCGAAAAGCCATATATTTTATCTATTTTCTCCACACGTCCTTGAATACCCAATTTATCGTGCACAGACTTTTGGTCGGCGGCGCCTGCGGGCTGTTGATAGTCGATGAACCGGTGTCCGGGCCGCTCGAAACTGATCTCCACCGAAACCGGCGGACGAATCACACTTCGCCCCCCTTTGCATCGACCCCGCCCCCCTTCCCGACTCCAGCTGGCCATCATGTCACGGCGCCGCGGCCATCGTTTGCCGACCCTCGCCCCGCCAACGCCGGGTCCCGTCCCGTTCGTGTCGGCCGATGATTTCGACGCCACCGGGGTTCTGGTGGGTTTCGACCCTTCGGCATCGCGATACTGGTGGATACCCGAACTTCTCGATGCCGGCGGGGCCGAAGCCCTCGTCGACGAACCTCTCGGCGAACCACTCGGCGCAGCGTTGGGGGTCGCCAGCGGCGACGCTCACGCAGCGGATCTCGTGCCGCGGTTGCCCGCGGCGGCCCTTCCCGATCTGGTTCAGGCAGCCCACCGGTCACGCACCACGGCGCCGGCCGCGGCTTGATCGACCTCTTCGGCCAGTGCCCGGTAGTCTTCGGCCCCGTGTGAATCGGGCGCGTAGTCGAAGATCGATTGGCCGAAACTCGGCGCCTCCGCGAGGCGGATATTGCGGCGGATCCGCGTGCGAAACAGGCGGGCGTCGCTCCACGCGGCATGACGGGCCTCGGAGGAGAAGAACGCCTCGACGTCCCTTCCGACCTCACCCGCGAGCCGGGTTGCGGATTCGAACATGCAGAGCACCACGCCGAGCACCCGGAGCCGCGGGTTGACCCGCTCCGACACCAACTCGACCGTCTCCAACAGTTTGCTGAGCCCGTGGAGGGCGAGAAAGTGCGGCTGGAGGGGAAGCAGCACCCGATCGACCGCCGCCATCGCATTGAGCGACAGCAATCCCAGTGAAGGCGGGCAATCGATGATCAGGTAGTCGTAGCCGGCACCGCCCGGCTGACACGCCGGATCGGCCTCGATCCGCCGGCGCAGGATCGATTCCCGTCCCGGCTGTCCGGCGAGCGCCACCTCGGTGGCCGACAGATCGATGTGCGACGGAATCAGCCAGAGCCGATCGGCGGCCGCGACCGTGGCGTCGGCCAACGACGCGCCGCCGGCAAGCAGGTCGAACGACGACACGGCGTGCGCGCCCGGCTGAACGCCGACATGCAACGTGGCGTGGGCCTGTGGATCGAGGTCAATCAGGCACACGCGCCGGCCGGCACGGGCGAGACCGATCGCGAGATTGACCGACGTCGTCGTCTTCCCGACACCCCCCTTTTGGTTGGCCACGGCGATCGATCGCATCGGTCCTCCCCTCGACGGCGGGCGCGTGTTCACGGCGGGCGATGCCGGGCAGACAGTCGGCGGGCAGCGGGTACCCCCGGGGAAGATAGGGATGACGGGGGCGGTGCCAAAGCCCGGTTTCCACGCCGCGGAGACCGCGAAAACCGCGGAAACCACACAGTCGTTCCGGCATCAGACCGCGCTGGCAAAGCTTCCCGCCGGCGAGATCACCGCGGGTCACCCGGCGGACCGGGAGCCACGGTCGCCGTGAGCCAGTCCCGCAGTCCTTTCTCGATGCGGCCGATCGGCAGCGCCATGCCCTGCCCGACGACGCCAATCCATCTGGCTCGCCCCCCGGGTTCGCCCACCTCCAGGAGCAGCGCGGCCGCCGAGTCGTCGACCGGAACCCGGGTCACCGGCGTGGCGGAGAACACCAGCGCATGGGTCCACGACGTCACCGCGGGTGCCGGACCGGCCGGTTCCGCGCCGGAGAAATTGGCGTCCTCGACGAGGCCGC
This sequence comes from Planctomycetaceae bacterium, assembly GCA_046086245.1. Classification (GTDB taxonomy): domain Bacteria; phylum Planctomycetota; class Planctomycetia; order Pirellulales; family UBA1268; genus F1-20-MAGs016. The sequence continues at coordinate 5,283 of JBJSXB010000121.1, read as the reverse complement.
GGCGAAGGTGCACGAGCCCCTTGGCAGCGCTGACGTCGAGGCGGTGCGTGGCCACGAGACGACCGTCGATCACGCGCAGGCCGGTCCAGAGTTCGACGTGGGGCGCGCTGGCCACCAGACGCGCGACCCGCGGTCCGTAGACGGCCAGACACCCGTCGGTCTGCGCCCGCTGGTAGGCGATTCCCACGCACGCGCCGAGGACACCCAGCCCGACGAGGGCAAGCACCAAGCGCCGTCCACTCCGCGCCGTGTCGCTCCCGGTCGTCGATCGATCCTTGGCTGGCATGAGGGCCTCGAGCGGCGGCATCGTTCCAGGCGGCCAGACGTGGCCGGTAATCCGGGCGGAGCCGCAGCGGAGGATATACTTCCCCCGCCCCGCGGCGATGGCCTGGTGCGCCGTGGCCGGGGATCATCGTCCCCGCGGCTCGCCCCCCACGCCCCGCGATCGGCTTTGGGCGACGCCCGCCAGTCCGTCACAGGATTGCCCATGCCCAACGCGTTCGACCCTTACCGCGAAGCCCTCGTCGTCGAAGCCCACACGATCTGGCCGCCGGAATTCGATGATTGGTCGGCCGGCGATCGGGAGCGAATCGAAGCGGCCCTGCACGCCAACCCCCAAGAGGCGGCGGATCTCGATTACACCCGGCAACACAGTGGTTTCGCCCGGGTCGTCACCGTGACCGCGGCCGACCTCGAACGGCTCGGTGCGAGTTGAGGCCGTGACGCTGCACGAGCGGGTCATCCGCTTCGCCGCCGAAGGGTCCCCCGGCAGGAACGCCGTCGGCGTCAGCCGGGTGGTCGTCGGCGCGGGGGCGATCGACGCGCTGCTCGACGCATTCGCCGCGACCGGCGCCCGCCATGCAGCGGTGTTCACCGACGCGCACGTGGTCGGATCCTCCGGCGCGCGGGTGGTGACCGGATTCGGTGCCCGCGGCATCGCCGTCACGTCGTTGATCGTGGCGCCGGGCGAAACGGCCAAATCGCCCGCCGAGTACGTCCGCTTGTGCGAGGCGCTCGCCATCGTGCCGGCCGACCGCGCCACCCAGATCGTCGCGGTGGGCGGCGGTGTGACCGGTGATCTCGCCGGATTCGTGGCGGCGACGTTCCTCCGCGGCCTCGGGTTCTGGCAGATCCCCACGACACTCGTCGGGCAGGTCGACAGCGCCGTCGGCGGCAAGACCGGCATCAATCTCGACGTCGGGAAGAATCTCGTGGGGGCCTTTTGGCAGCCACGGTTCGTAGCCTGCGACCCCACGACCCTCGCCACCCTGCCCGACCGGGAATACCGCAGCGGACTGGCGGAGGTGGTCAAGTACGGAGTGATTCTCGACCGGGATCTGTTCCAGTGGCTCGAGAACCGTGTGGATCAGATCCTGGCGCGGGATCCGGCGGCCGTCGCGCGGATGGTGGGCAGGTGCGTCGATCTGAAGGCGGACATCGTCGCGGAGGACGAGTTCGAGCGCAGCGGCCGAAGGGCGATCCTGAATTACGGCCACACGGTCGGCCACGCGCTGGAAATGCTCGCCGGCTATGGGCGTCTGCTGCACGGCGAGGCGGTGGCGATCGGCATGACCGCTGCGGCGCGGATCGCGATCGCGACCGGCCGCCTGGGGGTCGAGCAGGCCCGGCGCCAAGCGGCGTTGCTGGCCCGCTTCGGCTTGCCACTGGTGGTGCCGGACGACCTGCGGAGGATCGGCGTCGACGACGTCTGTTCCGCCATGCGGCGTGACAAGAAGACGCTGCACGGCACGATCCGGTTCATCCTGCCCACCGCCCTTGGTCGCGTGGAGATCACCGACGATGTCGACGAGGGGGTCGTCCGCGCGGTGCTGGATGATCTGCTGGCCGGCCACTGACAGCCCGTGGCCAAAGGCCATCCCTGGCCTTTGGCCACCCGAAAAGCTGTTTTTTCCACTGATTGGCGCGGCCAACCTGACCGGTCAGCGCCGCAGCCGCAGGCTGTCGGTCCTCTTTCTCAGACGTCCCCGCCCTGCAGGGGACGGCAGGCGGGTGGGGCGAATCACCCCACCCCCTCTGGGGCGAATCGAACCGTTCCGTGCCATCCAGCCTCCGCCCGGGCGTTTCGTACCGTTGTCCGAAATGCCTCGGGAAACCATGAAAACCGCCTTTTCACCGCACGATTTCGCTGCGTGACGAGAAAAACGAGTCAGCCGGAGAATTTGGCACGCGAGATGCATATCTCTGGTCCGTCGGGCGAAACGCCGCAGGACGACCTGCCGGATCGCCTGCCGGAGCCGGTCGGGTTTGGTTGGTGCCTGGTCGTTCGGTGCCCCTGGTTGGTGTCCTCGAAAGCCCCACAGGTCGCGTCATGAACAGCCCCAGCCTGCCGCACGGTTGTGTGTTGAGCCACGGTGGTTCGTCAGACAACTGGGTTTCGGTGGGCAACGTTTCGATGGGCAACGGGACCTCGTCGGCCTCGGCTCCGGGGTTGGCCTGGTTGACCCGGAGCGACTGCATGGTGTGCCTCGTGCCGATTTCGTTGTTCCTGCCGATCCTGTCCCTCGTGTGAGCTTTCGGCCCGTGGTTCGACGGTTTGACGATGTTGAAACATCGATCGAACCGCCAAACGTCCCAATCCTGAAAACGCCGGTTCTTCGCTCCCCGCACGATTCAACGTCTTTCGCCGTTTGGAAGGAGTCGTCCCATGTCCACCCCCGATCGTCCCGAAATCAACGCGGTGCCGCAGCGTCCCCGCGAGGTCGTGATCGTCGACTCGGCGATTCACCACTACGCGGACTTCGTCGCCTCCGCTCGGCAGGGTGTCATCGGCCTTCACTTCTGTGCCGACGGCCGGGCTGCGATGCGGATGGCGAAACGGTTCCGGGCCGATGTCTGGCTCGTTGCCGGCGACCTGCCCGACATGTCGGGGTTCGATCTGCTCGACATGCTCGCCGAGGACATTCAGCAGAGCAGTGTCGATCCGCTCCGCTCCGGTTCCACCGTCTCGCTCGGCCATCTCGAGGATGCCGGCAAGTCGCGGGTCTACGTGGTGGCGGATGAGTACCGCATCGAGGACGAACAGCGGGCGTTGGCCGCAGGGGTGGCCGGGTACCGGGTTCGGCCGGTGACCGTCGACATCCTCGACCTCCCGCTGCCCTCGGCCACCGCCAAGACACCCGTCGCAGCGACCGTCGCCCAGCCCTCCTGAACCATACCCCGATCCATCGATTCGCTTTCTCCGCATCACGATCATCTTTGAAGGAGTCCATCATGTCGCACGCCACCGCCCACACCGCCCTGCGGGTCGCCGTCGTCGATCCCCGTTTCGACGAACACGTCGAGTTGGCGGCCCAAGCCCGTGCCGGCCTGGTCGAACTTCACTACCGCACCAGCGGAGCTGACGCCCTGCGGCTTGCCCGGGGTCGCCATTTCGACGCGTGGCTTGTTGCCGGTGATTTGGACGACATGACCGGTGCCGACTTCGCCGGATTGCTCGGTGAGAGGGTCGCCGCCGGCATGACGGCGACTCCCGTGTCCGCCGGTGCGCCGGTCATCGTGATCGGAACGGGATCGGCCGATCAGCCTGGCATCGCCGGAACGGTCACGGTCGAGGCGATCCGCAGGGCGATGGCCCCGAAGACCGCCCCGGCGCGGAACACGTCGTGGTTGGCGAAGATCGGCACGCTGCCGCTGGGGGTGACCGCGGCGATGATGGCGATCACGGTGCTCGTCGCCGGCTGATCGGTCTGCCGGCCCCATCGCCGGGTATCGCGCTGTCATCGGGTCGATCGACGCCCGACTCGATACGCAACCCCGTCTCCGAGTATCGCGCTGTCATCGGGTCGCCGGTGTTCGACCGTGCTCCCGTCGCGGTTGGTCACCAACGGGCCTCGACCGCCATGCCTCCCTGATCGGCGGTCGGCAGTGGCACGATCCGCACGTCCATGTCCGCGAAGTGCCATTCCGTGCGGTCGACGGCGACGGCGCTGGCCCAGGCCAGATACCAGCCGAGAAACGCCTGCGACGGGTAGTGCGCGTCGTCGGTGACGCGGGAGAAGGCGACGAACGTCGAGCAGACGTACAACCCTCCCTTTGCCCACGGATTCTCCACCATGTCGGCGGCCGCGAGGAACGGGATCGCCCCGACGAAGGCATGGCCGCTGACGCCGTTGTTGTCGTTGAAGAAGTGCCACTGGCTGCCTGCCGAACTCTCACCCGGCCGCGACGCCCCGGTGGCCAGTTGCAGCACGTACAACGGCGGAGCGCCGATGACGAATATCCGCAGCGATCGCGATCCCCACTCGCCGACGACATCGCCCGCGGGTTGCCCCTCGAAGAGCAGGCCGGTGGCTGCCGCCACCCCGAACACGGGCAACGCGTAGCGCCCCTCGCCGATGTCCTTGCACCCGGAGAAGAAGGTGCCCAGGCCGCTGGGTGTGACACTCTCTTGCCATGCCGTCTGCACGGTGGTGTCGAAGCCGGTGTTGGCCATCAAGGCGCCGGCGCCGAACGCCGCCGCGATGCAGACGAGGCTGTCGCAGCGGTAGAAGTTCACCTCGTCGCTGACGATCTTGTGCCACGCCCGTGAGACCCGCGGGAAGGCACTGCCCGCCCAGGGAGGTCCGGCCGGGCCCGGTGTGAGGATGTCGGCGTCGGGCAGCGCCGGCAGTGCTTCGACACCCGCCTCGTAGGCGCTCAGACGCGTCGCCAGGTCGTTGGCAATCCCGGCGCCGTCGCCGACGGCCCAGCGCACACCGCCATCGGGAAACGCCGACGACGCCCCTCCGCCGGGAGGCTCACCGATCGCCTCCGTCTCGAGAATCGCGTCGATCCAGGCTCCGTCGGCCGCGGGACGCACCCGGGCGACGACACGCTGCCGCTGCGGCCGCCCGCCACCCGCCTCGGCCCCGAGGGGCGATCCCGTGGCCTCCATCCACGCCGAGCGGATCAACCCCGGCCGGGGAGGATCACCCGCGGCATCGGGAGCGACCGTATCGACGATCGGCCAATCGGCTCCGACGGTATCGACCGCCTGTCGCCAAATCGTGTGCACGTCGCCGCCGGCGAGAAACGCGCTGCCGGTAGCATCCCCCGCCCGGGCGTCGGCCCCGAAGCCGGCGAGGCAGGCCGTCAACCCCCACCACCGGCCCAAGCCGCCACGGCGCCGCCTGGGCGCGCGCACACGCGACGTGTTCGACCTAGGCGAGGACACGGTCATGGTGGCGGCCCTGCTGGGGGGAGCGAGGTTGTCCCAGCGGGCCGGTACGCCGGCAAGATCTGTTTGCGGCCACGGCCGGGTGACAGGATGGCGAACGCACTCGG
>JBJSXB010000120.1:0-3528 GCA_046086245.1 Planctomycetaceae bacterium | reverse complement strand
AACTGCACGATCTGCAGATCGAACTGGTTGATCGCATCGACCACGATGCCCTTGATCAGGTTCCGGACCTCGGGCACGAGGGGATTCATCCAGACGAAGTTGTTCGACGAGTTCGTGTAGTTTCCCGCCGAGTCTTTCAGCAGCCAGCCGGTGCCGCTGGTGGTGCCCACGGTCCAGGTCGCGTTCTGGCACTTCAGCGACACGGGATTGAACGGGCTCGAAAACTCCGCCATCAGGCCGTATTCGAACCAGGCGCCGTGGACGAGGCCGGCGTTCGCCGCGGCCGTCCGCGTCTCGTTGAGGAAGTTGCGGCCGGCCACGGTGGGATTGAGCGACGGGCTGCCGGTGAAGGCGGAGAGCGTGGGCGACGTGAAGTTCGTGTAGCCGTTCTTCCAGGCTTCCACGTAGACGGTGTTGAAGCCCGTCCGCTTCAACGAGTTCATCGTGGTCTGGAGGTTGGTCGTCGACCAGTCGTCGGAACTCGTGGTGGTCAGCCAGGTACCCCGGATCTCAGAGGGCGCAGCCTTGAGCGGGCCCGCCCCCGAGGCTGTCAGGGCCGAAAGGATCGCGACGATTCGGGGGAGGCACACGGTTGGCCGCACGGGGTACCCTGCCGAGACATCGACCACCCTTGCACTCTAGTCGGCCCTTACGGCGGCCGACAACGATTGGATCGGGGCTCGGCGGCGAGATCCGGCGGGGCGGGCCGAGCCTTCCCGGCTCAGGGCGCTCCCGGGAGCGTCCAGTCGATCGGGGTCTTCTGGCGGATTTCGCCCTGGAGTTCGCCGATCGCGGCCAGGGCCTGCCGCGAGGTCCGGCCGGTGCGGGCCATGTGGGCCGCCGCCACACCTCCGGCAGTCCCCGTGGACCATTCGATCGGGTGGAGGCGGGTGGACGAGTTCGCGAGGAACGATTGCGCCATGGTCTTGCCCACCACGAGCAGGTTGCCGAGCTCGCGGTGCGTGAGCGCCCGAAACGGGATGCAAAACGGCAGCGTGTCGTGGGCGACGATGCAGTAGCCAGGCATCTCGCACCCCGAAATCGGGTGGATGTCGGCGGGATAGGCTCCCAGGGCGATGCGGTCCGGAAAGACGGTGCCGGTCCGCTGCTCGGCCGGGCCCGTGAGGTCGGCAAACTTCAGCACGAAGCCGTCGAGGCCGATCGCCCGGCGCGTATCGCGGATGTAGGGAAGTTTCGCCAAACCATGGCCGGTGCCGAGCACGGCGGGGGCCAGCGCGATCCGGCCGGGATCGATCCCGTCGGGGGCGTGACGGCGGAACCACTGGTGCCAGGCGAAGGCCCGGTCTTCCGCACCGGCGAGCGCCTCGAGGTCGATCCCGCCGCGCCAGTCGGCCAGCTGTGCCGCCGTGTCGGACTTCGACGTGAACAGGTAGGCGTGGGGATAGTCGTTGCCACCCTCGCCGTGCTTCTGCGAGTAGCCCCAGTTCTGCAGGCAGACGTCGCCGGTCGCCGGCGCTCCCTTGCAGCGGAGGCGCCGGTAGGTCCAGATCTTCGTCCAGGCGTCGGGTTTGTCGCCGTAGGCGCCGTATCCCATGTCGGTGGCACGCACCGGACGGTCGGGTTCACCGACCGGTTCGGGATGAAGTTGCTGCGCGAAGCAGAACACGGTCGCCTGGCCACAGCGATCGGCCCCCGGCGCGGTGGACAACGCGCCGTCGGACTCCTCGACACCCTGGAGATAGTCCTTGCCGGAGAGTGCCAGCACCTCGCCCCATTCGGTCGCGTCGACGAACACGGTCGTTGCACCGGGCCGGGCCGCGAATCGCACCGTCTTCTTCGTGAACCGCTCCGAGTCGGTCGGCTCGTACCAGTCGGCGAGATCGGCGGAGGGGAGACGGTCGTAGCCGGCGGCCGGAAGTCCGGGCCGGGGACTGCGATGGATGCACTCGATCGCCGCCACGCGGCCACCGTCGGCGGCGAGGGTGACGCGTTTGACGACGGTGTCGCGGAACACCGTGAGACGCTCGCCGCAGGCCGCGACCAGGGGGTCGAGGTGCCGCGCGACCAATTCGTCGGGGCAAAAGCAGAAGCGGCTCACCCAGCAATCGCCCCGCTGCTCGATCGCCTGGAGCAGCTGGAGGAACCGCGGCGTCATGTTCACGGGAAGCCGCGCGACCTTCGATACCGAGTAGGGGGCGCCGCCGTCGGTCGGCTTGATGGTGTGCCATGCCTCGTCGATCGCCGGCACCGCGCTGGAGGTGAGTTGCCCGCCGATCCAGTCGGTCGGCTCGATCAGCGCCGTGGTGGCTCCTCCCTCCGCCGCGGCGAGCGCCGCGGCGAGCGCCGCCGTGCTCCCCCCGGCGATGACGACGTCGAAGCGGTCGAGCGTCCGGATGGTCGGTGCGGCTGCCACGGGGGCACCGGGCGACAGACAGAGGACGACGCACCACGCCGAGAGCGCGCGGTAGACCCACGACCGGCGCCCGAACGAGCCGTCGACCATCGACGTCGATTCCATCCGTCATCCCTCCTCGCTGCGACTCGCGGGGCAGCTACCCCACCCCCCGGTCGGGAACACACCGACGCCAAGCCATCCCCCGCCGGCGTAGGGTCACGATACCCCGGTAGCGGCTCGGGGAGGGTCGATTCCCGCGGGAAATCCACCGGGCGGTCGGCAGCGGCCTCGCCATTTCCGCCGCCCGAACTATAAAGGCTGGCGGAGCGTACGTCTTGCGGGTGGGTCATTGCCAGGCGTTTCACGACCGGCGGCCGACCGGCCCGCGATCCTCGGGGCGGCTGGGAGCGTCGGCCCTTTCGAAGTCGAAGTGGTGCATTCGTGATGAGGATCCCGATCATGCATCGTGATCGCGTCCGACGTCGTATCGCGGTCGTGTCCCTGGCGGCGCTTGCGGGTGTCGTCCCGCTCGTCGGCTGCGGCAAGACCGATCCCTTCGCCCGGCAGCCCGTGAAGGGAACGATCACCTGGAAGGGGAAGCCGATTCAATTCGGCACCATCACGCTCGAACCGGCGAGTGGCCAAAAGACAGGCGCCACCGCGTCGATCGCCAACGGTACGTTCTCGATCCCGCGTGAGGCGGGCCCAAGTCCCGGTGCGTACGCCGTGTGGATCCACGCCTTCGACCGCGGTGCCGATCCTCCGCCGGGCACCGCGCCCGGCGAGGAGGGGCCACCGCCGAAGGACATCCTGCCGGAGAAATATCTCAAGAATGCGGCCGGTCAAATCGACGTCAAGCAGGTCAAGGACGAGGCCCCCAACGAGCTCACTCTCGACCTGCCGTAGACCGTCCGACGACGCGCCCCCGGCCGCGTCGCCGCCGATTCCGTCCTCCTTCCGCCGGTCGTCCGCCGGAAGGCATCATCGGTTCGTTTTTCATCGCTCGCGACGCTTTTCGAGGAGGTATTCATGTTCCGCTCATTCCGTCCGTCGGCTGCCCGGCGGGCATTTACGCTCGTCGAATTGCTGGTGGTGATCGCCATCATCGGCACCCTCGTCGGACTGCTGCTGCCCGCGGTGCAATCGGCGCGAGAGGCGGCCAACCGGAGCAG
>JBJSXB010000119.1:0-2695 GCA_046086245.1 Planctomycetaceae bacterium | reverse complement strand
GACGCGCCGCTCGGCCGGCGTGGCCCGCGACTCGTTGGCGGTCGTCGATCAATTGCACGGCGACCTGACGAGGGGGCTCGGCCGTCTTGGTGAGGCCGCGACGGTGATGACCGACGTCGAGGGGCTGTGCGGCCGGCTCGTCGACGCTGGTCCGCTGGTCACCCGGGCGGCCGGTGTGGCCGCCGAGGGTCGACACCTGGAGGAGCGGATCGTGGCGGGTGAATCCGGGATCGCCGCCGCGCGGGAGGCGGTCGGTCGGATGGAAACCCTCGCCGACGCGGTGCGCGATGCGGCCGAGGGTTCCGAGCGGGCAGCGGAGCGGCTGGCGCGGTTGACACGGGTGAAAGACGATCTGGTCGGCGCGGCGGGATCGGCCGAGGAGGCCGCCGCGACGCTCGATCGGCTCGAGACGTTGGTCGCGGGTCTGGCGGAAGCGAAGGGGACGCTCGGCGACATCCAGCACATGGTCGTGGACGTCATGCTGCTGCGGCCGGCGGTCGATCGGGCGGTCGAGACCCTCCAGCCGGTGATCGAGTTCACCAAGGCCGCCCGCGCCGTCGACGCGGCGCCGGTAAGCGCCGGATCGGGCGACCGCGCCGCGCCGTCCGCGGCCGTCGGCAACGGGCCGGTGGTCGACGTCGCCCGCTCGATCGGCGACGGCCCGCAGTGAGTCGCCGCCGCGGGCGACCGGACCCCCCCGGGCCATCGGCCCGCCGGTCAGCCCGCGGCGCTCGGCGTGCCGGGGAACGCCCGCGCCGCACGGCGCGACGTCAGCGATCGCGGGCCGGGGTTTCAGCCGGGCCGTCTCCCGCCCGGGCGCGGCGCCGCTGCGACCACAACTCCCAGATCACCGGCAGGACCGACACCAACACGATGCCGACCACCACCAGCTCGAAGTTCTGTTTCACGATCGGCACGTTGCCGAAAAAATAGCCCGCCAGCGTGCAGATCACCACCCACGCGATCCCGCCGACGACGTTGTAGAAGAGAAACTGCGGGTAGTGCATCCGTCCGATCCCCGCCACGAACGGGGCAAAGGTGCGGATGATCGGCACGAACCGCGCCAGCACGATCGTTTTGCCACCGTGCCGGTCGTAGAAACCCTGGGCACGCACCAGGTTGTCGTGTTTGAGAAACCAGGTATCGAGGGCGAAGGCCCGCGGGCCGACCCACCTGCCGACGGCGTAATTGAGGGTGTCGCCGAGGATCGCCGCCACCGTCAGCGCCACGAGCAGAGCGGGCAGTCCGAGGAGATCGGGATAGAGCGCCGCCATCGCCCCCGCCGCGAACAGGAGCGAGTCGCCCGGCAGGAACGGGGTCACCACGAGCCCCGTTTCACAAAAGATGATCGTGAACAGCAGGACGAGCGTCCACGGCCCCCACTGCACGAGAACCACCTTCAGGTGTTCGTCGAGGTTGAGGAACAGGTCGACGAGTTGATCCATGCCGAACGGCGTCCGCGTGGGAGGGGGGGTGCTTCGCGGCCGAAGTATAGCGACCCTGCGGCGGCATCCCCCGCGTCGCGGTCGGCGGGTCGGAGGGGGCGCGATCGGGCCTTGCCGTCGGTTCCGGTCGTGGGGGTCCGGCCGGGTCCATGGGGAAAACCGGTGAATCGCTTTGACTCGGGCCGATCCCCGACCATATCCATACGCAGGACGGTGGGCGGATCCACGCCGTGCGGTGCGCGTCCGCGCCGCGCGGCCGGGACGATGGGTGGGGCGATGGCACACGTCACGCTGCGGGTCCTGCACGGCGCCGATCGCGGCAAGGTGTTCGAACGCCTGTCGACGCCGGTGACGATCGGGCGCGAGGAGGGAAACTCGATCCAGCTCAACGACGAGCGGATCAGCCGCTTCCACCTCAAACTCCAGGACGACAACGACAAGATCGTCCTCACCGACCTCGAGAGCACCAACGGCACCCGGGTCAACGGTGAGGACATCCAGGTGCGGATCGTCCGCGACGGCGACATGATCGCGCTGGGAAGGTCGTTGTTGCTCGTTGGATCGCACAGTGACATCGATCGGCGGATCGCGGCGATCGCCGATCGACTGCCACCCGCCGAGGAAGCGCAGGCGCGGCAGGTGGGAGAACGGTTGCGACGGATCGTCAGCGCCGCCGCCGACGGCGACCCCGATGTCCCGGAGGTGCCGTCGCTCCTGCCGGGCGCGCCGCCGCCGCTGCCGAGCCGGATGAGTCCCGCGCAGTCGGCCGAGTTGGCCGAGTTGCTCGACTATGTCCAGGCGGTGCTGCGCGAGGCGACGTGTGGGATGCAGATGCGCCCCGGGCACGATCGCGTCGAGATCGACTTTATCCACTGGCAGATGCTGCTCGATCTCCAGGCCCGTCTCGCGAATCTGCTCCGCCGCATCGGCGAGCCGGCCTGACCGGACCGGCGTGGCCGGTGCGCTGCGGGCCGGCTCGCGGCCCACGCCACGCTCGGCGACCGAGGGGACTGACGGGTGGGGTACACTCGGCGGGTCTCCACCGGAGGGAGCCCACCGTGACCGCACCCGCCTTCGTCCATCTCCACTGCCACAGCCACTACAGCCTTCTCGACGGCGCCAGTTCGATCGACCGGCTGGTGGCCCGCACCGCCGAGCTGGGAATGAATGCCCTGGCGATCACCGACCACGGCAATCTCCACGGTGCGATCGAGTTCTATCAGGCGGCGAAGGCGGCGGGGATCAATCCG
>JBJSXB010000118.1:0-5729 GCA_046086245.1 Planctomycetaceae bacterium | reverse complement strand
GGCCGAGGTGCGTGCCGAGGAAATCGGTCCCGACGCGTTCGTGGTCCTGGAGCGGGAGTTCCACCGGCGGGCGGCGGCACTCGCCATGCCGACGGCGGGCGACGACGGCGTCGTCTGAATGGCGGCCGTCGAGTGGCGGCGCGGCCGGGCGCGTGGCCGCGATGCTCCCAGCCGCTATGGTCCGCAGGGTTGCCGCCAACCCCCGTGTGCCTTGCTGGCGGGTGGGGCGACCGCGGTCTGGAGGGCCGTTCTCCCCGTGAATCCCTGGGTATGGAGCGATCTTTCGGCCCCTGCCGGCGTGACCCGAAACTTCCGGTTGTTTGGGTGACCGGGGTAGACTTCGGGTTTTTCGCGGGAGCATGCCGAAAGTCCACTGGTCGGTCATGCCAGGACGGCGGGCTGGCCTCGGGCTGACCCCGGGGGCCCGTCAGGAAGGCGGAGGCACAAGCGCGTGAACCCCATTCCCGGCTCCGAGGCGTCGTTCGCCGACACGATCGTCGATCTGCTGCGCCAGCGTGCCAGCTACCGGCCGCACGACCGCGCGTTCACGTTCCTCGTCGATGGCGAGACGGTCGAGCTCAACGTCACCTACGCCGAGCTCGACCGGAAGGCGCGGGCGCTCGGTGCCTGGCTGATGGCCTCGGGGATGACCGGGCAGCGAGTCCTCCTCCTGTTCCCGCCGGGACTCGAGTTCGTCGCCGCCTTCATGGGCTGTCTGTACGGCGGGGCGATCGCCGTGCCCGCCTATCCGCCGCGCAAGAACCGCTCGGTGGAGCGGATCGAGGCGATCGCCGCCGACGCGCGGGCGGCCGTGGCCCTCACCACACGCGACGTGCTGGACCGCTTCGACGCCCTCCGTGCCAACGCCCCCAGCCTGGAAAAACTGCTGTGGAAGGTCGATGGCGAACTGGAGCCCGGCTGGGCCGACCGCTGGGAGCGGCCCGAGATCGACGGCGAGACGCTCGCCTTTCTGCAATACACGAGCGGTTCGACCGGCACCCCCAAGGGGGTGATGCTCTCGCACGCGAACCTGCTCCACAACTCGTTGCGGATCATGCAGGCGTTCGAGATCACCCGCAGTCAATCGGGTGTCTTCTGGCTCCCGAGCTTCCACGACATGGGGCTGATCGGCGGGATCCTGGTGCCCCTGTACGGCGGCAAGTTCAACGTCCTGATGTCGCCGGTCGCGTTCCTGCAGAAACCGCTGCGTTGGCTGCAGGCGATCTCCCGGTACCGGGCGACGATCAGCGGCGGGCCGAACTTCGCCTATGATCTGTGCGTGCGGAAGATCACCCCCGAACAGCGTCGCGGACTCGACCTGTCGAGTTGGTCGCTCGCGTTCAACGGTGCCGAGCCGGTGCGTCCGGAGACGATCGACGCCTTCTCCGAGGCGTTCGCACCCTGTGGATTCCGCCGCGAGGCGTTCTTCCCGTGCTATGGACTCGCCGAGAGCACCCTGATGGTGACTGGCGGCATGAAGTTCGAGCCGCCGGTGATCCGGGCGTTCGATTCGGCGGCGATCGAGACCGGCAGTGCCATCCTCCGCACCGGTTTCTCCCCCGGCACGCGCCGGCTCGTGGGGAGCGGCCGCGAACTCGACGGACAAGATGTCCGCATCGTCGATCCGCACACCAGCGAGCCGGTGCCGACCGGAACGATCGGCGAGATCTGGGTCAGCGGTCCGAGCGTCGCCCAGGGCTACTGGCAGCGCCCCGACGAGACGACCGCGACGTTCGGCGCGATGCTCGCCCGTCCGATCTCCCCCGCCCCGCCCCAGGCGATCAAGGCCTGGGAGCCCAACCCCGGCCCCTACCTGCGCACCGGTGACCTCGGCTTTTTCGACGATGGTGAACTGTTCGTCACCGGGCGGCTCAAGGACCTGATCATCATCCGCGGACGCAATCACTATCCGCAGGATCTCGAGCATACGGTGGAGCAGGCGGCGGGGATCGTCCGTGCCGGATCGGTGGCGGCATTCTCGGTGGACGTCGAGGGTCGTGAACGCGTGGTCGTGGTCGCGGAGCTCGAGCGCGGGAGCCGTGATCAGGTCGACGTGTCCGATTGCTTCGAGCGCATCCGCAAGCGGTTGGCGATCGAGCACGAGGTGGCCGTCGAGGCGATCGTGCTGGTGCGGCCCAACAGCATCCCGAAGACGTCGAGTGGCAAGATCCAGCGTCATGCCTGCAAGCGGCAGTTCCTCGATTCCACGCTCGAGGTCGTCGACAAGCACGTCGGCTGGCAGCAGGCCGAGCCGGCGGTGCGTGGGGTGATTCCGGCCGCAGTCGCGGCAAGCAGCGCCGTGCGGCGTGGCGCCGAGACCCCCCGTCTGGCGCGGCAACGGCCCGTGGGCGACGCGCGCCGCGCGGGCCCCGAGCGCGAGCTGCCCCAGGCGGTCGTCGACGCGGTCTTCGACCATGTGCGCCGGATCGCCAACGAGCGTGCCACGCACCTGTCGCTCGACTCCAACATCGTCGAACTCGGCCTCGATTCCCTCGAACGGATGGAGATCGTGGCGAGCCTCGAGGAGGCGTTCGGCGGCCGGTTCCCCGAGCAGGTACTGCCACAGATCGAAACTTGCCGTGAAGTCGCCGAGGCGATCATCGACTATCTCCCGGGGGCGGCAGTGCTCGGCGGCGCGGCCAGCGCGGTGGCGGGCGGCGTCGGGCCCGCCGCCTATGGCAGCTCCGTGGGGTCTGCCTACGGGAGCGACGGTTTTGCCGTCGGGCACGATCCGACGCCCGCCCTCAACATGGTCACCGAGTCGATCAGCGCCGAGACGTACGAGATTGACCAGTTTCCCGAAGTCCGCGCCCTCGAGCAGAACTTCGCGATGGTTCGGCATGCCGGTCTCGACGACCCGTACTTCACCGTCCACGAGGGAGTGACCGCCGACCGGACCACGATCGGTGGTCGCGAGATGATCAGCTGGGCGACCTACAACTATCTCGGCATGTCCGGCGACCCCGACGTCGCGGCCGGGGCGAAGGCGGCCATCGACCGGTTCGGCACGAGCGTCTCCGCGAGCCGGCTGGTATCGGGCGAAAAGACGATCCATCACGAACTCGAGACGGCCTTGGCCCGTTTCATCGGCACCGAGGAGGTGCTCACCTTCGTCGGCGGCCATGCCACCAACGAGACCGTGATCGGCCACGTCGTCGGTCCCGGAGACCTCGTGCTCCACGACGCCCTGGCTCACAACAGCCTCCTCCAGGGCGCGATCCTCTCCGGGGCACGGCGGCGGCCGTTTCCGCACAACGACGTCGACGCTGCGGAGCAGTTGCTCCGTCAGGTTCGCGGCCAGTACCGTCGCGTGCTGGTCGTGATCGAGGGGATCTACAGCATGGACGGCGATTTCGCCGACCTGCCGCGGTTCAGTTCCCTCGCCCGCCGCCACAAGGCGCTGTTGATGGTGGACGAGGCCCATTCGATCGGCGTGATGGGACCGCGCGGCCGCGGTATCGGCGAACACTTCGGCGTCGATCCGCAGAGCGTCGATATCTGGATGGGTACGCTCTCCAAGGCGCTAGGCAGCTGCGGCGGCTACATCGGCGGCAGCAGCACCCTGATCCGCTGGCTGAAGTACACCGTGCCGGGCTTCGTCTACAGCGTCGGATTGCCCCCCGCGGCCGCCGGGGCGGCGCTTGCGGCCCTCAAACTTGTCGAACGGCAGCCCGAGCGAGTGGCGAGGCTGCAGGCCAACGCCCGGATGTTCGTCGAGGCGGCTCGTGACGCCGGCCTCGACACCGGCATGTCGGCGGGATCGGGTATCGTGCCGGTGATCATCGGCAACTCGATGAATGCGTTGCGCCTGTCGCGGGCCCTTTTCGCCCGCGGGATCAGTGTGCAGCCGATCCTCTATCCGGCGGTCGAGGAACGGGCCGCACGCCTGCGGTTCTTCATCACGTCGCGGCACACGCCCGAGCAGATCCGGCGCACGGTGGCGGCGGTCGGGGAGGAGCTCGGTCGGATCGATCCCGCCCTCGTGCGCGCGACGCCCCACCGCGGGGCGGCCGGCTGGGCCCGCTGAACGCGCGCGTCGGGATACGGGTCGTCATGCCCCACTCGCCCGTGATCACCAGCCATCGTCTCGTCCTGCCGGCCGACGCCAATCATCACGGCACGCTGTACGCGGGAAGCCTGCTCCGCTACGCGCTGGAGGCGGGCTACGCCGCGGCCTCGCGTGGGGCCGGTGCGGCGGCGAACCTCGTCCTGCGCCGCGTCCTCTCGGTGGAGTGCCGTCAGGCGGTTCCGGTCGGCACCTTGGTGGAGATTCGCGCCGCCGTGATCGACGTGCGGCAGTGCTACCTCGCCGTCGGCGTCGTCGGCATGCCGCTGGAGGGCCAATCGCTGCCCTGGATGGACGGCCTGTTCGGGTTCGTGCAAGTCGACGGGGACGGGCTTCCCGTCCCGCTTCCCGCGCCGGTCGACCCGGTGATTCCCGATCCCTTCTGGCAGCCGCTGATCGATCGGCTCGAGCGGCTCGCACGTCTCCGTGGCGGCACCGCCGATTGGTTCGCAGCCGGTTTCGACCGGACACCGCCCCCCGGAATCAGTACTTGACCTCGATACCGAAGTCGAGGCCGTTGCTGAACACGTAGTCCTGCACTCGGGTCGGTGCCGGGCCGATCCGGCCGTAGCGCACCGGACGGGGTTCGACCGTGGTGCGCACGTTATCGATCGGAGCCGACGGGTCGTTGGCCCCGACGATCACCGGCTGACCGTTGACCAGCACGGGATTGCCTTCCGCGTTGAGCAGGATGGTCCCGGGATTGTAGTTGGGATTGGCGACGCTCGTCTGCACGATGTCGACCGACGACAAGAACGCCGTGTTGGAGCTCGCCCGGGCGATCTGTCCCATCCACATGCCGGTATACCCACAGTGGAGGAGGATCGCCTGACTGACGCGGAACTGTGCCCCGAGACGCCATTCGCCGATCGGGGTGAAGGTGAACGAGTGCTCCGCCGCGTTGGTCGCGTTTTGCTGGCCGACTCCGTAGATCTGCACGAGGATCGGGTCGCCGGTGATGTTGGCCTGGGAATTCGACAGGGCCGACTGCGAGACGACGTTGGCCGAGACGAACGTGGTGCGGAAGTAGTCCGCCGCCAGAGAATCGGGGAAGTTCGACCCCCGGTAGATGTTGTTCTGCCAGTTCATGCCGGCGGTGAACTTGAGGTCGCTCGACAGCGTCCAGCGCCCCTTCGTCGAGCTCATGTTGATGGAGAATTCCGGCCCGACGATGTTGTTGCTCGAGTAGGTTTCCCAGTTGCCGTTCTGCAGCGGGCTGCCGAGGCCGCGGGTCTGAAAGTCCTGGAACGCGGTGAGTTGCTGTACGGCCGCGCCGCTCAGCCCGCCGACGGCGAAGCCGCCGTTGCCCAGCCCGGTGAGACCGCCACCGGCACCGCCACCGTTGACGCCACCGCCGCCGCCGATGCCACCACCGCCACCGCCGATGCCACCGCCGCCACCGCCGATGCCACCGCCGCCACCGCCGATGCCACCGCCGCCGTTGTTTCCGCCGCCACCACCGCCAACGCCACCACCACCGCCACCCGTGGCTCCGGCTCCCCCGATCGGGAAGGCGTACTGACGGCTGCGATAGGAAAGGTCGTAGCGATCGGCGAGTTGCACGAAGCGCGGTCCGAGGCCGAACTTCCACGCGGAGTTGGTGCCCGCGTGGCGCAGTTGCCGCTGCACGAGCATCGCCACTCCGGCGCTCTGGATCCGTGTC
>JBJSXB010000117.1:0-2785 GCA_046086245.1 Planctomycetaceae bacterium | reverse complement strand
CGTCGTCAAGGTGATCTGGGGCGACGAGTGGGATCCCCTCCTGGCTCGGGACGAGAAGGGTTTGCTCGTCCGGCGGATGAACGAGGTCGTCGACGGGCAGTACCAGAAGTACGTCGTCATGCCCGGCAACTACATCCGCGAGCATTTCTTCGGCGTCGCCCCCGAGTTGGCGGAGATGGTCGCCCATCTGTCCGACGAGAAGCTCAAGAAACTCCGCCGCGGCGGCCACGACCCGGAGAAGGTCTACGCGGCCTACGCGGCGGCGATGAAGTGCCACGGCAAGCCGACCGTGATACTCGCGAAGACGATCAAGGGCTACGGCCTCGGCGAGGTCGGCGAGGGACGCAACGTCACCCATCAGCAGAAGAAGCTCAACGAGGAGGAATTGCGGGCTTTCCGCTCGCGGTTCGGGATCCCGATCTCGGACGACGAGGTCGCCAAGGCGCCGTTCTACCGGCCGCCCGAGGATTCGCCGGAGATGCGCTACCTGCGCGAGCGGCGCGAGGCACTTGGCGGCTACGTACCAGGCCGTCCGGTCGATTCGCCGCGTCTCCAGACGCCGCGGCTCGAGGACTACATGGGCTTCATCGAGAAGAGCGCCGGGCGCGAGGTCTCGACCACCACCGGCGCCGTCACGCTGATGGCGTCGCTGCTCAAGGACAAATCGGTCGGCAAGCACATCGTGCCGATCGTTCCCGACGAGTCGCGGACCTTCGGGATGGACCCGTTGTTCAAACAGTGCGGCATCTATGCCCACACCGGACAGCTCTACGAGCCGGTCGATTCGGATCAACTCCTCTACTACCGCGAGGCCAAGGACGGTCAGATCCTCGAGGAGGGGATCACCGAAGCCGGCAGCATGTCGAGTTTCATCGCCGCCGGCACCGCGTACGCCAGCCACGGCGTGCCGATGATCCCGATCTTCATCTACTACTCGATGTTCGGGTTCCAACGGATCGGCGATCTCATCTGGGCGGCCTGCGACTGCCGCGCCCGCGGCTTCCTGCTCGGCGGCACCGCCGGTCGAACGACCCTCGCCGGCGAGGGGCTGCAGCATCAGGACGGCAACAGCCACCTGTTCGCGATGGCCTATCCGACCGTCCGCGCATACGATCCGGCGTTCGTCTACGAGACGACGGTGATCATGCTCGACGGCATGCGGCGGATGTACGCCGACAACGAGGACTGGATCTACTACATCACCGTCTACAACGAGAACTACGAGATGCCGCCGATGCCGGCCGGTTGTGCCGACGGCATCCTCAAGGGGGCGTACCGGTTGCGCGACGTGGTGGCGAAGGGCCCCGGCGTCGCCCCCGCCGCGCCGCCCGTCCATCTCCTCGGGTCGGGGGCGATCCTCCGCGAGGTGATCCGGGCCGCCGATCTTCTCGCCGAGCGGTGGGGCATCCCGTCCACCGTGTGGAGCGTCACCAGTTGGAAAGAGTTGCGGCGCGAGGCGCAGGAGTGCCGCCGCTGGAACATGCTCCACCCCGAGGCCGAGCCCCGCCGCAGCTACCTCGAGACCACGCTCGGCGTCCTCGACGGGGTGTTCGTGGCCGCGAGCGACCATGTCCGCGCCGTGCCCGAGCAACTCGACCCCTGGATTCCGGGCGGGTTGTTCGCGCTCGGCACCGACGGGTTCGGTCGTAGCGAGACGCGCGGACCGCTGCGGCGGCACTTCGAGGTCGATGCCGAGTGCATCGCCATCGGCACCCTTTCGCGGCTCGCGGCAGCCGGAGCGCTCGGCGCGGACGTGGTCGCCGCGGCCATCCGCAGCCTCGGCGTCAATCCCGACAAGATCGATGCGGCCCTGGCCTGAACGGGCCCGCCGGCGGCTCCCGCGGCGCTCGCGGGGCCGTTCCACGCTTCCACCTCGAGAAACCGAGATTCATGGCCACCGAGTTCAAGCTGCCCGATCTGGGTGAAAACATCGCCTCGGGAGACGTCGTCACGGTCTTCGTGAAGCCCGGTGACGTGATCAAGCCCGGGCAGGCGATCCTCGAGGTGGAGACCGACAAGGCGGTGATCGAGGTGCCCTGCCCACCGGGCGGCACGGTCGCCGAGGTGCTCGTGAAGAAGGGTGACACCGTCAAGGTCGGGCAGGCGCTGATCACGCTGGGCGCCGCCGGCACCGCGCCAGCCGCGCGTCCGGCCGCCGCGTCGCAGGCGGCGGCCCCGCAAGCGGTTCCCCCCCAGGCGAAGGCGACCGTGGTGCCGGTCTCCCCCGCGGTGACGGCGCCGCCGGCACGCGGTGCGGACCTGGATGCGGAGCCGGCCCCTCCACCGCGCGTGGCGGCGGTCGCGGAGCCGGCCGATGCGGCGGTCGATCCCGCCGGACCGGCCGTGCGCCGTCTGGCCCGCGAGTTGGGGGTGGAGTTGTCCGCGGTGCGTGGCAGCGGGCCGGGTGGCCGGATCATCCGCGAGGACGTCGTGGCGGCCGTGAGGCAGTCGGCGGGACAGTCGCGCCCCGGCACGGGGGCGATGGCCGGCCGCAGCCGTGAACGCGGCGGGGAGCGCGATGACTGGGGGCCGATCCGCCGTGAGCAGATGTCGCGGATGCGCAAGACGATCGCCGCCAACATGGTGCGCAGCGTCACCACCATTCCCCATCTCACCAACTTCGACGACGCCGACGTCACCGAACTGGAACGCCTCCGCAAGGCGAGTGCCGAGGAGCATGCGAAGGCCAACGTAAAACTCACCGCCCTCTCGTTCGTGATCAAGGCGGTGAGTCTGTCGTTGCGGCTCCATCCCACGATCAACGCCACGATCGACGTGGACAAAG
>JBJSXB010000116.1:0-4685 GCA_046086245.1 Planctomycetaceae bacterium | reverse complement strand
CTGTATTGCTCGACCAGGTCGTTGACCGGATCGAGTGCCTGTCCGATGCCGAGGCTGCCCCCCGGACCGAAGCTGAAACTCACCTCGGAGCTCTGCGCCAGCGAGATGGCGCTGTCGAGCGCCCGCGTCGCCGCCAGCGCCGCGAGTGTCCGGGCGAACGCCCCCTCGAGCCAGGCCTCGCCGCGCGCGTCGGCGGCGGGAGCCACCGCGAGCATCGCCAGCGCCGCCAGCGCCCCGAGGATCACGATCCGGGCCAGCGGTTCGCGCATCCACGGTGGCACGAACGACAGCCACCGACCCGACATGAGCAGCGCGACGACGTCGGCGTCGGCGCCTGGCGGAGCGGACGGCGCGGGGGACGCCGGGGATGCGGGCGAGACGGGGTTGGCCACGGGAACCTCCGGAAAAAGCGGTGCCGGCGACCGCCGAGCGGGTCGGTCGGCGTGCCGGTCAGGGGGCCAGAAACGGGGCGAGGAGCGGTCGCAGCACCGCGGCCCGGCGCGCGTAGCCGACGGGTGTCGGATGGAGACCGTCGGTGACGAAACACTCGGCGGCCGGCAGACCGTCGGGGCGGAGATAGGCCCGCGCGGCATCGACGTAGGCGAGGCGGTCGCCGGCGGCGACGATCTCCCGCACCAGGGCGTTGGCGCGTGCCTGCTCGTCGCGCTCGTGCCAGCGCGCGAAGCTCGGCGCGATCGCCAGGAAAACGATCGTCGTCCGCGGCAGCGTTCGGCGGACCGTGGCGACGAAATCGGCGAACGCGCTGGCAACGTCGGCGGCGGAACGGCCGGCGTGGATGTCGTTGATGCCGGCCGACACCACGATCACGCCGGGGCGCGAGTGGCCCACGAGGCGCAGCGCCACCGGAACCAGCTCGTGGAGCTGGCTGCCGCCCACCCCGCGGCGCGCGACGTGCCAACCGGGAAAATCATCGGCGAGCGACGACCAGAGACGGATGTTCGACGAACCGACGAAACAGATCCCGCCGACCCGGTCCACGGCCCGATCCTCGCGCTCAAGCGCCGCCACCTCCTGCTCCCACCGGCCGGCGTGCGGCAGCCCCGGTGCGTTACCGGCGCCGACCGCCTCCTGCCCCCACGACGGGCGGGGGAGCCTCGCGACCGTGACGGCCGCCAGCACCACCCCGACCACCACCCACGCGGCGCGTTCCCGAACGAGCATCGCTTGTCCCCGCGGCTGCCGACCGGATCCCCCCGGACACGATACCCGCCCGGCAGGTTGTCGGCGGGACGGGAGGCGGTATGTTCACGCCGCCGGCACGGCGCCGCCACGGCCTCCCGCCCGATCGGGTCGCCACCGCGCGTCACCGGCGACGCCTTTCCCTTCCGGAGCCGACCCCATGCCCCTCCCCGTCCTGGCAGCCCGCGTCCGACCGGTCCTCCGCAGCGTGCTCGTGGCGGCCTGCCTCGCGCCCGCCGCTGCGCAGGCCGACGTCGCCCTCAACAACATGTTCGGCGACCACATGGTTCTCCAGCAGGGGATCCGCAACAAGGTGTGGGGCAAGGCCGATCCCGGGGAGAACGTCACCGTCACGCTTGCCGGGGGTGCGCCGCAGACGCACACCACCACCGCCGGACCCGACGGCTCCTGGCACGTGCTGCTCGACGCCGTGCAGCAATACGGCGGCCCCCACACGCTCACGGTCAAGGGGAAGAACACCATGACCTTCAGCGACGTGCTGATCGGCGAGGTGTGGGTCTGCGCCGGCCAGTCCAACATGCAGTGGAGCGTCAATCAGTCGAACGACCCCGACCTGGAGAAGGCGGCGGCGAACCATCCGACGATCCGCCTGATCTCGGTGCCGCAAGTCGGCACGCAGGACCGGCAGTGGAACTTCAACGGCTCCTGGCAGGTCTGCACGCCGGAGACCGTCGGCGAGTTTTCGGCGGTCGGCTACTTCTTCGGGCGGCAATTGCAGCAGTCGCTCGGGGTGCCCGTGGGCCTGATCGACAACGCCTGGGGAGGCAGCGCCGCCGAGGCGTGGGTGAAGCGCGACGCGCTCGCCGGCGATCCCCGCTTCAAGGGGCTTATGGACCGCTGGACGCAGCTCGAAGCGGCCTACCCTGCCGCCAAGGCGGAATACGACGCGAAGCTCGCCGAGTGGAAGGCCGCCGCCGAGAAGGCGAAAGCGGAGGGCACACCGGCGCCGCAGCAGCCGGGCAACCCCGACGGCCAGATGAAGGGCAACGCCCGCCCCGGCAACATCTACTCCGGCGTCCTCGCGCCGTCGATCGGCTACGGCATCAAGGGAGCGATCTGGTACCAGGGGGAGAGCAACGCCGGTCGCGCGTATCAGTACCGCGACCTGTTCCCGTTCATGATCAAGTCGTGGCGCGACGAATGGGGCCTCGGCGAATTCCCCTTCTATTGGGTGCAACTCGCCGACTTCAAGGCGGAGAAGGGGGAGCCCGGCGAGAGCGACTGGGCGGAGCTGCGCGAGGCGCAGACGATGACGATGAAGGCCCTGCCACAGACCGGCGAGGCGGTGATCATCGACATCGGCGAGGGCAAGGACATCCATCCCAAGAACAAGCAGGACGTCGCCAAGCGGCTGGCCCGCTGGGCGCTGGCCGAGACCTACCGCAAGGAGGGGATCGTCTGCCGCAGCCCGCTGTACGCATCGATGGAGAAGCAGGGCGCGAAAGCGGTGCTCTCCTTCGACCACGTGGCGTGGGGCTGGCGGCCGTTCGACGTCGCCGAGCCGCGCGGGTTCACGATCGCCGGTGTCGACAAGAAGTTCGTCGCCGCCAAGGCGACGATCCTCCCCGACGGCCGGATCGAGGTGTCGGCCGACGGGGTCGCCGACCCGGTCGCCGTCCGCTATGCGTGGGCCGACAACCCGGTGTGCAACATGTATTCGGGCGCCGGGCTCCCGCTGACCCCCTTCCGCACCGACGACTTCCCCGGGATCACGGTCAACAACCAGTGACCCCCGGAGGGGGCCATGCCAGGGCCGGTTCCCAGCACTCGGCGGACCACGTCCGTCGCGGGACGGAGGCCCCTCGAAACGCGGCGCTTTTCACGGCTGCGGCGCTCCCGGCACCGGTTCGGTCGGGTGCGGCAGGCTGTAAATCCCCACCCTGCTCGTCACCGTCAGACGGTCGCGACGGGAAACTCGCCTTCGCCGGCGCCTGGCGAGCGGATACCTTTTTCGGAATCGGGACGCCGCTCCCGTCCGGGAAACGGAGGGCGACGAACCACGGCGGTGCGGGGGAACGCTCCGTGCACGGCGCGAGCCGGCGCGGCGTCCGCCGCAACGAACCGGCCCGGCACCGACAGGGAGGTTCGCCGATGGTGTCATCACGGGGACTGCTCCTGGCATGGACCGTCGCCGCCCTGGCGATCGGCTGCGGTCACGGCGCGGCGGCGGGGCCACGGCCACCGGCCCGCCGGCCTCCGGAATCCAGGACGCCGGTGCCGGTGGTGATCACGCCGCCGCGTGCGTTCAGCACGGCGCGGATCGCCACCCCGCCGACCGCTTTGCCGCCGGCCGTCGCGGTACCGGCGGCGCTCGCCGGCCCGGCATCCGATCGGCCCGGCGAGCGCCTCGTCGAACCGGGCCGCTTCGACGCCACGATCGCACGGCGCGGCAGCTCCCTCGCCCGCCATTCCCCCGCCCGCCCCGCCGCCGCGGCGATCGCACTGATGCTCCGCGACTACGCCCGCGCCTTCAATCGGCACGACGCGGTGGCGCTGGCCGCCCATTGGAGCGACACGGCGGAGAACGTCGATCTCGACAGCGGCGACGTGACGCGCGGCCGTGACGCCGTCCGCGCGGTGTTCACCGACTTGTTCCATGCCGATCCCTCGGGGCGGCTCGATATCGACATCGAATCGATCCGCCTGCTGCGCGATGACGTCGCCGTCGTCGACGCGGTGTCGGCAGTGACCTTCGCCGGCACCGGCCACGGCCGGATCGCCGAGACGAGTCGGCGGCGCCTCTCCGCGGTGGTGGTCTGCCGTGACGATCGTTGGCTCCTCGAAAGCGTCCGCGAGACCCCTCTGGCCGACGCGCCGGGGCCGGTGCCCGCCGTGGGCGCGGCGCGCGAGGCGACCCGCACCGCCGTGCCCCTCCGCGCGCTGGCCTGGCTCGTCGGGGAGTGGGAAGGCACCACGGCACGGGCCACGGTGCGGACGACCGCGGAGTGGGTCGCCGACGGGAAGTTTCTCGTCCGCAACCATCTCGTGGCGGCACACGACGGCACCGGGGCGGCGCCGGACGACCCCCACGCGATTCCTCCGTTGCTCCTGCCCGGGTCGGCGGGCACGCGCGAAGTCAGTGAGGTGATCGGCTACGACGGCGACCGCGACCAGATCCGCTCCTGGTTCTTCAATTCCCAGGGGCGGTTCGCCGAAGGCACGTGGGCTCGCGAGGGAGATCGGTGGGTGGTCACCGTGGAAGGAGCGGGAACCGACGTCGGCGCGACGGCGCGGTGCACGGTGGAGCGGATCGGTGTCGGTGCCTGCGCGTCGCGCTGCGATGGCGAGGCACTCGCCGACGTGTGCCCCCCGGCCTGCGATCTGGTCCGCGTCGATTGACGCCGCTGCTCGGTTGAAGCCGCGGCCCGTCGAGGGCGGGCCGCAGTGGCCAGTGGCGGCGGCCGATCGAACCGCCATCCCGTCAGCGACGTTCTTATCGGGGCGACGTCTGATGGGGACGGCGG
>JBJSXB010000115.1:0-15287 GCA_046086245.1 Planctomycetaceae bacterium | reverse complement strand
TTGATGTCGGGCAGCATGACGTCGAGGACGATGAGATCGGGCCGGTAGTCCTTGACCATCATTCCCGCGTCGAAACCGTTGTTGACGCTGCGCGTCTCGAACCGCCCGTCGCGCTCGAGCACGTCGGTGATCAACTCGACGAGATCCTGGTCGTCGTCGACGACGAGGATCTTCCGACGGCCGCTCTCGAGGGCGTCGGTGGGAATCCCGTTGTCACGCATGAAGAGAAACAACTGATCGCGGGGAATCCGACGAAACCGGCTGCCGGGCACCCTGAATCCCTTCAGCTGCCCAGAGTCGAAGCAGCGAATGATCGTCTGCTGACTCACCTTGCAGATCTTGGCCGCCTCGCCGGTCGTATAGACAGTCTTTTGCATCTGTGTCACCACCCTCTCCCTAGCCGTGATCCAGCTAGTCAAATCGGCGTCCGGACGATTCCCCTCCGCGGGGCAGCGCCGGTCACCTAGGCCTCCGTGCTGCGATCCTCCGTGCCGTCCGTGCGTGCCCCCTGCAACGAATCCACTGCCACGAATCCGTCGCCGGTGCGGCGACCCCGCGCCGACGCGTGCCGACCGTGGCCGACGACAGGCCGACGCACGGGAGCCCGCTTCGAGCAGTCCACCGGAACCGGGACCAAAGCCCGTCCGTTCCATAGCCCCGATGTTCCGGGGGCGATTCCTTCGCAAAGACTCCTTCAAGCCCGATGGCGACGCGGGTCGGTCAGGGCCAAACCCCGAGACGATCCACCTCCTCCCGGCCGGCGAAAACTCCCTTTTTCACTCCGGTCCAGGCTTCCCATCCTCGCCTGGAGCCAACTCTACAGATAGCTTGCGCATTGAGTCAATATCGGCGCATTCAGCGCAAACACCTTTCACCAAACACCTTGGGCAACATGCCCCGTTCCCGCTCCACCGCCAGCCTGGGTCGCTCGCCAGCGCGACACCGACGGCGGATGCAGCGGCGATTGGCGACGCGCTCGCCACGTCGCGATCACCCGCTCTTCGGCGGTGCGACGATTTCGAGCAACTCGACGGCCGGCACGGCCTCGCCGGAAAGGGCGATGTCGGCGACGCGGCCGTAGCTGACGCGTTCCACGCCGTGGCCGATCCCCAAAAGCGCGGCGAGGCGCGGGCCCGCATCGACGCGGAGCAAATGCACGCGTTCGACGCGGCGCAGCAGGCCGGCCTCGATGAGGACACGGCCGAGCGGCTCCCGTGCCGCGCGGATCCGCATCGCGGTCTCCGGGCCGACCTTCGCCAGGTCGATCCGCACGATGCCGTGCTGCACCGGTTCACCGCGTGCGTCGACGAGGAGGATCTCCCGCGTGTACCGGGACCGCGGATCGGCACGTTCGTCGATCCTGGCGACAACCCGCAGGCCGAGTGACTGCCGATGAAACCGCTCCATCACCACGGTCATGTGATCGTGATGGTCGAGGAGCGACCGGTACGGCTCCGGAACCTGCGCTGCGTCGAGTTCTTGAAACCGCGCGAAATCCTCGACCGGGCGGCACAACGGTGCCACGAGCGAGGATGCTCGAGAACAGGCGTCGGTGGCGACGTCCGGCAACGGTCCCACTCCCCTGGCGCGGTGTGCGCCGCACCCTTGCGGCCCGGGGTGGCAGTGTACGCCCGGGTTGGACGGGTGGAAGGCACCACCGTCGGGGCGGCACGCCGGGCGGCCGACCCCACTCAGCCGAACGCGGCCCGTTCCGGCACGGCGAGATCGAGGAGGAAATCGAGCACCTCGCGCAGCCGCGGCAGCGGACAGGCCGCCCCCGCCGCCAGCGCCGCATTCCGCTCGGCATCGACGATCGCGGCAGCGGCGTCGAACACGCCGGCCGACGCGAGGGCGTCGCGCAGCACGCCGAGCGCCGACTCGCGGCCCGTCGCCGCCGTGGATCGCGCCCGATCGACCATCCGTGCGACCAGTTCGTCTCCGAGTCGCTCGACCGCCAGCGCCCATAGGACGGTCGGGCGGCCGCCGAGCAGATCGCCGGCGGCGATCCGCGCGTTGTCGGCGTCGCCGCGCCAGTCCTTGAGGTCGTTGAGCACCTGAAACCCGGTGCCGACGTGCAGGGCGTACCCGCGCAGGTCGCCGACGGCCGCGGGATCGGCGCCGGCCATCCGCACCCCCATCGTCAGTGCGGCCTCGAAAGCCGGGGAGGTCTTGAGCCCGTACAACTCGAGCGCCTCGTCGGGACGCAGGCGTTTGTCGGTCACGCCCCGCCACCACAACTCGCCCCCCTGTCCCCGCGCCAGACGGACATGGGCGTCGGCGAGTAGGGCCACGAGATCGCGCTGCGCGTCGGCACTCACCCCGGGAAGCCGGGCCACGAGCCCGTAGCCGAGGCCGAGAAGGTGATCGCCCGCGTTGATCGCCAGCGGGATACCCCGCTCCACGTGCATCGTCGGACGTCCGTAGCGCATCGCGTCGTCATCCTCGATGTCGTCGTGGACGAGCGATGCCTTGTGGAAGATCTCGATCGCGGCGGCCGCCGCGTGCACCGTCCGCCGATCGAGCGCGGGCGTCGGCTGGCCGCGATCGGATCGGTCGGCGACGACGGCGTCGAACGCCGCCAGCGTGATGAAGGGGCGGAGGAATTTGCCGCCGCGGCAGAGGAATTCGGCGGCGAGCAGACCAGTCGCCTCGAGCGGTCGCGGTGCGGCGAGCGTCGCCGGCAGACCCGTGACGCCGTCGCCGAAACCGGCGTCCAGCCCAACGTAGCGCTCCATGGCGTGGAGGGCGTCGGGGGTGAACAATCCGGCCGCCTCACGCAGCAGCGGAAGATAATCTCCCATCGGCGTCGCCGCTCCGCCGGCCACGCCCAATAACCCGAGGACCCAATCGACATCGAGGGCCCCGGCGGACGACGCGTCGGCGCAGCTGCCCGAGGCCGCGGCGACGGCCGATGCCCGGTCGGCGTCGAACGGGACGGCTGCGATCGGGAGCGCGAACGCGGGCAGCATCGCGAACGCTTTCTCGAGGTGTCCGAGTTTCGCGACTCCGAGCACACCGTCGTACTGTCCGGTGAGGAGCGCCCCGATCCCGCCGAGCGCCGCGGTGGTCGGTTCGACGACCCATCCGTTCTCCCGCGCGGCCTGCCAGATCGTGCCGATGGTGCACCCGGGACCGCACGTCAGCGGCATGCCCGCCGGTGCCGCACCGCGGGCGGTGGCGACCGGACAGTCGGGCACAAGGAGCAGACGGCGGCCCGACGCACCAGCCGCGAGGCGGTCGCGCGAGTACTCCGAGACGATCGCCACCATCGTCCACCCCAACCACTCCGGCCCACCCGACACCCGGTCGAGCATCAGCTCTGCGTGGCGCCGCAACCCCGCCGGCGAGCGACTGCCGGGCGGAATCCCCTCGGCCCGCCACGAGGCAACGAGATCGGCCGCCATCGCCCGGAGGCGGTCGCGGGACGCCCGTTTGTCCGGGCAGGAGTGGGATGGGGGGGATGCCGGGCGGCCGCGGATGCCCGCGGCGTGCATCGGCGCCGAGCCGGGCGGCGTGTCGATCGTCGGCGGCGTGTCGGGCACGAAAACTCCTTTACGACGTCCGGGGCACCGAGCCGGGACATCCGACCGCGCCTGAACCTATCCTGTCGCCCGGCGGCCTGGCAGCGCATGGGATGAAACACGCGCTACCAGGTGAGAAACCGCACCAACCGCGCGGGGATAACCCGGAGGCAACGCCCCGAACCCCCCTCACCGAGGGGGCCGCCGGTGCGGCCACCGATCTGGCGACCGATCTGGTCACCCGAACCTACGACGCCGCGGCGGCCGGGCGATCCTCGAAGAAGCGATGGAGGAGTTCGTCGACCCTCAACAGGCCGGCGCGCGAGAGGACGGGGTGCGGAACCAACGTCTCGAGGAAGCCTTCCCGCTCGAGCCCCGCCCAAACCGGCTCCCACGCGACCAGCGGATCGACCCCGTACTTCGCCACGAGCCGATCACGATCGAGCGCTCCCCGTTTGAGCCCCAGCACCATCTCGCGGATGAGCAACTCCCGCGCGGTCGGGCGCAGCCCGCGATGGATCGGCAGTCGCCCCGCCTCGACCGTGTCGAGATAGTCGGACCAATGGGTGGCGTTCTGGTAATGGATCCCGGAAAGATGGCCGAAGCTCGCCACGCCGAGGGCGACCAGGTCGCTTCCCTCCCACAACATGTCGCGGTACCGAAAATGCACCCGCGTCGGATCCCGGACCAGCGTATAGCCGCTGGAGAGCGCATAGCCGGCCGCGAGGGCGCGGTCGAACGCCCAGTCGACCCACGCCCGCTTCGTCGGCCAGTCGGCGACCGGGGTCGCGGTGCCGGCGGCCTTGGCGTCGTGAACGAAGACCGTGTTGAGCGGCAGCTCGAGTTGGTAGATCGTGATGCTGTCCGGCTCGAGCGCCAGTGTCTTGTCGACGGTCGCCCGCCAGCTTGCGAAGGTCTCCCCCAGCATGCCGGCGATCAGATCGACGTTGGTGCTGGGGAACCCCGCCGCGCGAATCCAGTCCCACGCGCGGAGGATCTCCGCCGACAGGTGGGCCCGGCCGTTCGCCTCGAGGATCGTGTCGTCGAAGTTCTCGACACCGAGCGATAGCCGTGTCATTCCCAGGGCACGCAGCGCCTCGACCTTCGGCGCCGACAGCGTGCCCGGCTCGCACTCGAACGTCACCTCCTCGGCGTCGTCCCAGCCGAGGCTCGAGCGCAAACCCGCCACGAGCCGCTCCAGTTGCCGCACCGAAAGGAACGAGGGGGTGCCACCGCCGAAGTAGACGTAGCGCACCGGCCGCCCGGCGACCGCCGGACGTGCGGCCACGATCGCGGCCTCCGCCGCGAGCCCCTGCGAATAGCGCTCGACGTCGGCGGCGGAGGTGTCGGTGTAGACGCGGAAGTAGCAGAACTTGCAGCGTTTCCGGCAGAACGGCACGTGGAGATAGAGCCCCAACGGCGTGGCCGTCGGCGCGGCGGCGAACGCCGCGAGCACGTCCGGCACGGCGGCGGAATGCCAGCGGGCGAACGGAGGATAGTTGGCGACGAAGTAGCCGCCCGGTTCGGTCGTCTCACCCATCTCGCCCCTGCTCGCTTCCGGGAGTCCGGGTCCGCGTGCGCCCGGCGGTCAACTCCTCCGCCGGCCGCCCCCCCGACCGCGGGCCGCGAGCAGGTCGTCGAAGTCCCGCAGATGGTACTCGACACCGACGTCGTCGAGCACCCGGCAGAGGGAGCGGACCGCGATGCCCATGCCGTCGGGTCCGCTCGTACCGCCGAACTGTCCACCCCCGCGGACGTGCGGTTCGAGGTCGAGGAACACGCCCGGGATACCCCGCCGCTCGAGCCGCCGGGACAGCGACGGCAGCATCGCCTTCAAGTCGGCGAGGATGCGGGCGTGACCGCCGGCGCCGCGATCCGCGGGGACGAAATGGGCGAGCGCGTCCTCGTCGACGTGGCCGTCGCGGCGGCGCGACGTGGCGCGCTTGTAGTCCTTGATGTGCACCCAGCCGAGCCCCGGCTTCATCACCTCCCACTGGTGGTACACCTGCGCCGGCGACAACCCCTGGACGACGAGGTTCGCGGCGTCGAACACGAGCACGAGCGCCGGATGGTTGACGCGCCGATGAATCTCCGCGAGCAGGTCGCCGGTCTGGCCCACGAGATTGGCCTCCACCTCGAGGCCAAACGTCAAATCAGAGCGATGACAGGCCTCGGCGATGCGACCGATCCGTTCGACCGCCTCCTCGAGATGGTCCTCGGGACGCGTGCCGCGCGGATGATAGAACGAGAACCCGCGGATCAACTTCGTCTCGAAGGCGTGTGCCAGCTCGCAGGCCCGTGCCACCTCGCGCGACAGGTAGGTGCGAAACGGGACGTGGGCGTTCTTCGTGCCGTCGTCGACGTCGTGGAGTTTCACTTTGCCGATCGGTGAGGCGATCGACGCCACGTTGAGGCCGTATTGGTCCTCGAGCTGGCGGATCCGGCGGATCTCCGCGAGCGAGAGCTTCATCACGTTCTTGACGCCGTCGCCGGCGTCGATGAAGCGCAGCGAGTAATATTCCAGGCCGAGTGCGGCGAGGGCGGCGAATTGTTCGACCGCGGTGAGATGGAAAGCTGCCTCGTCGGCCAGCGCCGAGAGGATCACCTGTTTCGCCCGTGCCATCGCCGGTTTCTCCTTCGCCACGCCGTCACGGCCCTCCGACCCTGACCCGTCGGATTCTCGCCTCGGCGGCGGGTGAAAGGAAGGGACGGCGCCCGGAGGCGCCGGGTCGGGTAGAACCGGATCATGGCCGACGACCGACCACGTTCTCACGCACCGCGCGATTCCGCTCGGCCGCGCGGCGCCGTCGTGCTGCTGTCCGGCGGTCTCGATTCGGCCACGGTCGCCGCCTGGGCGCTCCGTGAGGGCTATCGGGTCACGGCGCTGTCGATCGACTACGGCCAACGGCACGCGCTCGAACTGGCCGCCGCCGCGCGGATCGCTCGGTCGTTGGGCGTGGACGACCACGTCGTTCTGCGCGTCGATCTCGCGTCACTCGGCGGGAGCGCCCTGGTCGACGCGGCAATCGCCGTGCCCAAGGGGCGCGACGCCGCCACCATCGCCGTCGGCATTCCGGCGACGTACGTACCGGCCCGCAATACCGTGTTCCTCGCGCTGGCGCTCGCGGTCGCGGAGACGCGCGGCGCCGAGGCGATCGCGCTGGGGGTCAACGCGATCGACTACAGCGGCTATCCCGACTGCCGTCCCGAATACATCGACGCGTTCGCCCGCCTCGCCGCGCTGGCGACCAAGCAGGCGGTCGAGGGCCGACCGGTGGAGATCCTCGCCCCGCTGGTGCGATTGTCGAAGGGCGACATCGTCCGCCTCGGCATCGAACTGGGACTCGACCAGGGCCTGACCACCAGTTGCTACGACCCGGCGCCCGACGGTCGCCCGTGCCGGGCGTGCGACGCGTGCCATCTGCGCGCGGCCGGATTCCGCGCCGCCGGCACGACCGACCCGCTGCTCCTGCCCGACCGAGGTTGACCGAACCCCCGGGGATGCACGCGTGCGGATCGCCGAGATCTTCCGGTCGTTGCAGGGCGAGGGGCTGCTCGCCGGAACGCCGAGCGTGTTCGTGCGCGGCAGCGGCTGCAATCTCCGCTGCCGCTGGTGCGACACGCCGTACACCAGCTGGGACCCGGTCGGCGAGGAGTGGCCGCTCGAGCGGATCGTCGGCGAGGTCCTGGCCACCGGCTGCCGTCACGTCGTGTTCACCGGGGGCGAGCCGCTGCTGTTCGTCGACGGCCTGCCACTGGTGGGGCTGTTGCGCGGCGCGGGCCTGCACGTCACGGTCGAGACGGCGGGCACCGTCCTCGCCGGCCGCCCCGCACCGGGCTGGGCCGACCTCGTGAGCATCAGTCCGAAACTTTCGTCGTCGGCACCTGCCCCCACCGACCATCGTGCCTGGAGTCGCCGGCACGAAGCGGCACGGCGACGCGACGACGTGATCCGGGCGCTCATCGACGGCACGCCGTGGCAGCTGAAGTTCGTCGTCGGTCGCCCGGCCGACTGCGACGAGGCCCTCGCCTGGCTCCGCGATCTCGACGCCGCCTGCGGGCCGCTCGACCGGCAACGCGTCTTCCTCATGCCGGAGGGGATCGACGTGCCGACACTCGAACGCATCGGCCGGTGGCTCGAGCCGCACTGCCGCGCGGTGGGAGTGCGATTCGGACCGCGGCACCACATCGCCTGGTTCGGTCACACGCGCGGGACCTGACCCCGCGCCGCGGCGATCGCCGCCGGCCGCGCCGCCCGCGCGTGCCGGACGCCGCTCACGCTTTCGCCGGCGCCGGGGCATGACCGCGCGGACCGAAGGCGAGCACCGTCGCCGCGCCGGCAGCGACGACGAGCAAGCCGGCGAGGAACAGTGGGGTGATCTGGGTCATCGGCGTGTGGGCCATCGCGATCGTGGCGAAGGTGTTGATCACCGGCGCGCACCCGAACACGACGGGCATGACCGTGAACGGTTTGCCGCCGCAGGCGAAAGCGAGAATCGTGCCCAGGGCGCCCAGCGCGCCCAGCGACCCGCCGGCGAGACTCCAGGCGATTCCCTGGCCGGTCCAGCGGCCGGCATCGGCCAACGGCACGAGCAACGCCAACGGCACGAGCACCGCGATGAGGAAGTAGGCGGCGCCGATACAGACCAGCGGTCGCAAGCGGCTTCCCTGCATCGCGGCCTGGCCCCGATGCAGCACCGGGCCGTACGCGCCCCAGCTGAGCATCGTCAGGGCGACCGAGGCGAGAATCTCCAGAAACCGCTCCCCCTTGGCGATCGGGCTCCGGGCGGGCGTCGCCGCCGCGCCGCCGGTGGCCGCCGCCGTGGCCGTCGCCGTGGCCAACGGGGGCGCGGTGACGGCGGGCTGCGGCTTGAAGACGAGTACCGTGACGGCCCCGGCGACGACGAGGATCAAGCCGGCGAGGAAGGGCGCCTTGATCTGATCGAATGCTTTGTTCATGGTCGCGGTGAGCAGCGTGTTGACCACCGGCGCACCGCCGAACACCAGCGGCATCACGTAGATCGGCTTGCCGCCGAAGGTCAGGGCGAGGATCACCCCGAGTGCGCCCAGTGCGCCGGCGGTGCCCGCCACCAGGCTCCAGACGATGCCCTGCCTCGTCCAGGCCCCCTTCTCGCCGCGGGAGGCGAGCAGCGCCAGCGGCGTCAGCACCGCGATGAGGAAGTACGCCACGCCGACGCAGATGAACGGACGGAGACCCGACTGCATGTCCTCGCGGCCGATGTGGAGCACCGGTCCGTACAGACCCCAGCAAGCGGCGGTGAGCCCGATGGCGGCGAGCATGGCGACGAACGACATCATCTCTGGAGCCTCCGAAAGAACACGGCCACGCGGCTCACGCCACGCGACAGACCGCGGCCGACGCGCGGTCGACGAGATCGAGCATGATACGCGCGACGTCGGCGGGGGCGAGCAGCCGCATGCAGTCGTGATGGTCGAGCGGGCAGGCGCGGCGCCCGCATGGCGAGCAGGCGAGGTCGAGCCGCACCTCCTCCAGCCAGCGGTGATCGGATCGGCTGAGGCGCGGATCCATCGGCCCGAGGAGCACCACCGTGGGAGTGCCGAACGCGGCGGCGAGGTGCCGCGGACCGCTGTCGGTGGTGACGACGGCGGCGGCCCGGCGCATGAGCGCCTTGGCGAGCCCGAGCGGCAACTCCGGCACGTCGGCCAGACTCGCCACGCGCCGGTCGGCGGCCCGTCGGGCACACTCGCGTGCCTCGGCCCGGTCCGCCGGACCGCAGTGCACGAGCAGACGGGCGTCGGGCAGGCGCTCGAGCACGATCCGCGCCAGCCCCGCGAAGGCGTCGGCGCCCCAGCTCTTCGCGGGCCCGTACGCCCCGTTGTCGTTGAGCACCACCAGCGGCCCCGTGCCACGATCGGGGAACAGCGAGGCGAGTACGGCGTCGGCGTGCGCCTCGTCGGCGGCCGTGGTCTTCAATTCGAGGGTCAGCGGCTCCCGTGCGACGCCGATCCACGCGGCGAGATCCATGGCATGCGCGGCCGTCGATTGGGGCACGATGCGCCCCCGTTCGCGCGGCACGACGAGCGGATCGGTAAGCAGCCAGCGACGCCCATGGCGTGCGAATCCCACGCGCCGCCGCGCCCCCGCCAACCAGGCGAGCGTGGCGGAGGAGAGCGAGTTGGGCACGAGCAGGGCGACGTCGGGGCGCTCGCGCCGCAGCCGACGCGCCACCGCGAGGGTCCGCAGCGAGCGATCGGCGGACCGCTTGTCGTAGGGCACGAAGGCGTCGATCCAGTCGGTCCCGTCGAACAGCGGCGCGAACGCGGGCTTCACCGTGGCGGTGATCCGGGCGGCGCCGCCGAAGTGCCGCCTCACCGCGCGGAGCATCGGCGTCGCCATCACGACGTCGCCGAGCCAGCGGGGAAGGATGACGAGAATGTGCATCGCGGACGGGACTCCCGGGGCCCACGGTAGCGATCCGGACACCGCGACGACAAAGCCAGATTCCGCGCGGCGTCGCGCGCGAGGGCCGCTCACCCTTCGCCGAGCGCGGCACGGGGGGCGACGCCCATCGCCCGACGGGCCGCCAGCCAGCCGGCACCGACGGCGACTGTCAGGGTCGCCAGACACGTCAGCGCGATCCACCCCAGCGATAGCCGCGCCGCACCGCCGGTGATTCCGCGGGGCAGGGCCACCGCGGCGGCCAGCGCTCCTGCGGCGAGGCCGAGCGCGACCAAGAGGAGCGTCTCCAGCAGCACGAGCATGCCGACGCGACCGCGGCCGAAACCGAGGGCCCCCAGCAAACCGAAGGAGGCGGACCGCTCCACGACGCCCTGGATCTGCACGGCCGCCACGCCCGCGGTGCCAAGCAGCAACCCCAGCGCACCGAGCGCCTGGAAGCCGGCCAGGAACACGTTCTGCACCGCCTGCAACCGGGCCAGACGACCGACCGACGGCTCGACGACCGCTCCGACGTCGGCCCAGGCCGTGGCCAGCCCGGCGGCGAACACGCGCGGATCGACCCCCTCCGCGGCACGCGCCAACGCGAGGCGATATCCACTGGCCCGAGGGAAGAGACGCCCGAAGGTCTTCTCCGACACCAGCACCGCTCCCTGGAGGATGCCCGGTTCGAGCAGGCCGACGATCCGCATCCGCACCGGGCTGCCCGCCGAGTCGGGGAGGGAGAACTCGGCACCGACGCCACCGAGTTTGAGCGCCCATTGGGCGGTCGCGGCGTCGAGGATCGCGGGCAGCGGCCCGTCGGCCGGCGGATCGATCTCGAGCGACCGCCAGGGATTGTCGCTCGGCTCGACCGTGGCAGCGAAACGGAACCCGCCGCGCGCGATGAACCGCGAACCGACGCCATGGACCACCGGACGGACGCTGGCGTAGAGATTGGTGCAACTCGCATCGTCACCTCCGCTGGAGCGGAGCAGCGCCACCTCGCAGCCCTCGAGAGCGGCCGCTTCGTCGGCGGGGAGCCCGAGCGTGCTCCGGACCAGCGGATCGGACGGGTCGATGGACGTCGCGGCGCCGAGCGTGGCGATCGCCGACCAGCCGCCCGTGGGGCCGTCGCGTCCCGGTTGCGGTGCTCCATCGAGTCGGAACGCCGAGACGGCGACGACGAGAAACTCCGCCACGGCCACCATCGCCGCGACGGCGAACGCCCGGCCGGGGGCGTGCGCGAGACCGCGGTCGGCGAGTTGCACCAGCGATGCCAGCGGCTGGCTCCGGCCGTCCCCGAGGCGGGCCAGCCGCACCCGCACCGCCAGCAGGAAGCCGACGAGGCAGGCCACCCCGGCGAGAAAGAAGAGCCCCACGGCGGCGGCCGCGTCGCTCTTGGAGGCCCGCCAGGCGAGCCCGGC
The DNA here is from genome assembly GCA_046086245.1 of Planctomycetaceae bacterium. Classification (GTDB taxonomy): domain Bacteria; phylum Planctomycetota; class Planctomycetia; order Pirellulales; family UBA1268; genus F1-20-MAGs016. The sequence goes on along the minus strand of JBJSXB010000115.1, from coordinate 3,921 downwards.
CCCGACGGTCAGGGCAAGCGCCGCCGCCATGATCCATCGCCGGCTTCGCGGGCTCCCCGCCGTCACGGCCGACTCCGTGCCGCGCAGCAACCCCAGCGGATCGCGGCGCGCGGCCCGGTAAGCTCCCCACGCCAGCGCGGCGAGCGACAAAAGCGCGCTTACCAGAGCGGCGCCCGAGAGCGTCGTGGGGCCGATGCCGGCGGTGCCGAAGATCGCCCCAGAGCCGGCGGCCACCGAGCGCTGCCACGCGCCGCCGAGCCAAGCGAGCAACAGACGCGTCCACGGTGGACCGCACGCGACACCGGCGAGCGTCCCGATCAACGCGGGAACCGCGGCGACCGCCGTCATCAGGGCCGCGAGCCGGCGCGGCGCGAATCCGAGTGCGGCCAGCAGGCCGACGTCGCGGCGGTGCGCGGCGATCACCAGGGAGAAGAGGATGCCCTCGAGGATCAGTCCGGCGGCGACGACGAACGCCGACAGGGCGACGAACAGGCCACCGAACGGCGTCGATCCCCGGGCGGCGGCGAGGGCCTCGGCGCGCAGCGGGACCACGGTGATGCCCATGGCGGCTGGATCGATCGCCGCCGCCAGCGCCGCCCGCAACGCGGGCAGCCGGGGGGACAGCGCCGCCGGCAGGTGCCAGGCGGTGGTCTGGCCGAATCGGCTCCCCGCGAGCCGGCGCGCCGTGGCGAGCGAAACGAACGCTTTGGGTGCGGCGCCGTGGAGTTTCCAGTAGCGGTCGTCGATGTCGTCGGGGGGCGTCGACCGGACCCGCGTGCGGTCGAACGGGAAGGGGGGATCCCAATCGGCGATCGATGCTTCGTCGGTCACGCCGCGCACCTCCGGAACGAGGTCACGGGCCACCGCCGGGCCCGCTTGGGCCGCGATCGCGGCGACGCGCAGACGCGTCGTCCGTTCCTCGACGCGGCCATGGAGCGTCTCGGGAAGAAAGGTGCGGAGTTCGAGGACGGCGCCCGGTGCCACCGCCTGCCCTTGGGCGGCGAGATCGTCGGCGGCCCAGCGCGTGATGATGATCTCGTCGTCGCCCGGCACGGCGAGCACCGCGCCGTCGTCGTCGACCAGAGGGCCGACGGGAAGGTCGGTGCTGTCGATGCCCAGGACGGTGGAGTAGGGGACGCGCGCGGCGGGGAGACCTCCCGCCGGGGCGAGCGTCATCTCGACGGCGAGAAACGCCAGCGACGGCCGGCCGGCGACGCCCGCCAGCACTGCCGCTGCCGCCCGGTCGACCTCGGCGGGCAACACCAGGCGCCGGGTGGTGAGACGAGCGACTCCGCCGGCGGCAGCGGCATCGAGCGACAGGCCGAAATCGTCGAGCGTCGGGTGGAGCGCGCGGCGCACACGATCGACCAGCGCACCGTCGTCGGCACCCGCGCCGGACGCCTGCGGGGCGAAGAGCACGTTCGCCGATCCCTCGCGGCCGATCAGCGCCGCGGCCGTCTCCAACGGCACGATCGCCAGTCCACCCGTCACCTGCGTGGGGCGAAGGGCGAATTGACCGATGCCGTCGGCGGAGAGCACGGCGGTCACACGCAGCCGGCGGCCGGCCGGAGCGGCATCGCGGCGGCCGAGCGGCAGGTCGGCAGGGACGTCCTCCGGGACGGCGACACGAAGAATCACCGCATCGCCGACGGTCACGCCAAGCGCCGTCGCCAGGACCTCGTTGACGGCGATGCCCGTCGGCCCCGGGTCGGGAGCCGGCGGAGCGAAGCCAAGGCGGGCCAGGCCGTCGGCGGCCAGCAGCGTCGCCGGTGCGGTCCGCCGGACCGCGCCGGGCGCTTCCACGGTCGCCGCGAGCACCAGCGCCGGCACGAGGGGCGGATCACTGTCGAGCGCCCGCGCCGCCGCGATCGGTTCTTCCGCGACGATCGCCACGCGGATGCCGCCCAACCGGCTCGTAGCGACCCGCTCGAGGCCGCGCGCGAGGCTGTCGCCCACGCCAAGCGCCCCGGTCACGGTCGCCGCCACCACGCCGGCGGCCGCCGCGAGCGCCGCCAACTGCGGCCACCATGCGCGCGAGAGGTTGAACGCCAACCGCACCAAACCCGCCGGGCGCGCGACCGCACCGCGTCGCGTGCCGACCATGCCGCGCGTCATTGCAACCGCCCGTCCACCAGCCGCCGGACACGGCCGACCCGCTCGGCGACCGCGTCGGCGTGCGTGACCACGATCAGCATGCCCCCGACCTCCGCGCCCAGTTCGACGAGCAGATCGGTGACCGCCGCCGCGCCATGGGAATCGAGTTGCCCGGTCGGCTCGTCGGCGAGCAGCAGGCGGGGCGCGAGCAGCAGCGCCCGCGCCACGGCGACCCGCTGTCGCTCGCCACCCGACAGTTGGCCGGGCAGATGGTGCGATCGGGCAGCGAGACCCACGCGCTCCAGCAGCAGCCGCGCCCTGTCCACGGTCGCGGGTGACGGGCGTCCGTTCGCAACGGCCGGTAGCAGGACGTTGTCGAGCGCCGTGCAACCGGCGAGCAGATGATGCTCCTGGAAGACGAATCCGATGGAGCGGTTGCGAAAGGATGCCCGAGCGTCGGCGGGCCCCGCGAACGGATCGATCCCGTCGAGCCGCACGTTCCCCGACGTCGGCGGTTCGAGCGTGCCGAGGATGGACAGCAGCGTGCTCTTTCCCGAACCGCTCGGCCCCATCACCGCCAATCGCTCGCCGTCGGCGACCCGCAGTGACACCTCGTCGAGGACGCGAATCGGTCCCGACGGCGTCGGATAGCTCTTCGAGAGCCGCTCGACCTCGAGCATCGCGGCACCCTTCAAGGGGCGAGAAACGGCCGGAGACGCCGGACCAAGTCGTCGGGCAACGGCACCGGCTCGGGCCGCGCGGCTGCGTCCATGCGGCAATGAACGGCGACGATACGACCCTCCGCCACCAATCGTTCGCCGCTGGCGAACCGGAACGCGTAGCTGACACTCGTCCGCCCGATCGCCGCGACCCAGACGGCGATGTCGATCTCGTCACCGAACCGCACCGCGGAACGGAAATCGCATGCGGCGCTGACGCGCGGCCAACTCACCGTGGCACCGTCCGGGCGGTGATCGACGACCCCCACGCCGATCGATCGCAGCAACTCGTGCTCGGCCGCTTCCATCCAGGGAAAGAACACCGAGAAGTGGGCGATGCCAGCGGCATCCGTGTCGCGGAACTCGACGCGCCGCCGCGCGACCAGCGCGACGGACGGCGCGGACGTGGTGGCCTGCCGCCCGGTAGTGGTCACGCGATCACCTCGCTCCAGCAGCCGCGAGGAACTCCGCCCGGCGGACGCCGCGGGCGTGGCTCGCCCAACCACGGCCGCGCCGCGCACAGACCGCCGACGCGGGCGGGCCTCCGACGGACGACCGGCCTCGCGGGAACGTCATTCGCCGACGTACGGCAGCAACGCCATGTACCGCGCCCGCTTGATCGCGCTGGTCACCGCGTGCTGGCTGGCGGCCGTGCATCCGCTCTTGCGTCGCCCGAGGATCTTGGCCTGCCGGTTGACCAACTTGCCGAGCAACTCGAGATCCTTGTAGTCGACATACATCGGCCGCGGGCGGGCACCATCGATGAAGATTGGATCCCGACGCTTCACCTTCGTGCGGGGCTTGGCTTTCTTCTTGGCGAACTTGGCGAGTTTGGCTTTGGGAGGCGGCATTGGTTGATTTCAAGCGGCGGGAATCGATGGGCAGAAGACGGGCAGAACAGGAAACGCGGATCGCAGGAGAGGACGGAGCGGAAATGAATGACGACCGACGAGCCCTATCGTCATGGGCCGCAGAGGCGGAATGCCGGGCATCCGCCTCTGCGGCTTCATGTCGAAGTGTTCCAGTGGGCCGGCGGCCCGACAGGAATCACACTGGCGCATGACCGCGGCAGAGGGCCTCGCCCGTCGCCGCGTTTGAACATCAATAG
>JBJSXB010000114.1:0-5011 GCA_046086245.1 Planctomycetaceae bacterium | reverse complement strand
TCTGGGAGACGAATCGTCGGTCGCGGCGCACCGCCCGATCGAGTTCGACGACGTAGACGCGATGGTGCAGATGCGTGCGGCGCGCAATCCGGCGGGGAATGCTCATCGGTGGGATGGTCGCGGGAGTGGTCACGGAGTCGGGGCCGGTGGCAAGTGTGGCCGCGCCGACGCGGCGCGGCGGTGGGCCCCGCCGCAGGGACCGTCGCCCGACCGCCTCGTCCGTGGCGTGTGCATCCCTCGGCCCGAACGAGCCATCGGCGTGGCTGGTGCCTGCGACGCGCTCCACGGTGAGGCTGACGATTGGGCGGATCGCGCTGCCTGCGGGCCCCCTGCCGGCTCGTCGACATCCTCGCCGCCACCCGCTACAACCCTTGTCACTCCAGGGCAGGAAGCCGACGGCTTGTTCCAAGGACGGGATCATCCCGACCGCCGGGCCGCTCCACTCGGGAAGACTCGGAGCTGGCGCCGATGGCGATCGTCACCGACACACCGACGACGGGTGTGGCCGAGCGGGATGCCGCCTCGAAGTCGATCGATCGCCCGGCGGCGACGATTCCGGCCGTCACCGACTGGCCGCAGGTCGTGGTGCTGGGCGTGCTCCACGCGCTGGCCCTCCTGGCGCTGCTGCCCTGGTGTTTCACCTGGCTCGCGGCCGCCGCGGCCGTCGGCGGCCACTTCCTTTTCGGCATGCTGGGGATCACGGTGGGTTACCACCGCCTCCTCACGCACCGCGGATTCGTCTGCCCGGCGTGGCTCGAGCGCACGCTGGCGGTTCTCGGGATGTGCACGCTGCAGGGGTCGCCCGCCCGCTGGGTCGCGATCCACCGTCTCCACCACCGGGAGTCCGATCATCGCCCCGATCCCCACAGCCCCCTCGCCGGGTTCTTTTGGGGACACGTCGGGTGGCTCCTGGTACGGCATCGCAATTTCGTCCGCATCGGCACGTACGAGGCGCTGGTCCGTGACCTGCTCCGGGAACGCTTCTACCGCGAGCTGGAACGCCGTGACACGTGGTTTTTCGTCTACATCGCCCATGCCATGGCGCTGGTGGCTGTCGGGGCGGTCGTCGGCTGGTGGACCGGCGGAGCCGCGGAAGCGGTGCGGCTCGCGGCGAGCATGGCAGTGTGGGCGGTCGCGCTGCGGACGGTGGTCGTGCTTCATGGAACGTGGGCCGTCAACTCGCTCTCCCACACCTGGGGTTACCGCAATTACGCCACCACCGACAACAGCCGCAACAACTGGCTGGTCGCGTTGCTCGCCCACGGCGAAGGGTGGCACAACAACCATCACGCCGACCAGCGCGCCGCCTCGCATGGCCACCGCTGGTGGGAGTTGGACATGTCGTGGTGGGTGATCCGCGGTCTGGAGGCCGTCGGGCTGGCGACCGACGTCGTCCGGCCGCGGGCGTGGCAACCCCGCGGCGGCGCGAGGATCGACCGGCGGTCGAGCGGGCATTCGCTCGCGCCCCGCAAACCGCGGTGACCGACGGTCCCGGTACGGTTGCCGGAGGATCGAGCGTCTGCCGTTTCCCGACGCCGCGCGGCCCCGGGGTGCCTCGTCACGGTCGGCGCTCGCGCGCGAGCAATACTCCGCAGCCGATCGCCGTCACCAGCGCCGCCGCGGCCAGCGTCCACAACGGCACGATCCGTCCGGGCTGCGCCTCGCCGCGGTCGATCGCCTCCTCGGCGAGATCTTCCGGCTCCAGGCCCGCGGCGCGGCGTTGGCGTTCGATCGCCGCGCGCTGTCGGCCGAGGAAGCGTCCTTCGATCTGTCGCTGCCGGACGTCGAACTTCGGGGCGATCAGCGCCAGCGCCACCAGCGCGGTCGCGGCGAACAGCATTCCCCAGAACCACGGGCTGTCGGTGAGCGGGCGACGAGGATCGGGCATGGCACACCTCCACCCGGCGGCCGCGGTCGTTCAGGCGACCCCGGGCCAGCGGCCGGCGACCCCCCGGCCGGCGTAGATCGCGCCGTCGCCGAGCATTTCGCCGATCCGCAGCAGTTGGTTGTACTTCGCGATCCGGTCGCTCCGCGATGCGCTGCCGGTCTTGATCTGGCCGGTCGAGAGGCCGACGGCGAGATCGGCGATCGTCGCGTCCTCCGTCTCGCCGCTGCGATGGCTGGCGATCGACGTGTAGCCGGAACGGTGGGCGAGGTGCACCGAGGCGATCGTCTCGGTGAGCGTGCCGATCTGGTTGACCTTCACGAGGATCGAATTGGCGATTCGCTCGTCGATGCCGCGGGCGAGCCGCTCCGCGTTGGTGACGAACAGATCGTCGCCGACCAGTTGCACCCGGTCGCCGAGCCGCTCCGTGATCATCTTCCATCCCTGCCAGTCGTCCTCGGCGCAGCCGTCCTCGATCGACACGATCGGGTACCGACCCGCGAGGCTGGCGAGGAAGTCGACCATACCGGCCGCGTCGAGCGACTTCCCCTCGATCGTGTAGTGACCCGACTTGGTGTCGAACAATTCCGTCGCGGCGACGTCGAGCGCGATCGCGATCTCCTCGCCGGGCTTGTAGCCGGCATTGCCGATGGCCGCGAGGATCACCTCGAGCGCCTCTGCGCAGGTGCCGATGTGTGGCGCGAAGCCTCCTTCGTCGCCGACCGCCGTGGACAGCTTCTTGTCCTTGAGCACCTTCTTCAGCGCGTGGAACGTCTCGACACCGGCCCGGAGCGCGTCGTCGAAGGTGTCGAAGCCGAGCGGGAAGACCATGAACTCCTGCACGTCGAGCGGATTATCGGCGTGGGCGCCGCCGTTGATGATGTTCATCATCGGCGCGGGAAGGAGTCGGGCGCCGGCTCCCCCGAGGTAGCGGAAGAGGGGCAGGCCGCAGTGTTCCGCGGCGGCGTGTGCCACCGCCAGGGAGACGCCGAGGATCGCGTTGGCACCGAGATTCTTCTTGTTGGCGGAGCCGTCGAGATCGAGCATCCGTTCGTCGATCGCCGCCTGGTCGAGAGCGTCGCACCCCTCGAGCTCCTCGGCGATCCTGGTGTTGACGTTCTCGACCGCCTCGAGCACTCCCTTGCCGAGGTAGACCGCCTTGTCGCCGTCGCGTTTCTCCCAGGCCTCGTGGGCGCCGGTGCTCGCTCCCGAGGGCACGGCGGCCCGTCCAAAGGCACCGTCGGCGAGGCTGACATCGACCTCGATCGTCGGGTTGCCGCGGCTGTCGAGGATTTGGCGGGCGTGGACATCGACGATCGTGGACATGCGGGCTTTCCTGGAGGGGGCGTCGTCATGGCCGGCGATCCGCCGGCCGGGCAGATTGTGCCCACCGGCCCGCGCCACGCAAGAGCGGCCACCCGGCCGTCGCGCCATCCGCCGCGATCGCACGGTGGTATCCTGGACCCGCGTGTCAATGGAAGGGATCCCCTGGAGTCCGGCGCCGTGGCGACGGGTGCAGCATGTTCACGGGGCTGGTGGCGGCCGTCGGCAGGGTGACGGCCAGCCGGGCCGAGGGAGCCGGTCGCCGGCTCGCCGTCGCCCACGCGATGCTCGCCGATACGGACCTCGGCGAGAGCATTTGTGTCGGCGGGTGCTGCCTGTCGGTGGTCGCGCGCGACGGTGACACGGCGGAGTTCCAACTCGGTCCGGAGACCCTCGAGCGCACGACGCTCGGCGATCTCGTGATCGGCGGTCGGGTCAACCTCGAGCGCTCGCTGCGTCTCGCCGACCGGCTCGGCGGGCATCTCGTCACCGGTCACATCGACGGCACGGGAAGGCTCGTGGAATCGTCGCGCGACGGCGACTGGGTTTCCTGCCGCTTCGCCCTGCCGGCGACGCTCGCCGCCCAGCTCGCGCCGAAGGGCTCCGTCGCGGTGGATGGCGTGAGCCTCACGGTCGTCGATGCGGCCACCGACTCGTTCACCGTCGCCCTCATTCCACATACGCTCGCCGAGACCACGCTCGGCGACCTGGCGGTCGGCGCTCGGGTCAATCTCGAGACCGATCTGCTGTGCAAGTACGTCGCCCGTCTCCTTTCCGTGAACGCGGTGGCGGAGGCACGTCCGTGACCCCGACCGAGCCCGGCACCCCGAGCGGTCCGCTGCCGCGCCAAACCTCGGCCTACCTCCGGGCGCTGTTCGCCGAGGTGGGCTTCAAGGTCAACCCGCGCCATGGGCAGAACTTCCTCATCGATCTCAATCTCCTCGACCTTCTCGAGCGGACCGCCGCGGTCGCCCCCGGTGACGTCGTGCTGGAGGTGGGGACGGGCACGGGTGCACTGACCGAGCGGTTCGCGACGACGGCGGCCCACGTCGTCACCTGCGAGATCGATGCCCGACTCGCCCAACTCGCCCGGGAGCGACTCGTCGGCTTCGCCGGCGTGACGCTCGTCGAGGGGGACGCGTTGGCGGGCAAACATCGCCTCGCGCCGGCGGTGCTGGAGGCCCTGGACGCCGCTCGGCGGCTCTGTCCGGCGGGCCGATTCATCCTCGCCGCGAATTTGCCCTACTGCGTCGCCACCCCGGTGATCTCGAATCTCCTCGCGCTGCCCGAGCCGTTCGTGGCCGCCGCGGTGACCGTGCAACGGGAGATGGCGGAGCGGATGACGTCGCCGCCGGGGCACCCGGCGTACAACGCACTGTCGGTGTGGGTCGGCGCGCAATGCCGCGGCGAGATCGTTCGCGTGCTGCCCCCGACGTCGTTCTGGCCACGGCCGGCCGTGGACTCGGCGATCGTGCGCCTCGATCTCGATCCCGAGCGGCGCGCTGCGATCGACGACCTCGGCCGCTTTCACCGTTTCGTGCGCGACGTGTTTTGTCACCGCCGAAAGGTGCTCCGCGGCGTGCTGTTGGGGCTCGCCGGCGGACGGCGCTCGGACGGGGCACGCGCGGCGGTCGAAGGGGTGTTCGCCACACTCGGCCTGCCGGCCGAGGTGCGTGCCGAGGAAATCGGTCCCGACGCGTTCGTGGTCCTGGAGCGGGAGTTCCACCGGCGGGCGGCGGCACTCGCCATGCCGACGGCGGGCGACGACGGCGTCGTCTGAATGGCGGCCGTCGAGTGGCGGCG
>JBJSXB010000113.1:0-3867 GCA_046086245.1 Planctomycetaceae bacterium | reverse complement strand
GATAGCGTCGCGGATGCCGATCTCGATCTGCCGGTTGAGCCGGTCGCGGACCGCCGGATCGAGGTCGTCCGACGACAACACCAGCCGCTGGAGATCCTTGAGGTCGACGCGGGCGCGATCGGGGTCGATGGCACAGGTTTGGCGAGCCGAGCGGAGACGCACGGCGGTCTCCTGTTCGAGCCGCTGTGCACGCACCTTGCGCATCCGGGCGAGCTCGGCCAAATCCTCACCGGCGACGGCCGGATCGCGCGTCGGCAGGGGATCGGCGGCCCAATCGCCGCGTTCGCCGTCCGGCAGGGGCGTCGGCACGGCGGGTGGCAGTGGCTCTGGAAGGGGACGCTCCTCCGGCTCGACCACGGCGCGGCCGCGGAGCCCGTCCGCAGGCTCCTCGATCAATAGCGGGTCGGGCCGTGGCGCTGCATCGCCCGTGCCAGGGCCGGGGACGGGATCATCGGCGTTGAACGGATCGTCGTCAGACCGTTCGGCCTGGGCGAGCCGCAGCCCCGCCTCGATGCTCTTCTGGGCGGCGGTGAACACGACCGATGCCTCGGCATTGTCGGGGTCGCGGCGCAGGGCGGCGAACGCCAGTCGCATCGCCGACCCATGGGCTCCAGACACCTCCGCTTGCCGCGACAGCGTCGCCAGCGTCGTCGCCTCGCTGCGGATCACGCCACGGGCCAGCTCGAGCCCTTCCCGGCCGATGGTCGGCAGGAACACGCCTCCGGTGTCGAAGGCGTTGCGGGCGAGTTCTTCGAGGTACGCGTTGTCGGGCCGGTTGATCCCATCCGGCACCGCCACCATCGCCTGACGCTGGACGATCCCGGTGTCGCCGCCCGTCTCGAACACGAATTCCAGGCGCGATTCGGCCAGCGGACCGACGACCAGGAGAACCGTATCGCGGTCGCCGCGCAGCGGAGGCACCTGCTCCGGCAACAGTTTCAGCCGCGCGTCGGCCGCGGTGGTGGAGAGGACCGTATCCTCGGGCCAGACCACCGGAGCGATCGCGAGTGCCGCCATCCGCGCGCCGACGTCGGCGGGAGACGTCGTGGCATCGGTCGACATCACCACGCCGCCGGTAGCGTTGGCGATCGCGGCCAGGCATGGCCAATTGACGTCGGGCCCGATCCCCAGGGCCGCGAACGTGATGCGACGACCGCGTAGGCCGTCGAGCATGCGGCGGTACTCGCCGCCGTCGAGTCCCGACAGACCGGGGCCGTCGCCGATGTAGACGATGGTCCGCTGCGCCGATCCCGGTGCGAACAGGGTGGCGGCCTCGTCGAGTACGGCGACGATGTCGGTGGACCCGAGCGGCGTACGACCCTCGAGCGCCAGCCGCGCGGCCTTGAGGTCGTCGCCCGTCGGGGCATCGAACCGCTTCGAGAGGGGCACACAGGCGATATCACAGGCCGCGAGCGAAAGCCGGTCGGCCGGACGGCACTTGTCCACCAGCGCCTCGAGCGCCGCCGAGGCGTGGCGCCGGTATTCACCGGCCTGACTTGCCGATGTGTCGAAGAGCACGAGGATCTGGGCGGCGTCCGCCTCGCGGGGCGTCGCCGCACCGCGGATGCCGATCGCCGTGACGACGGGCGACAAGTCGTCGCGCTGGAAGCGATCGACGAACGTGATTCGCACCCCGGTGTCGGCGGCAGTAGCGACCGCGGCGCCGAGCGCCACGAGGCAGCATCCCACCAGCAGGCCGAGCCGACGGAAGAACGTCAACGTCGTCGTGTCGTACGCCACGCGTGCCGAGTCGCACAGGCGTCGCGTCCCCGCTCGCGGGCAGCCACGGCCGGCAGCCTGGCGGAACAGCGGGGGCAAGACCGGCAAGCGTCCGTTCGGGCGTCGAGTCGACATGGTCCCTCCGGGCGGGCACGGGATGGCGTGGATCAATATCGGGCCTTTGGCCAAGCATATTTGGCCCCCTTTTCCAAGCCAACGCCGTTCTGCCCGGAAAATGCGTGGTTCAGCGGGTTTCCGGGGGACGGGAGGGATCGATCTCATGTTGGTGACCACATCGTCCGCCGCGATACTGTCGGTGGCGGTCGTCCGGCCTCGTGCCGGGCGTTCCGGATGCCGGGCGACGACCAGTGGCAGCGTTCTAGCGGGGTTGGGGTTTCTTAGGCGCGCGACTCGAGTGCCGTCGTGATGAAGACCATGCTGGAAAAGGCTGTCACGGCGCGCATCCCGAGCATCGGTCGGGCACCGGTCGGGCGGCCTTCGCCCCCCCGGCCGGTCCGCCTACCGGCGGCGTGCGCCTGGAGCGCGGCCACGGTCGCCGTCGGCATCGCGACCGGCGTGGCGGCCGGACAGGCCATCGTGGCACCGGAACCGGTGCCGTTGGTGGCCCGTCAATGGACCCCCGACGAGCAGACCAACATCGCCGTCTATGAGGCGGTGAACCGCAGTGTGGTCAACATCACGACACGATCCCCCGCCCCGGCCGGGTTGTTCTTCATCGACGTGCCGTCCGAGGGGGCAGGATCGGGCATCGTTCTCGATGGGCGTGGTCACCTGCTCACCAACTACCACGTCATCGAGGGGGCGAAGGAGATCCGCGCGACGCTGGTCGACGGCTCGGAACACACCGCGAACCTCGTGGGATTCGACGCCGCCACCGACGTGGCCGTGATCCGCATCGACGCGTCGGCGGACTTGCTCGCACCGGTGCGTTTCGGCACGTCGAACGACCTGCGGGTGGGGCAGCGCGTGTTTGCGATCGGTAACCCCTTCGGTTTGGAGCGGACGCTGACGACGGGAATCATCTCGAGCCTGAACCGCTCCCTCCCCACGCGGAGTGGGCGCACGATCAAATCGATCATCCAGACCGACGCCGCGATCAACCCCGGCAATTCCGGCGGGCCGCTGGTCGACAGTGGCGGGCGTTTGATCGGGATGAATACGGCGATCGCCAGCCGCACAGGGCAGCATTCCGGGGTCGGTTTCGCGATCCCCGTGGGCACCCTCTCGCGAGTCGTGCCGCAACTGATCGAGCAGGGGAGGGTGGTCCGTCCCGATGCCGGTATCGCCCGCGTGTACCAGACCGATCGCGGACTGCTGGTGGCCGCCTTGGTGCCCGACGGACCAGCGGAGCGGGCGGGATTGCGTGGTTTTCGAGTCGTTCGAGAACGCCGTCGACAAGGGCCGTTCATGGCCGAATTCGAGCGGGTCGACCGCCGCGGGGCGGACTTGATCGTGGAGGTGGGGGGCGATTCCGTGAAAACGGCGGACGATTTTCTGGCCGCGATCGAAACCCGCACCAGTGGTGACACGGTGCTCGTCGGGGTGGAGCGCGAGGGGCGGCGACTTGACGTCCCGGTCGTGTTGGAGGCCGAACGCTGACCCTTCCGGCTGGCGAATTCGTGGCGATTCCGCTTGGAAAACAAGCTATCCCGACGGGAGAGTGGGGGTCTTCGAAAAAGAGGCGGTTGACGCCGAACAAATCCCTGCTACCCTCGTAAGACCTGAACGACGGTCTCGCAAAGACCTGTCGCCGGGAGTTCATTGACAATTCGGCAGTTCGATCTCTTTCGGTTTCGGCCGGCACGCGATCGTGACCGGCGCTGAGATCGGCGAGGTTCTGGGCTTCCAGGTTCATCCCTGGTGGTGCGGAGCGGAGCGATTTCGGCAGAAACAGAGACAGTTCGACCCTTTCAGGGTCTGGCGAAATAACGCCAGCCTCGTCGTGGTTTGCAGCTCACGCTGCGATCGCGATCGGCTGGTGAAGTGGAACCAATCAAGTGAAGGGTTTGATTCTGGCTCAGAGTGAACGTTGGCGGCGTGGATTAGGCATGCAAGTCGAGCGAGAACCGTAGCAATACGGGGAAAGCGGCGAAAGGGACAGTAATGTGTAGGTACCTACCCCAGGGT
>JBJSXB010000112.1:0-9021 GCA_046086245.1 Planctomycetaceae bacterium | reverse complement strand
GACTTCTTCTCGCTGCTCACGCGGGCCCGGTTCCGCGGCCGTCCGCTCACGCGTGCCGAATTGCTCGGTTTCGCCAACCTCGCGTTCGCCGGCGGCCGCGACACGATCATCCACTCGGTCGCCTGCGCGGTCGGCCACCTGGCGACGGTGCCGGCCGATTTCGACCATCTGCGGGGCGATCCGGCGCGCATCGTCCATGCGGCGGAGGAGTTCTTCCGGGTGTTCATGCCGCTGTCGCACATCGGCCGCGTCTGCCCGGCTGGAGCGGATGTCCACGGTGTCACGGTGGCGCAGGGCGGTCGCGTCTCGTTGGGATGGGCCGCGGCGAACCTCGACGAGACGGTGTTCGACGACCCCCTGGCGATCCGGCTCGACCGGCGGCCCAATCCCCACGTCACCTTCGGATTCGGGCCGCATCTCTGTCTCGGTGCGGCACACTCGCGCACGGTGATGAAGGCGCTGCTCGGCGCCCTGTGCCGCCGCGTGGAGCGGATCGAGGTCGTGGAAGCGCGTCCCCGGGTCGAGAAGACGGCGGCCTACGAGCGGCGCCTCGGCTACGACGCGTTGGTCGTCCGCATGGTGCCACGCGCGACGGCGGAGGGCTGACGATGCAGGGCCGGCGGTGGACCATCGTGGTCGTCGCGGGGATGGTGGCGGCCCCGACGGTCGCGCAGGAGCCGAACGACCTGCTCGGCATCGAGCGCGGCGATCTGCCGATCGCGATTTCGGCGCCGCACGGGGGCACGCGTGCCATCCCGGGGAGCACCCCGCGCGTCGGCGAGGGACTCGAACGGAGACCGGGTGGTTTCGTCGTCGCCCGCGACGGCGGCACCGAGGAATTGGCCGGTCTGGTGGCCGACGCGATCGGACGGCGGGTCGGCGCGCGACCTTGGCTCGTGGTGAACCGCGCCCACCGGCGGTTCATGGATCCCAATCGCCGGCCCGAGGAGGCCTACGAGGATCCGGTCGCCGAGGCGGTCTACCGCCGCTACCACGGTGCCCTCGAGGACGCCTGCACCACCATGCGGCAGCGCCACGGCACCGGACTGGTGGTCGACTTCCACGGGCAGGGCTCGGCGGCGGGAACCGTCTTCCGCGGCACCGGCAACGGCCAGTCGACGGAGATGCTCCTGCGCCGGTTCGGACCGCGTGCGGTGTCCGGCGCGGACAGCCTCGGCGGCGCGCTGCGGCAGCGGGGGGTCGTCGTCCATCCCGGCCCCCTCGACGGGCGCGAGCAGGCGGGCTTCACCGGTGGCTACATCACGCGGCACTACGGCGCCACCGGCGGCTTCGACGTCGCCGCGGTGCAGCTCGAGTTCGGCGCCGAGTACCGGTCGGCCGCGGCGCGCGAGGGGGTCGCGGAGGTGGTTGCCGACGCGATCGTGGCTCATGCCGTGGCGTTCCTCGGGGTCCGCCGCACTTCACCACCCGCGCGCTGAACGGCGGCGGACACCCGGCAAGCGGATGTTTCCCGATGCACCGCCCCACACTGCGACACGTCTCCGATCGACGAGCGGCGCGGCGGACCGGGTGCCGGCTCGACGCCGTGGTCCTCGCGTTGCTCTCGATCGCGGCGTCGCGTGCGACGGCCGATCCCACCCCCGAGGAGGCGCTGGCGGCGCTCACGACCGCGGAGGGCTCTGCGGTGTCGCTCGTCGCCCACGAGCCGCTCGTCCGCCAGCCGGTGGCACTCGAGTTCGACGACCGGGGCAGGCCGTGGGTGATCCAATACCTGCAGTACCCCAATCCGGCGGGGCTGCGTCGCGTCGCGGTGGATCGCTATTCGCGCACCGTCTACGACCGCGTTCCCGAGCCGCCGCCGCACGGCCCGCGCGGCGCCGACCGGATCACCATCCTCGCCGATGCCGACGGTGACGGGCGCTTCGAGTCGGGAACCGACTTCGTCGACGGACTCAACCTCGCCACCGGCATCGCCTTCGGCCACGGCGGCGTGTTCGTCCTCAACGTGCCCTATCTCCTCTTCTACGCCGATCGCGACCGTGACGACCGGCCCGACGGCGATCCGGAGGTGCTGCTCGAGGGATTCGGCATGGAAGACGCCCACAGCGTCGCCAACTCACTCGCCTTCGGTCCCGACGGCTGGCTGTATGGCTGCCAGGGGAGCACGGTCACCGCGCGGATCCGCGGGATCGAGTTCCAACAGGGGGTCTGGCGCTACCATCCGCGCTCGCGGCGTTTTGAGCTGTTCTGCGAGGGGGGAGGCAACGCCTGGGGGCTCGATTTCGACCCGCGCGGCGAGGTGCTCTACTCGACCAACTGGGGTGGCCACGTGCTCGTGCACGGCCTTCAGGGGGCGTCGTTCGTCAAGGCTTTCGCCAAGCACGGTCCGCTCCGCAATCGCTTCGCCTATGGCTGGCTCGATCACGCGCCGCACGAGGGTTTCCGTGGCGGCCACGTCACCGTCGGGGGAGTCGTCGAACGCGGCATGTCGCTGCCGTCGGCATTGCGCGGCGCGTACATCGCCGGCGACACGCTCGGGCACGCCGTGCGCTGGCACGATCTCGTGGCCGACGGCTCCGGCACGCGCACCCGGAACGGCGGCGTGCTCCTCGAGTCGGCCGATCCCTGGTTCGCCCCCACCGATCTGGCGGTCGCGCCCGACGGTTCGCTGTGGGTCACCGATTGGTGCGACGCCCGTACCGCCCATCCCGACCCCGACGCGGAGTGGGACCGGTCCAACGGCCGCATCTTCCGCATCGTGGTGCCGTCGACGCCGCCGGCGGCGGTCGGCGATCCGGCGACGATGTCGCTCGACGCGCTGCTCGCCGACCACGATCACCCGTTCCAGTGGTTCGTACGCCGTGCGCGGCGCGAATTGGTGCGCCGCCACGACCTCGACCCGCACGCCGTCGGGCCGCTCCTCCCCGAACTCGAGCGCCGGGCCATGGCGTCCGCCACCGAATCGCACGCCCTCGAAGCGCTGTGGACCCTGGCCAGTCTGGGCGCGGGAGAGGAAACGCTCGTGCCGCGCCTCCTCGACAGCCCGCACCCGGCAGTCCGCAGCTGGGCGGTGCGCCTGCTCGGCGACGGGGGAGTGGTGTCGGAGGCGGTGGCGCACCGACTCGACCGCCTCGCGGTGGAGGAGGCGGACGTGGGCGTCCGCCGGCAATTGGCCTGTTCGGCCGCCCGCCTTCCCGCCGCCGCCGCACTGCCGATCATCAACGCCGCCATGATCCGCGGGATCGACGCCGGCGATGCGCGGATGGAGCTGCTGTGGTGGTGGGCGGTCGAGGCGCACGCCGGCAGTGGGTGCGACGAGGTGCTGCGCCGATTCGTGCGCCCGACCGCGTGGGCGTCGCCGCTCGGGAACACGGCGCTGCTCCCGCGCCTGCTGCGCCGCTATGCCGCCGACGGCTCGCGGGCCGGCGACGTGGCGGCTGGCACGCTGGTCGCGGCCGCCCCCACCGCCGCCGATCGTCTCGCCGCCTGGGGGGCGGTCGCCGAGGGCGTCGCCGAGCGACCCGCCGACGCCGTCGCGCTCGCGACCGGGCCGCTCGGCCGGGCGATCGTCGCGGCCTGGAAGGCGGCGCCCGGGGAAGAGGTGCTCGGCCGGCTCGCGATCGCCTGCCGGCATCCCGCGGCGCTCGACGCGGCGCGCCGGGCCGCCTTCGACGAAACGCAGCCGGCGGGCCGGCGCCGCGTCGCGGTATCGCTGCTCGTCGGGAGCGGCGACGCCGCGGCCCACGGGGCGGCGCTCACGACGTTGCCCGACTGCCGTGATCCCGATCTGGCCACGGCGCTGGTCGCCCTGCTGGCCGCGTCCGACGACGCCGCGGTGCCGGCGTGTTTCGTCGAACGGCTCCGCGCGGAGGGGGAAGGCCCGGTCGCCGCGGCGTTGCGGAAGGCGCTGATGGCACGCCCCTCCGGCGCGCGGGCGCTGCTCGACGCCGTCGAGCGCGGCGTGATCGCCGCCGCGACGATCGACATCGACCTCGTCCGCGGCGTGGCACGGTTCGCCGATCCCGCGCTCGACGCGATCGTCGCCCGTCACTGGGGGCGGCTCCGCGGCGCCACGCCGGAGGAGACGCTGGCGGTGGTCCGGAGGCTGACGAACGACATCCGCGCCGCACCGGGCGACGCGGCGGCCGGTCGGGCGCTGTTCGCGCAGCACTGCGGCACGTGCCACCGCTTGTTCGGCAGCGGCGGCACCGTCGGCCCCGACCTCGGCGCCGCCAATCGCGGCGACCGGCAGGCGTTGCTCGAGGCGATCGTCGATCCTTCGGCGACGATCCGCCGCGAATACGTCGCCGTGACGGTGGAGACGACCGATGGACGCCTGCTCTCGGGGATCCCGCAGGCGCGGCCCGAGGGGGGCATCCGCCTGACCGACGCCAAGGGCGCCGTGACCGTCCTCCCGGCCGCCGCGATCGCCGAAGTCCACGAGTCGCCGGTGTCGCTGATGCCCGCCGATATGCTCCTGCCGCTCACGCCGCAGCAGCTGCGAGACTTGTTCGCGTACCTCGAAAGTCAGGAGTGAACCGATGCCGTGGAGGGGGTTGTTGGCGGTGGTGCTGCTCACGCCGACGGCGGTCGTCGCGGTCGAGCCCGAGGCGGTGCGCCCGTACGCCAACCGCCTCGTGCCGATCGAGCGGCCCGCGCCGCTGCTTGCCGACCACCCGGAATGGTGCGCCCCGTTGGTGGAGGAGCGGCATTTCGCGGCCCCACCCCTGGTGGAGGACGAAGCGGCCGATCTCGCGGTGCGCGCCTGGCGGTTCTCGTACAACGCGCGGGGGATCGTCGAGATTCCCAACACGCTGCGGGGGGGCGTCACGGCCCTGATCGTGGTCCATCCCTGGGGTATCGACGACGGGCAGGGGTGGCGCACCCCGGAGCCGGCGGGGGTCGCCGATTTCTGCACGCCACGCAAGAACGCCCTCGCCGGTCGCCACACCCGCGAGGTGGTGCGGCCGTTCGTCAATCGGCTCCGCGGGCTCGTCGACTGTGTCGTCTACAGCCTGCCGGGCGTGCGCGATCCGATCCGCGCCCGCTGCTACCGGTCGTTCGGGCACCGGCCCGACGCGGCGGAACGGGCGGCGGGGGCGGAGGCCTTGAAGGGGACGCTCGCCGCCTTCGACTACCGGGGGGGCGCTCTTCCGGACGAATTGTCGCTGTCGGTACGGCATCCGGTCCGTGACTACTTCCGGCAGTTTCCCGGCCTCGACGCCGGCGACCGGTTCGATCCTCCTGGATTCTGGAAGCTGCCGATCCCGGTGACGGCCGATCTCGACGTCGATCCCGACGACGTCGTCGCCTACGACGACGAGGGCTACGAGCCGCTGCGGGAGTTTCTTCACGGGCGCGGCGTCCGGCACGTGCTTCTCGCCGGTTATGCCACCGACATGTGCTACTGCCGCACCACCGCCGGCTACGAGAACCTCTCCCGTGACTTCAACGTGTTCCTCGTCGGCGACGCGACGCTGGCCACGTTTCCCGCCAGTCTCTCGCCGCGCGAGGCGGTCACGGCGGCGCTGGCGCTCGCCTCCCGCGATCAACTCGTGACGCAGATCTCCTGGGTGCGGCCGCTCACGGAGGCGGGACGATGACGCTCTCGCGCCGTCATGCCATCGCCGCCGGCGCGCTGGCCGTCGCCCCGACGGCGCTCGCCGAAGCCCCCCCGCGGGCGCGGATCGCGATCACGCTCGACCTCGAGATGGCGCGCAACTTCCCGCGCTGGGAGGACACGCACTGGGACTACGAGAAGGGCAACCTCGACGACGCGACGAAGGCCTACGCCGTCGCTGCCGCCGAACGCGTGGCGGCGCGCGGAGGTCGGATCCATTTCTTCCTCGTCGGCCGGGCCCTCGAGCAGGCCGACGTGGGCTGGCTCGAGCGCCTCCACCGCGCCGGGCATCCGATCGGCAACCACACCTACGACCACGTCGCCCTCCTGGCGACGGCGACGGCCGACCTCCAGTATCGCTTCCAGCGCGCCCCCTGGCTCGTGGCGGGCCGGACGCCGGCCGAGGTGATCCGCGAGAACATCATCCTCACCACCGCCGCGCTCCGCGCGCGTTTGGGGATCGCGCCGGCGGGGTTCCGCACACCCGGGGGCTTCGCCGACGGATTGCGCGGCCGCGAGGATCTGCAGACCATGCTGCTCGACCTCGGTTTTCCCTGGGTGAGCAGCCTCTATCCCGCCCACGCCAACTCCCCGCCCGGCGCCGATCCGTCGCCCGACGTGGTCTCCGACATCGTCGCCGCGCAGGCCCGTGCCCAGCCCTTCGCCTATCCCAGCGGACTGGTGGAGATCCCGATGAGCCCGGTCAGCGACATCGGCGCGTTCCGCAACGGCCGTTGGTCGCTCGACGCCTTCGTCGCGACGACGCGTCGCTGCCTCGCGAAGGTGATCGCCGACGGCGGCGTGTTCGACTTTCTCGGACACCCGGCCTGCCTGCACGTGGTCGATCCGCACTTCCGCACGATCGACGCGATCTGCGACGCCGTCGCCGCCGCCGGCGACCGGGCGGCGTTCACCGACCTCGGAGGCATCGCCTCGGACGTCGCCCGGGGCGGGCGGTGATCGGCCGCGGCGGCGGGTGATGGTCGGCTACTCGCCCCCCTCGGAGCGCCGCCTCGGCCCACCACGCCTCTCGGCGCCGTCGGCTTTCCAGGTGCCGACCGGCACGTCGATGTCGATGTAGCCGATCATCATCTCCTCCCACGTCTGCTCCCCCCAACGGACCACGCTGGTCGGGTCGGGGTTGGCCGGATTGGCGGAGGAGTTGTCGAACGTGGCGTCGCACACCAGCAGCGAACCCTGCGGCAGCACGCGCGGTTCGGCGAGCGTGTAGTAGCTCTGCCAGCCGAAATCGAACGCCGGGACGTCGAGGAGCACTTCGGGTGCGGCCTTCTCGTCGGCCGCGTTGAGCGTGAACCGGAACGAACGGCCGCGCAGATGCATGTGCGGCAGCAGCGACAGCAGCCGCACGTCCTGCCGGAACCGCTGCTGGGACCGGACCGGGTGCTCGGAGGCGCCGGGCGGGATCACGAATCCCGGGTTGGCGATGCCGATCGTCAGCGCCTCGCGGGTGGGGGGTTCCTTGGCGAAGATCAAACCGATCTTCGAGCGGTCGGTGGTGGCCTTCCCGTTGGGGGTGTAGTGGAGTTGGAAAATCAACTGGCTGCCGGCCGGGATCTTCTTCGCGGTCCCCGGCGGAAAGATGCTCGGCATGTCACCCGGCGCGTAGCCGCAGAGGTGTCCGCCGTTGAACAGCGACATGCCGCGGTCGCCGCCCGGTGGGGCGACGAAGACGATGATGTGGTGCACGACCCCCGCGTCGCCGGGCCGCGCTTCCGCCGCCTGCACCCACATGTCCTCGGTGAAGTTGGTGGGGACGGCGACGTGCACGTAGGGCATCGTGCCCTGCGCGGGCACGGTCGATTCCTCGGGGATCTCGAGGACGAGATCGGGGGTGCCGATTCCCCAGCCCTCGGGCCACGCCTTGGGCGCCGGGCCGTCGGCGGCGTCGCCCTCCGGACAGCCCTGGGCGACCCACGCCAGCAACGTGGCGCGTTCGCGGGCCGACAAGCGGCGGTCGTTGGCGAAGTGGCCGTGGCGGGGGTCGGCGTGCCACGGCGGCATCCGCCGCTGCTCGACCACCTCGCCGATCATCGCCGACATCCGCTGCACGTCGCCGTATGTCATCAGGTCGAAGCCGCCGACCTGGCCGGGCCGATGGCACGACTGGCAGCGCGTCTGCACGATGCGGGCGACGTCGCGGTGGTAGGTGACCGCGCCCACTTCCGGAGCGGGTTCATGCTCGTCGAGCCACGACGCGATCTCCGCCCGCACCGGCCGTACCCGGTCGAGTCCGTCGAGCTTCGACTTGGCGGGCTCCGCCTTCGTGATCAGGCACCCGGCGACCGGCGTCGCCTTGACCGCCACAGCGCCGCCGGAAAGGACGGCGTCGATCGCGTCGCGCAGCGGGGTTTCCCGCGGCGCGTCGCGGGAGAAATCGTAACCGTATTGATCGTCGATCGCCCCGCGGTAGCGGATCGTCGCCCGGGCATCGAGCAGAATCGCCTCGTTCGAGCGCTGCACCATCAGCGCGTCGGCCTGCACGCTGCCGTTGTCGAGAAGGATCGGAAAGGTCGCTGCGCGCTCGGCGGCCCAGGCCGCCAGCGACTCGCGCGTGTCGCCGGCGCCGGAGGCGACGCCGAAGAACCGTACGCCCTTCGCGCCGTACTCGGCCGCCAGTTCGTTGAGCCGCGGCAGGTATTTGTCGCCGAGCGGACAGCCCGGCGAGACGAAGACGAGCACCACCCCCTGGACCGGCTTGAAGCCGAGCAGGCGGCCGACGCCACCGTTGTTCATCCGCAGGCCGTAGAGCCAGGTCTCGGTGCCGTTCTGCACGTCGTTCAGGCGAAAGTCGCCGGCCCGCCGTCCGACGAGGCGATCGATCGCCAGCGTGGGCGATTCCTCCGCCCACGCGGCCGACCACGCGCTCGAGAAGAGCCCGATCGCCGCGGCGATCGCCAGGGATGCAACGACGCGGCTGGTGCGACGAATCGTCATCGAACGTGTCTCCGGCGTGCCCTTCGGGCCAGGGATCGAATGCGACCCTCCGATGATAGACGGCGTTCCGCGTCCGGTCGACGCCGCCGCGCCGCGCGACGCTCGGCCCCCGTCTTCCGGAGCGTTCCCCGTCCTCCGACCACGCGGCCGGGACGCCCCGCGATGGAGCCCACCGGCGCGACGCGGCCGCGGGGCGTGGGGAGGTTCAGGCGGCCTGGATCAGACCGCGGAGATACCCCGCCGCGTACAGCCGGCCGAGCATCTCGTAGCCGGGAGTGTCGTTCGCCTCGCCGGCCATGCTCGGGGCATGGTCGGGGCGCATCGTGCCGGCGTAACCGATCGCCTTGAGCGCCCGTACCACCGCCGGCATGTCGATGGCGCCGTCGTCGTGCCAGGTCTCCGTGAACCGCGCGGCGCTGCCGCGGACGTTGCGGGCGTGGACGAAGGCGATCGCGTAGCCGAGTGGGCCGATCCCCGCGACCACG
>JBJSXB010000111.1:0-39624 GCA_046086245.1 Planctomycetaceae bacterium | reverse complement strand
GCCAGCGGTCGGTATCTGCTGGTGATGGCACGGTTCAACGAAAGCCTCCTCGAGAAACCGCGTCTCGATCCCGTGCCCGAGGGAGTCGACGCACCACCGCCAACGCCCCCCGCCGCGGGCACCCCTCCGGCGCCGGGCGATGCTGCTGCGCCGGGCGATGCTGCTGCGCCGGCGGCACCGGTCGCGCCGCCCGGAGGCGACGCCGCGGACCCCACTCCGCCGCCGGCAACCCCCGGCGCGCAGGGGGAGCCCGGCCAAGCTGGGCCGACGGGAGCGGCCGCGACCGACGGTGTTGCAACCGACGGCGACATCCCCGTGTCGCCGAAGGACGCATCCGGCGAGGCCGCGGCACCAGCGGATGCCGACGCGGAGGAAGCGCGGGCCCAGCAGAGGCTCGAGGAGCGTCGCCGTGTGGAGCGCGAAAACCGGCGCCGTCAGGACGAGTACGACGACAAGGTCAAGAGTGCCCAAAAGCGGGTTCGGGAACTCAACGGCCGCTTCGCCGACTGGTATTACGTGGTTTCGTCGAAGGAGTACGCGCGGATCCATCTCGACCGCGCGGGGGTCGTCCAGCCGAAGGGCACGGCGACTCCGCCGGCCGGACCGGGCGGGTTCCCGCCACAGCCATGAGGCGGTGTCGGCGGTGCCCGCCAGCGCCTCCGGTGGTCGGGAGCCTCGCGCGCCATGGCGCGAGGGCACTCGCCGCACGGCGTTCGCCCGACCTCCTTTTGGCCCGGGCCGGTTAGGATTCCGCGTCCGTCCTTGCCGGTGCCAGAGCTTCGCATGATTCCCGACATTCTTGCCGCACCCCGATCCGCCCGCCTCG
Organism: Planctomycetaceae bacterium; assembly: GCA_046086245.1. Classification (GTDB taxonomy): domain Bacteria; phylum Planctomycetota; class Planctomycetia; order Pirellulales; family UBA1268; genus F1-20-MAGs016. The sequence goes on along the minus strand of JBJSXB010000111.1, from coordinate 38,798 downwards.
GCCGCGCCGTCGGCTTCCGCCTCATCGGCACGGGCAGCTTCGTCCCGCCCGATGTCGTCACCAACGCCGACCTGGCGAGGCTCGGGTGCGATCCGGAGTGGATCGAGAGTCGTTCGGGCATCCTCGAGCGGCGTCACGCCGGGACGGCCACGGCGACGAGTGACATGGCGGCCTCCGCGTGTCGGGAGGCGTTGCGCTCCGCGGGTGTCGATGCGGCGGACGTGGATTTGCTCGTGGTCGGAACCTTCACTCCCGACCATTGCATCCCCTCCACCGCCTGCCTCGTGCAGGACCAGCTCGGCGTGACCGCGCCGGCGATGGACGTCACGGCCGCCTGTGCCGGTTTCGCCTACGCCCTGGTCACGGCGTCGCAGTTTTTGGTCGCGGGCAACAGCCGTCTCGCGCTCGTCGCCGGCGCCGACACCAACACCCGCGTCGTCGATCCCGAAGACATCGGCACCTGGCCTCTGTTCGGTGACGGGGCCGGCGCGGTGCTCCTCCAACGCGTGGCCGATCCGGACGACGCCACCAGCGGCTTGCTCGCCCACGCGATGGGATCCGACGGCCGCGGCGCCGAATTGCTCGTCTGTCCGATGGGTGGCTCGCGCCAGCCCGTCACCGTCGCCGGACTCGCCCGCCGCGAGCAGTACATGCGAATGGAGGGCAAAGCGGTGTTCAAGTGGGCCATCCGCCTGGTGGAGGACAACGTCCGTCAGGTGGTGGCGCACGCCGGGGTGCCGCTCGAGGCGATCGACTGCTTCATCCTCCACCAAGCCAATGCCCGGATCATCGAGGGGGCACGATCCGCCCTCGGCCTCCCGGCCGACCGGTTCGTCATCAATCTCGATCGCTACGGCAACACCTCCAGCGGCTCGATCCCGCTGGCTCTCGACGAGGCGTGGCGGGCGGGCAGGGTCGGGCCCGGCAGCCTGGTGGTGGTGTGCGGATTCGGCGGCGGTCTCGCCTGGTCGAGCGCGGTCTGGCGTCTCTGAACGCGCCGCTTTGCGCGGCGGACGATCATCCGGAGGGGACGACATGACGGTGCGGACGCTTCCCCGGCGCGGCGAGGTCGCACCCGCCGACACGTGGGATCTGTCGTCGCTCTTCGGCAGCGACGAGTGCTGGGAGGCGGCCCTCGGCGACTGGGAGGCGCGGCTGGCGGAATTCGCCGCGCTGGCGGGAACCCTGGCGCGATCGCCGCACCGTCTGGCGGAGTGTCTCGCGCTCGACCTGGAGATCGATCGGGCCGGCGACCGGCTCGGCACCTACGCCCATCTCCGCGCCGCCGAAGATCAGTCGGCGTCGACGGCGCAGCGGATGGTGGGGCGCTTCGAGCACGTCGCCACACGCGCCGGTGAGGTGGCGAGCTTCATCCGACCGGAGATCCTCGCCATCGATCCGGAGACGCTCGCGACGTGGCTCGACGACCCGGTGCTCGCCCCCTACCGGCTGCTCCTCGAGCGTCTCGTGCGGACGCGTCCCCACGTGCTCGCCGAAGGGGAGGAGCGGTTGCTGGCGATGCAGGGCACGTTCGCCGGCACCGCCGGGCGGGTGTTCCGCCAGCTCACCGACGCCGACATGCGTTTCGGCACGGTGACCGACGGTCGCGGCAACGAAGTGGAATTGACCAACGCCACGTTCGTCACGTTGCTCCACGATCACGACCGCGACGTGCGGCGGACGACGTTCCACCGGTTCTATGCGCAGTACGAAGCCCACGCCCACACGCTCGCCGCGGCGCTGGCGGGGTCGATCGATCGCGATATCTATCTCGCGAGGGTGCGCCGCCATTCCTCCGCGGTGGCTGCCGCACTGTTCGCCGACGATATCCCGATCGACGTCTACGACGGTCTGGTGCGCGCCGTCCGCGAGCGGCTTCCCGCGGTGCACCGGGCCAACGACCTGCGCCGCCGCTGGCTGCGTCTCGACGAGCTGCACCACTACGACTGCTACGTGCCGCTCGTTCCCGATCTCGAGCGCCGGCACACCTGGGAGGAGGCGGTCGAACTCGTGGTCGAGTCCCTTCGCCCTCTCGGCGACGACTACGTCGGCACCCTGCGGCACGGGCTCCTCGCCGGGAGATGGTGCGATCGCTACCCGAACGCCGGCAAGCAATCGGGAGCTTTCAGCTCGGGCACCTACGATTCCGCCCCCTACATCCTCATGAACTTCCAGCCCGAGGCGGTCGAACATGTCTTCACGCTCGCCCACGAGGCGGGGCACTCGATGCACACCCGGCTCTCGGCCGCATCACAGCCCTATCCATACGCCGGGTACACGATCTTCGTGGCCGAGGTGGCGAGCACCTTCAACGAGCAGCTGTTGTCACGCCTTCTCCTCGAGCGCTGCCGGTCGCCGCGCGAGCGCGCCGCGATCCTCGTCCGCGAGATCGACGGGATCCGCGCCACGATCGTCCGACAGACGATGTTCGCCGAGTTCGAACGCCTCGCCCACGCGTCGGCCGAGGGCGGCGAGCCGCTCACGCTCGAGCGGCTCCGCGGACTGTACCGCGGTCTGCTCGATGCCTATTTCGGCCCGCGTTTCACGATCGATGACGCCTTGGAACTGGAGTGCCTGCGGATCCCCCACTTCTACTCGGCGTTCTACGTCTACAAGTACGCGACGGGGCTGGCGGCGGCGATCACGCTCGCCGACCGGGTCGCCCGGGGCGAGCCGGGTGCGCTCGATGCCTACCTCGGTTTCCTCCGGGCCGGATCGTCGAAGTGGCCCCTCGATCTGCTGCGCGACGCGGGCGTCGATCTCACCGGTCCCGAACCGGTGGCCACGGCGCTCGGCCGCCTCGACACGCTCGTCGACGAGTTGGAGCGGATCGAGGGAAACGTGATCGGGTGATCGGGCCGGGCGCGCCGCCGGCGGTACAATCGGTTCCGCCGTGGAGCCGCCGCTGATGAATTGCCCGATCGCCGCGCCGCTGTTCGCCGGCTACGCGGCGCCGCGCGGCGTCCACGACGAGTTTCTCGGCCCCGGGGGCGAGCCGCGGCCGCACTGGCGGCACTTGGTGGCGGTCGCGGGAAGCTGGGACGCCGCGGCGCTCGCCGCCCGCTGGGAGCAGGCGCGGCGATTGATCCGCGATCACGGCGTCGCTGCCGGTGTCCACGACGACGTGCCGGGGGAACGCCCCTGGGTCCTCGACCCGATCCCGCTGGTGATCGCGGCCGACGACTGGGCGCGACTGGCGGCCGGGATCACCCAGCGGCACCGCCTGCTCGACGCCCTCCTGGCCGATCTCTACGGTCCGCAGCACACGCTCCACGAGGGCATCGTCCCCGCCGAACTCGTCCTCGGCCATCCGGCCTATCTCCGCGCCTGCCACGGCGTCGAGCCGCCCGGCGGTCGCTGGCTGCATCTGCATGCCACGGTGGTGGCCCGCCATCCCGACGGCCGGTGGCTGGCGCTCGGTGATCGCACCGGTGTGCCGCGGGGGTTGGGTTACGCGCTGGAGAATCGCCTCGTCGTGTCACGACTGCTTCCCGATGCGTTCGGTGGAAGCCGGGTGGCGCGGCTGGCGCCATTCTTCATCGCCGTCCGCAAAATGCTTCGCGGGCTCGCCGGGGAAGCCGATCAGCCACGCATCGCGCTGGTCAGCCCCGGTCCCGGCGGCGCGACCTATTTCGAGGATGCCGCCCTGGCGCGGTACCTCGGCTACGCGCTGGTGGAGGGTGGCGATCTGGCGGTGCGCGACCGGCGCGTGAGCCTGAAGACGCTCGGGGGTCTGCTGCCGATCGACGTCCTGTTGCGGCGGGTAGCCGACGGCGAGTGTGATCCGTTGGAGCTCGACAGCACCGCGTTGTCGGGGACGCCGGGGCTCGTCCAAGCCGCCCGGGCGGGACGGGTGGCGGTCGCCAACGCTCTGGGCAGCGGCCTGGCGGAGTCGCCGGGGTTCGGCGAATTCCTCCCGGCGCTGGCCGGGCGGCTGCTCGGCGAACCACTCCTCCTGCCCTCGGCGCCGTCGTGGTGGTGCGGCCGCGACGAGAATCGCGCGCGGGTGCTCGACGAACTCGACACGATGGTGATCGAGCCTCTCACCCCCGTGCCGGGCACGAAGCGCTTCGTGGTGCGCCGGCTCGACCCCACAGCGCGGGCCGCCCTGATCGGGCGGATCCGCCGCCAGCCCGCGCTGTGGGTCGGCCGGAAAATGGTCGACCGCTCGGTCGCTCCGTGCTGGAATGGCGTCGCCGTCGCTCCAGCGCCGGTGGTGGTGCGCTGCTTCAGCACCGCGACCGCGGAAGGAGAGACGGCGATGCCCGGTGGCTTGGCGCGTGTCGGAGGTGGCTCCGATGGCGAGGAGTCGCTCCTTTCCGGTCACGGGTCGAAGGACGTCTGGGTACTCTCCACGGGGCCGGTCGCACCGGTCACCCTGCTGCCACCGGCCGGACAGCCGGTGACGCTGCGGCGCAGCGGCCACGACCTGCCCAGCCGCGTGGCCGACCATCTGCACTGGCTCGGACGCCACGTCGAGCGGGCGGAGGGGGCCGCCCGCCTGGTGCGCGCGGTGGCGACACGCGTGGCTTCCGAGAGCAATCTCGAGAGCGCGGCGGCGGTGGCACACGTGCTCGCGGCGACGGGGCCACCGCGAGCGATGCGGTCGGAGCCCGGGCGGACGGACACGTCCGAAGAGATCGTCACGCAACTCCATCACCTCGTGCACGACGACGGGCGACCGGGGAGTGTCGCCGCCTCGATCGTCAACCTGTGGCGGATGGCCTCGGTGGTTCGAGATCGGCTGTCGATCGACTCATGGAAGATTCTCTCGCGGGTACGGCGCCACGGGGCGACGGGAACCCCCCCGGCCATGGCCGGCGGCGCGGGGGCGGCCGATCTGCTGCCCCTGCTCGACGCGGTCATCTTCGACCTTTCCGCCTTCGCCGGCTTCGGGACGGAGAGCATGACGCGCGGTCCCGGATGGCGTTTCCTCGACATGGGGCGGCGGCTGGAGCGGGCCCAGGGAATCGTCCATCTGCTCCGCGCGACCTGCGTGATCCCGGCCGCCGACGAATCGCGCGTGCTGGAGATGCTCCTCGAGATCGCCGACAGTTCCATGACCTACCGCAACCGCTACCCCGGGCACCCCGCCGCGGCCCCGGTCTTCGATCTGCTCGTCGTCGACGAGACCAATCCGCGTGCCGTCGGATTCCAGGTGGCGGCCCTCGAGACCCATGCCGCCGCCCTCCCTCCGGACGAGGCTGCCCCGGTGCTCGCCGCCGAGCGGCGCGCGGTGATGGAGGCGCTGGCGGCGGTACGGCTGGCCGATGCGACGGCGTTGGCCGAAGTCGACGGCGCGGGGCGACGCGTGCGGTTGGGCAGTGTGTTGTCGGCGCTCGACGCCGACCTCCGCGCCTTTTCCGCGGGCATCACCCACCGGTATTTGGTCCATGCCACGCCGCGGCGCCGGCTCGGCGATTCCCCGGATGCCACCGATGTCCGCGTCTGACGCAACGATCGTGCCACGCGTGGTCGTGGTCGGCCGCCCCAACGTGGGGAAGTCGAGCCTGTTCAACTGGCTCGTCGGCAAGCGCATCGCCATCGAGGATCCCACCGCCGGGGTGACCCGTGACCGCCTCGTGCAACGGATCACCTGCGACGGCCGGGTCGTCGATCTGGTCGATACCGGCGGCATGGGCTTCGACGACCCCGACGGACTCACCCGGCAGATCGACGCCCAGATCGAGGCGGGCCTGGCGGCGGCCGCACTGGTGGTGCTCGTGGTCGACGTGCGCGCCGGGTTGGTGCCGGACGACCGGCTCGTGGCCGACAGGGTGCGGCGGACCGGCGCCGACGTGCTCCTCGTCGCCAACAAGGCCGACGACCCCGCGCTCGACGTCCACGGGGCCGACTTCGCCGCGCTCGGCTACGGACCGCCGTTGGTGGTGAGCGTCCGTGCAGGACGGCATCGCGACCTCCTCGAGGAGGCGATCGTCGAGCGACTCCCCGAGGCGTGGCCGGAGGAGGCCGATGCGGCGGCGGCGCCCGAGATGAAGCTGGCGATCGTCGGACGGCGCAACGTGGGCAAGAGCAGTTTCGTCAACGCGTTGGCGCGCGAGGAGCGCGTGATCACCAGCCCCGTCGCCGGCACGACGCGCGACAGCGTCGACGTCCGCTTCGAAGTCGACGGCCATGCCTTTCTGGCGATCGACACGCCCGGCCTGCGGCGCGCGAAGAGCCGCACGACCGACATCGACTTCTATTCCACCCACCGCGCCCAGCGGAGTATCCGCCGTGCCGACGTCGTGCTGTTGTTCTTCGACGCCACCGAGCCGATCGGCAAGGTCGACAAGCAACTCGCGGAGACGATCGTCGAGGAGGCCAAGCCGGTGGTGTTCGTCGTCAACAAATGGGATCTCTACGCGGCCGACGTGCGGCGCGAAGAGTGGGTCACCTACCTGCGTGACACGTTCCGCACCATGCCATGGGCGCCGATCGAATTCGTCACCGCGACGGCCGGCCGCAATGTCAAGGCCACGGTCGACACGGCGCAGCGCCTGTTCCGTCAAGCCGCCAGCCGGGTGCCGACCGCGCGGCTCAACGCGATCCTCCGCGCGGCGGTCGAAGCCAACCACCCGCCGGCCGACCGCCGCGGGCGGCCGACGCGGATCTTCTACGGCACGCAGGTCGAGGCGCTGCCCCCCACGATCATGCTCTCCACCAGCGGGGTCGCCGGGCTCCCCGAAACGTACCAACGCTACCTCGTGGGAGTGCTGCGGCAGCAGACGCCGTTCCGCGAGGTGCCGATCCGGTTGCTCGTGCGTGGCCGCGACGCCGCCCGCCCCGACGCGGCCGACGCGGAGTGATCCTCCGGTGCGGCGCGGCGACCGCCGGGAAACGAGGGTGTTTTTCACCGTCGCCGTCGGGTACGCTCTCGGCCGTGACCGGCCCGCTTCCCCGTCTGGAGCCTCCGTCGATGCCACTCCCCTCGATCCTGCTCCCGTCCGCCTCGCGCCGTGACATCCTCCGTGGAGCGGGTGTCGGCGCCGTCGGCACCCTGGCGAGCCTCCGCGCCGTCCATGCCCAGTCGCCGTCGAGCGAGGTGATCCGGATCGGCCTCATCGGTGCCGGTGGCCGCGGCACCGGGGCGCTCCAGCAGACGCTGTCGGTGCCCGGTTCGAACGTCAAGCTCACCGCGGTCGCCGACGCCTTCAAGGACCGTATCGACGGTGCCCTCAAGGCGGTCGAATCGATGAAGGACAAACTCGACTGTCCCGAGGACCGCCGTTTCGACGGGCTCGACGGCTATCAGAAGGTGCTCGATCACTGCGACCTGGTGATCCTCGCCACGCCGCCCGGCTTCCGGCCGTTCCATTTCCAGAAGGCGGTCGAGGCGGGCAAGCACGTGTTCATGGAAAAGCCGGTGTGCGTGGACTCCTTCGGGGCCCGGTTGTGCCTCGAGGCGGCCAAACTCGCCGACGAGAAGAAACTCAAGGTCGTCGTCGGCTTGCAGCGGCGCTACGAACGGAAGTACCGCGAGACGGTGGCCCGCGTGCGCGAGGGGCTCGCCGGCGACATCGTCGGGGGGCAGGTCTACTGGAACGGCGCCGGCATCTGGTATCGCAATCGCCAGCCCGATCAGAGCGAGATGCAGTTCCAGGTGAACAACTGGTACCACTTCAACTGGCTGTGCGGCGATCACATCTGCGAGCAGCACGTCCACAACATCGACGTCGCCAACTGGTTCCTCGACAAACTGCCGGAATCGGCCTACGGCACCGGCGGGAAGCAAAACCGCGTCCCGGGGCAGCCGGGCGAGATCTACGACCATCACGCCGTGAACTTCACCTATCCCGGTGGCGTGCGGATCGCCAGCCAGTGCCGGCAGTTCCCCGGTGGCGACGGCCGGGTGAACGAGGAGTTCCAGGGCACCAAGGGGTACGTCCGGATCGGCGAGATCACCGACTACTCGGGTAGGGTGCTGTGGAAGTTCGAGGGGGACAATCCCAATCCGTACCAGGTGGAACACGACGAGTTGCACGACGCGATCCGCAATGATCGTCCGCTCAACAACGCCTACTACGGAACGACGTCGAGTTTTTCCGCCGTGCTCGGCCGGATCGCCACCTATACCGGCAAGCAATGGGGCTACAAACAGGCGATCGAGATGAACTACCGGACGATGCCGGAGAATCTCTCGTGGGACGCGCAGCCGCCGGTGATGCCCGACAAGGACGGCAACTACAAGCTCCCCATGCCTGCCGACTACAAGATCGCCTGACGGAGCCGCGGCGGCGATCGGTCGGTGGGTGGCTCGGCCCACGTGGATGGCGTGCAGGAGGCGAGGCATGATCGTCGGCGTACCCAAGGAGACGAAGCGCGACGAATACCGCGTGGCGCTGTTGCCCGTGGGGGCCGAGGAATTGGTCCGTGCCGGGCACCGGGTGCTCGTGCAGGCCGGCGCCGGCGCCGGCTCCGGCCTGTTCGACGAGGCCTACGCCGGCTGCGGTGCGGTGCTCGTCGACACGGCGGCGGAGGTGTTCTCCACGGCCGACCTCGTCGTCAAGGTGAAAGAGCCGCAGCCTGCCGAGCTGCGCCTCCTCCGCCCCGGGCAGGCGCTGTTCACCTACTTCCACTTCGCCGCCGATCGCGCCTTGACGGAGGGGTTCCTCGCCACCGGCGCGACGGCGGTGGCCTACGAGACCCTCCGCGACGACCGTGGCCGGCTGCCGTTGCTCGTGCCGATGAGCGAGGTGGCGGGACGGATGAGCATCCAGGAGGGGGCGAAGTATCTGGAGAAGCCGCAGATGGGTCGCGGCATCCTGCTCGGCGGTGTGCCGGGGGTAGCGCCCGCCAACGTGTTGGTGCTTGGGGCCGGCACGGTCGGCGCCAACGCCGCCAAGGTGGCAGCCGGCTTCGGGGCGAACATCGCCCTGCTCGACACCAACCTCGAGCGGCTCCGCTACCTCGACGACGTCACCCCACCCAATATCGACTGCCTCTATTCCGATCGTCACACGATCCGCGACCACCTCACCCGCGCCGACCTGGTGATCGGCAGCATCTTGATCCCCGGAGGTCGCGCCCCCCATCTGGTGGAGCGTGGCGATCTCGCCCTCATGAAGCCGGGTTCGGTGATCATCGACGTCGCCATCGACCAGGGAGGGTGTGTCGCCACCAGCCGGCCGACCACCCATGCCGAACCGACCTACCTCGTCGACGACGTCGTCCATTACTGCGTCACCAACATGCCCGGTGCGGTGGGGCGGACGAGCACGTACGCGCTGTGCAACGCGACGCTGCCATACGTCCTGCAACTGGCGGAGGCGGGCGTGGAGACCGCCGCCCGCTCCAGCGCCGCGATCCGCTCGGCCGTCAACGTCGATCGCGGGCGGCTTGTGCAGCCGGCGGTCGCCGCGGCGTTTGCACTGCCCTGCGAGTCGTTCCAGCCGTGAGCACGCCGTCGTCGCAAGCCGACGGAGCGATGCCCGTCGCCCTCCGCTGGATGGGCGACGACGGGGCGGCCGGGCGGCTGGAGGTCCTCGATCAGACCGCGCTGCCCACCGAGTGTCGGTGGAACGCCTGCCCGGACGTCGCCGCGGTGGTGGAGGCGATCAAGAGCCTGCGGGTGCGCGGGGCGCCCGCGATCGGGATCGCCGGTGCCTACGGTATGGCGGTGGCGGCCGGCGAGGCGGTGGCGCGGCGTCTCGATCCTCGGGCCACCCGGGAGTTGCTCGCGGAGCACGCCGAGTCCCTGGCCAGCGCGCGTCCGACGGCGGTCAATCTCCGCTGGGCGGTCGATCGCTGCCGTGGGGCGCTGGCCGACCTTCCCGCCACGGCGCCCGCGGAGGCCTGCCGCGCCCGGCTGCTCGACGTGGCGCGTGAGATCCACGAAGAGGATCGGCGTCTGTGCGCGGCGATCGGCGCGCACGGCGCCGACCGGCTTCCTCCGGGCGACGTGCTGACGCACTGCAACACCGGCTGCCTCGCCACCGGCGGCGCGGGGACGGCCCTGGCCGTGATCACCACCGCATGGGATCGGGGACGGCGTTTCATGGTGTACGCCGACGAGACGCGGCCGTTGTTCCAGGGGGCGCGGCTGACCGCCTGGGAGTTGGCGCAGCGCGGCGTGCCGGTCACGGTACTCGTCGACGCGGCGGCCGGACACCTGCTCGCCACCGGTCGGATCGCGGCCTGCATCGTCGGTGCCGACCGGATCGCCGCCAATGGCGACACCGCCAACAAGATCGGCACCTACGCCCTGGCGGTGCTCGCCGCCGCGCACGGGGTGCCGTTCTTCGTCGCCGCCCCCTCGAGCACGTTCGACCTGTCGCTCGCCGACGGCAGCGGCATCCCCATCGAGCAGCGCGCGGCCGCTGAGGTCTTGGCGCCGTTCGGGACACCGGTGGCGCCGGCCGGTGTCGCCGCGTTCAACCCTGCCTTCGACGTCACCCCGGCCCGGTTGATCCGTGGGATCGTCACCGAACGTGGCGTCGTCGAACCGGTGACCCGCGAGCGGGTCGCCGCGGTGCTCGCCGCCCGCGGCGCGTGAACGCCGCGGGGACGGCCGTCGGGGTGCTTACTCCAGACCCCGCGCCAGTTCGACGAAGGCCCGCACCATCGAACCGCTGGCGCCGCCGTCGGTCCAGGGCCGCGGCTTCTCGGCATAGGCCGGGCCGGCGATGTCGACGTGCGTCCAGGGAATGCCCCCGACGAACCGTTCGAGGAACTTCGCCGCGGTGATCGCCCCGCCCCAGCGGCCGTCCCCGACGTTCTTGATGTCGGCGACCTCCCCCTTGATCAGGTCATCGTAGATCTCGCCGTACATCGGCAGTTGCCATACCGGTTCGCCCACCGCGCGGGCGGCGGCCGCCACGCGATCGCACCAGGCTTGGTCGTTGGTGAACAGTCCGGCGACCTCGGTGCCGAGGGCGACGATGCAGGCACCCGTCAACGTGGCGGCATCGACGATCGCCGCCGGGCGCAGGCCACGGACCACGTCGAGCACATCGGCGAGCACGATCCGGCCCTCGGCGTCGGTGTTGTGGACCTCGATCGTGGTGCCGCTCCGCGCGCGGATCACGTCGCCGAGCTTGTAGGCGGCCGGGCCGGTCATGTTCTCCGCGAGGCCCACGGCCGCCACGAGGCGGATCGGCACCTGCAGGCGGGCGATCGTCGCGGCGGCGCCGAGCGCCGCCGCCGCACCCGCCATGTCGCATTTCATCGTCAGCATGCCGTCGGGCGGCTTGAGCGACAGACCGCCGGAATCGAACGTCACGCCCTTGCCGACGATCGCCAGATGGGGCGGACCCTCGGGCACCCCGGGCCCACGGTAGGTGAGCATCACGATGCGTGGTGGTCGGTTGCTGCCGCGGCCAACCGCCAGGATCGCGCGGCACCCCTCGCGGATCAGGCGCGCCTCGTCCCAGATCTCGCAGGTCAGTCCGGCGTCGGCGGCCACGGCGGCCGCTTCCGCGGCGAAACTCGCCGGATAGAGATCGTCGGGTGGCAGGTTCACCAGCCGGCGCGCGAGATTCACCCCCGCGGCGATCCGCACACCGCGCTCGACGGCGTCGGCCGCACCACCGAGCCAGACGATCGGGAAGGGGGTCCGGCGCCGCTCGCTGCGATACAGATCCTGACCGTGCATGCCCACGGCGGCGCCCGCGACGGCCGATTCCGTCTGCCGCGGGGACCAGCCGGGATCGGCGGCCAGCGCCACCAGCGCCCGCGGTCGACCGGCGAGGTGGCGGGTGGCGGTGGCCGCCACGCGGTAGACGCCGCCAGCATCGGCCTGCGCGGCCGACCCGACGCCGACCAGCAGCAATTGCCCCGCCTTGATGCCCGGCGGCGCGAGCAGCGGCAGGCATTCTCCCGGCTTGCCGCGGAACTCGCCGGCGGCCACGAGCCTGGAGAGGAGTCCACCGGTGGCGCCGTCGAGAGCCGGCGCGGCCCCGCGCCCCAGGTCGACGGCGTCGTCCTTCGTGCCGACGAAGAGCACCACGGCATCGGCGGCGACCGCAGCCGCCGGCGTGACGGCGTCGACGGTGATCGGCAACGGGGCGGACGACGCGGCATCCTGGCTCACGATCGGGTCTCCGGTTGGAGGGTGGCGGGGGGGTGACCGTCGGGCGGGAGACGCCCGGCCATCGCCGACAGTTGTAGCGACTCGCCGGCCGGGCGGCAGGGGGTGGAGAGCCACGGTGCGACCAGCGCGAGGAGCACCGGCAAGACGACGAGGTTGCCGAGCAGCCCGCCGGTGAGCGTCAGGCAGCAAAGGGCGCCGAACGACACGGTGGGGATGAACGAGCTGGTCAGCAGCGCCAGGAATCCGACTACCAACGCCAGCGTGGAGAAGATCATCGCCCGTCCGGCGGTGTGGTGAGCCACACCGAGGGCGGCGGCCACCGCGCCGTCCTCGACGAGCCGCCGTCGGAAGGCGACGATGTAGTGGATCGAGCTGTCGACCGAAAGCCCCATCGACACCGCGGCGATCATCGCCGTACCCATGTTCACCGGCTCACCGATCCATCCGAGCAGGCCGAGCACGAGAAAGATCGGCAACGCGTTGGGAACCAGCGCCACCGCCGCCAACAGCGGACTGCGAAATCCGACCGCCAGCAGCGCGAGGATGCCGATGGTCGCGACGGCGAACGTCGACCATTGGTCGGCCAGGAGCCGGTCGACCAACTGGGCGAGGAGCACGAAGAATCCGGTCACCTCGGCCCCGGGACGGTCGCCGTCGGCGGGGAACTCCTCGGCGACGATCCGCCGCACGGCGGCGATCGTCGTCCGCTTGGCGGCGGCGGGCTGTCGTTCGCGCGAGCGGAGCATCACGCGCAACCACCCCGATCCGTCGAAAGGATCGCGCCCCACCAGCGCCGCGAACAGCCGCGGCTCGCGGCGTTCGAGGACCCCGATTGCGTTGGTCACGATCCAGCCACCGACGCCGCTCTTGCCGAGGTCGTCGAGCGACACTGGCGACAGGGTGTCGAGCAGGTCGGCGAGACTGATCACCTTGGTCAATCCCGGGGCGATACCACCGTCGGGCGCGGGCACCGTCACCTCCTCGCGCAGCCGCCGTTCGAGGCGGGCGACGGCGGCCAGTGTGGCGGCGTCCGGAGGGGTCGGGGTGGGCACGAGCACGTCCCAGACGCCGGCTCCACCGAGCCGCGTCTCGATCATCTCGTAGGAGCGCACCACGGGGCTCGAGCGGCGGAAGTTGCGGATGTAATCGGTCTCCACCTCCAGCCACCGCATCCCCGAGACGGCGACGGCGACGATCGCTCCGGTCGCGGCGAGGATCCGCAGCGGTTGACGCACGATGCGGGTCACGAGACGGTCGAGCCCGAGGTCGAGCAGACCTTCGCCCCAGGCGCGGCGCGGATCGGCGTCGAATCGTCCGGTCAGTGTGAGGAAGGGGATGATCGCCGCGCTCACCAGCAGCACCATGACCGCACCCAGCGAGGTCATCAATCCGAAGTCGTGGACCGGTCCGACACGGCTCACCAGCAGCGAGCCGAAGCCGATGACATCGGTGGCGATCGCGCCGACGATCGGCCAGGCGAGCGTCGTGATCGCGGTGTCGAGCGCGGCGTCGGGCCCGAGCCCCAGCCCCCGCTGGCGGCGGAACTCGACGATCAGGTGGACCACCGTCGCGATCGCGACGACCGTGACCATCGCCGACAGCATCGTCGAGACCATCGTCAGACGCATGCCGATGACGGCCAGCACGCCGCGCGTGATCCACAGGCTGAGAAGCACGACCGCCAACGGCGCCACCAGCCACCGCAGGCTGCGGAACGACACCAGCAGCACCGCCGCCGCCAGCACGCCGGAGGTCACGCCGAGGACGTTGCCGTCGCGCTCGAGCATGGCGAAGCCGTCGCGGAGCATCACCGGCTCGCCGGCGACCGTGCCCGCGGGGAGACCGGCGACCAGACCGCGCAGAACGTCGATCGTGTCGCCGCGGGGCGCGCCGGTGCCGTCAGCCGCCGGGGGCCGTAACAGACAGACCACCGCCGCGGTACGCCGGTCGGCTCCGACCACGTAGCCCTCGAGCAGCGCGACGAGCCGCGCCGCCACCCGATTCCCGGCGACGTCGACGATGCCCGCGCCCAGGGGGGTGGTCGCCAGGCTGGTGGCGGAGGCGATGCCCGGAAGCGCGGCGATCCGCGCGGTGAGTGCCGCGAGGCGAGCGATGCCACCGGCGGTGAACAGGTCGGTGTCCTCGTAGGCCACCACGAGTACCTCGCCCGACCCGAAGGTGCGCGCCGCGCGACGATAGGGCACCAGCGCAGGGTCCTCGCGGTCGAACATCGCGTCGATGGACCGCTGGAACTCGAGATGGCGTGCCTCGGCGACCGCGATCGCCCCCACGACCAAGGCGACGATCACCAGCAGGTTGCGGTGGGCGATCAGCCAACGCGCGACGCGCTCGGTGGGGCGCTCCATCGGAGCGGGGTCTCCGGGTCGGGACGGGGGACGGGGGCGGGAGCGAAAGGGGGACCGTGGGTGGTCGGCCGGGCAGACTGGGGGTCGCTGGAGGCGGGGGCGTGGGCCGCGAAAGGGGCCGGCATGGCGACCGGGGGCATCGTAATCGCCATCCGGTGAGGACCGCCAGGTTGCCCCTGCCGCCCCTCCTCCCCACGGTCGCCTCGGGCGCCGCGCGCTGGGGTACCGCACGGACCGGACGCGCCCCCGGGTCGCACGACGTCGGGGATAACTCCCGGCGCCGCCATGACTTGCACGCCCTCGGGGCGGCCTCGATGCCTTGACCCTCCGCGCGCGGCGTTCCTATAAACCCCGCCGCTTTTTTTCTGCCACACCCCGCCGGCAGTACCGCTCCGCGTGCGCCTCCACGGTCATCGTCCGTCGCCAGTGCAGCGACCGCGTCATCGATGCGGTCGTGTGGCCGCGGCCGTCCGCGCGCTGGTGATGAGCGTCGCCGTCGCCGCACCGACGCTCGCGCAGCAAGTTCCGGAACCGGCCACCACGGCCGGCGCGCTCGCCGCGGTACCGGCCCGCGGTCTCGCCGCGGCGATCGCGGAGGCGGGGCGGATCGAGGTGCCCGCCGTCGATCCACGCGAGTTGCTCTCGATCCGCGCGGCGCAGGCGGCACGGTGGACCGAGGGATCGTACGACGTTTGGCACCTCACCGGTGGCGTGCGGATCTCCCAGGGCACGACGGTGGCCAGTGGCCACGAAGCGGTGGTCTGGATCGAGCAGGATCCCGGCCCGGTGGCCACCTCTCCCGACGAGGAGCCGCAGCCGCCGCTGCGCGGAGTGCTGGTGCGCATGGCGGGCGACGTGCGCGTCGCCTCCACCGACGATGCCGGTGGCGCGACGATTCGCGGCCCGCGATGGACCGGCCGCTTCTGGACGCACCGCACGCCGACCCTCGACTTCGCCAGCATCGTGCCGGCGGCCGGTGCCCCGGCCGAGTACGAGCGGCCCAGCGATCGGATCGTCGAGACGGTGCCCGCCGACGGCGCGGGCGACGGGTCGGTGACGCTCGCCCAGTACGCCGAGTTCGGCGGCCCGCCACCGCCGGCGGTGGCCGTGGTGCCGGGGCGACGTCTGCGGGCCTTCCCGCGATCGAGCGTGCCATTGGCGATCCGCTGGTTCCCCAGTCCCGCCGGTGGGGAATGGGTGGCGGTGATCACGTCGGGGGTCAATCTCGTCGTCGATGGCGTCGACCCGGCGGGACCGCTCGACATCTCCGCCGACCGGCTCGTGATCTGGACGCGCGGGGGCGGCCAACCCGACCTCGAGGGGAGCACGGCCCAGGGGGCCGACGTTCCGCTCGAACTGTACATGGAGGGCAACGTCGTCTTCCGGCAGGGGCAACGCGTCGTCGAGGCGACGAGCATGTTCTACGACGTGCCGCGCAGCGCCGGTGTGATCACTGGCGCCACCGTGCTCACCCCTGTCGACAACTACTCGGGTCTCGTCCGGCTGCGGGCCGACGTGCTGCGCCAGGTCGATCGCAGCCGCTTCGTGGCCGATAGCACCGGGCTCACCTCGAGCCGCCTCGGCGTGCCGACCTGGGAGTTCCGCTCGCGCTCGATGGAGTTCACCGACGAACAGGTGCCGCTCGCCGGCCCCGACGGCCAGCCGGCGGCCGATCCTCTCTCCGGCGAGCCCGCGGTCGAACACCGCCAATTCATCGTCAGCCGCGGCAATACCGTGACGCTCGGCGGGGTGCCGGTGCTGTGGTGGCCGGTGCTCGCCACCGATGCGCGCAAGCCGACCTTCTATATCAACAATCTGCAACTGCGCAATGATCGCATCTTCGGCACGCAGGTGCTGACGAGCTTCGATCTGTTCCAGATCTTCGGCTGGCGGCAGCCGCCCGACGGGGTCGACTGGGATCTCAATCTCGACTACCTCAGCTACCGCGGCTTCGGGTTCGGCACCGCGTTGCTCTACAACCGGCCCGACTTCCTCCGCATCGGCACTCCCGCCAACGGGGTCCTCGACGCTTGGTTCATCAACGACCACGGCATCGACAACCTCGGTCTCTACCGGCGCGACTTCACCTATCCCAACGACTTCCGCGGCCGCACCTTCTGGCGCCACCGGCAGGATCTCGGCGCGGGATGGCAGGCCCGCGGTGCGGCGGGGTGGATCAGCGACATGAACTTCCTCGAGGAGTACTACGAGGCGGAATGGGAGGAGGGCTACGAACAACGCACCTGGCTCGACCTGCGCCGTCCGGTCGACAACCGCGAACTCCGGCTGCTCACCAGCGTCCGGCTCGATCCATTCTTCACGCAGAGCGAGTGGTGGCCGCGCCTCGATCACTACACCATGGCGCAACCGCTGTTGCGCGACGCCCTCTCGTGGTACGAGCACAGCGGTGCGTCGTACGTGAAGCAGGGGCTGCCACAGACACCCACGCCGGGCCAGGGGCTGCAGTACTGGACCACCCTGCCGTACGAGGCCGACGTCATCGGCGAGCGGCTCGCCACGCGGCACGAGATCGACCTGCCGTTCCAGGCCGGGCCGGTGAAGCTCGTCCCCTACGCCCTCGGTGAACTCGCGCACTGGGGACAGGATCTGACCCAGTCACCACTCGACCGGGCCTACGGCCAGGTCGGAATCCGCTCCAGCCTTCCGCTGTGGACCGCCGACAACACGGTCGAGAGCACCCTCTGGAACGTCCACGGCATCGCCCACAAGGTGGTCTTCGAGGCGGAATACGCCTATGCCGATTCGACGCAGGATCTGGCGCAACTCCCGCTCTACGACCAGATCGACGACGACACGATCAATCAGTACCGCCGCAACATCCCCTACTGGGACTTCGGCGCGGTGCCCGGCCAGCCGATCCCGCTGGCGGAGAGTCTCGTGTTCGGTCCGCAAGGCAAGTACGACCCGCGCTCGTACGCGGTGCGCCGCGGGCTGGCGAGCTGGGTCACGGGACCGACCGAAATCGCCAACGATCTCTCGGTGTTCCGTCTCGCCGCCCGGCAGCGCTGGCAGACGAAACGTGGTCCTGCCGGCAACCGGCGGATCATCGACTGGATCACGCTCGACATCGATGGCGAGATCTTCCCGGTGACCGATCAGAACTTCGGCCAGCCGATGGGCTTGTGGCAGTACGACTTCCGCTGGCACGTCGGTGACCGCACGACCGTGTTGTCGAGCGCCGACGTGGACTTCTTCACCGGCGGGCAGCAGCTGTACACCGTCGGGGCGCTGCTCAATCGGACCCCGCGCGGCAGTTTCTACATCGGGTTCAACGAGTTCGGCGGCCCGATCCAGGCGAGTGTGCTCACCGGGTCGTACACCTACCGCATGAGCCCCAAATGGGCGAGTTCGTTCGGCACGGCGCTCAACCTCCGCGGCATGAACATCGGCCAGAATTTCCAGCTCGTGCGGATCGGCGAATCGTTCCTGATGACCTTCGGATTCAACGTCGACTACAGCCGCAACAACGTCGGCGTGACCTTCAACCTCGAACCGCGGTTCCTGTCGCGGACGCAATTCGCCAGCCGCACCGGACTCGACGTGCCGATGGCGGGTGCCTACGGGTTGGAGTGAGGTTCCCCCCGGACCGTCGCCCGCAACCACGCCCCCCAGGTGGCGAACAGCAGGGCCATGAGCGCGTAGGCCGTCGCCAACTCCATCGGTCCACGGCCCGCCGCCTCCGCCGGGAGCGGCGGGATGTTCCAGGGGAGGAACATCCTCGCGTCGGCGAACGGCGAATGGATCACGCCCACGAGCGTGCCGGCGGCGGCCGTCAGGCACCAGAGGGCGGCACGCCCCAGTCGGCGGTCGAGCAGCGACGCCACCAAGCCCGCCCAGACGAGGCTGGTGACGATGAAGCCCGATGTCAGCAGCCGCAACGAAAACAGATCGCGTGCCAGCGGGCCACTCGCCAGGGCCCCGGCGGCGAGCAGTTTGTCGGTCTGGATCCCGATCAGCGCGGCCAGCGCGGGCACGCAGGCGATCGCCACCGCCGGGTAGTGGCGCGCGGGGGTGGCGTGGAAGCTCTGCGCCGTGATCTCCAGACCGATGAACACGAGGATCGGATAGAGCGCCGCCCCCGGGACCGCCTGATAGACGTAGGCAAACGTGCCGGTGAGGCCGCCCACGCCCACCAAGGCCGCCGTGGCGAGCGTGTAGGCCGCTCGTCCCCCCATCGCTTTGTAGGCGGGGTGACCGATGTAGGGGGTCGTCTGAATGACGCCACCGCACAGCCCCGCCACGAGCGTGGCGACCGCCTCGACGGCGATGATCTTCCCGGTGTCGTACTCGTCACCCGCGGCCGCCGCGCTCTCGGTGCAGTCGATGCCGCCGACGACGGTCGCCAGGGCGAACGGGATCACTACCGGCAGCGTCCGCACCGTGTCGGGCCAGGCCTCGAGCCACTCCAGCCGTCCGACCGACAGCCAGGCGGTCGGCCACAGCGCGGCACCGGGGTCGAACGGGACATGGTCGCCAACCGGAATCCAATCGGTCGCGGTGCCGATCGCATGGACCGCGCAGCCGGCGAGCAGTGCCGCCAGGGCACCGGGCAGCCGGCCCGGCAGCGGGATGCCGGCGGTCAGCGTGCCGAGGACGATGCCGGCGGCGATCATCCCGACCAACGGTGACGCGAGCATCTCCAGCATCGGCAGGAACGTGATCAGCGCCAGCGCGATCGCCGCCAGGCTGCCGAGCAGTCCGGCGCGGGGCACGATCCGCCGCACGGGACCCGCGACCAGGCTGCAGGCGAGCTTGAACACGCCGCTGGCGACGATGGCACACATCCCCAGGTGCCACGCGTGACGCGCCGCGTCGGTGGTCGCGAGCCCGGCGTCGAGCGACGCCTTGTAAGCGGGGCCGAGCACGAAGAACACCATCCCGAACGTGCTCGGCGTGTCGAGCCCGAGCGGCATCGCGGTGACGTCGGCGCGACCGGTGCGACGCGCGAGACGGAAGGCCATCCAGGTGAACAGCAGATCGCCGACCACGACACCGGCCGCCGTGCCCGGCACGAGGTGTGACAACGCGAACTCCAGCGGGTAGCCGAAGACCGTCGACAGCAACGACACCGCAAGCACCAGGGCCGCCAGGTTGTCGATCGCCAGCCCGAAGAAGGCGTTGACGTCGCCGGCGGCGGCCCAGCGGTAGGGGCGGGGTGGGCCGCCGTCATGCGCCGCCGCTCCTGCGACGCCGGCGGGCCCGGAAACCGATCGAGGGGCGGACACGAGGCACCCGTACCGAACTTCGCGACTGGGTTGGATTTCCGTTTATACTCGCCGCGTGCCCGGAAAAGAGGGGTGCGCGGGGGCGAACCCTCCGGCACCGTGGTGCGTACCCACCATGTTCAGTCACGATCCCAACGACGGTGCGGAAGGCGGCCGTGGGTCGTCCGCGGGGATGGACCATGGCAACGGGTCCACCCAGCCGGCCCCGCGATCGGTGGCATCCGGGCCAGCCGGGTCGCTCGCCGACGGCCATGCCGCTTCGTCCGCACCCACCGGCCACCAATCACACGGGAACGGAGCCGACGGGCATGGTGTCGTCGCGGATGGCGAGAGTGGCGGTCGTCCGCCGGCACGCTCCGGTTCCATCGGAGCGTCGGCCGGTCGCCGGCGACGGGCTCGGTCGCTCGACGACGAGCGTGCGACGGTCGGCGGCTCTGACGTCGCTGGTGCCGAGGGCGGCCACGGCGACGGCGGTTCGGACGAGGACTTGTTCCGGAGATTCCGCAACGCCAGCGACGAGCCGGCCTACGAAGCCTTGGTCCATCGCTATGAGACGGAGTTGTTCGGGTATCTGAGGCGGTATCTCGGCAACGCCGAGATGGCTGAGGATGTCTTTCAGGCGACGTTTCTCCAGGTCTATTTGAAGAAGGAGGGTTTCGACGAGGGCCGACGGTTTCGACCGTGGCTCTACACGATCGCCACGAACCAGGCCATCGACGCCCAGCGGCGCAATCGTCGTCATCGGATGGTCAGCCTCGACCAACGGACCGGCGATGACGACGTCGGCGCGTTGGTGGAGATGCTGGCCGGGCGCGACGAGACGGCCGACGAAAGGCTTTCCGGCGAGGAGGCCAAGCAATGGATCCGGGCGGCGGTCGAGGATCTTCCCGACACGCTGCGTGGTGCGCTGTTGCTGGTCTACCACCAGGGGCTGAAGTACCGCGAGGCAGCCGACGTGCTCGGCGTGCCCGTGGGAACGGTCAAGAGCCGTCTCCACTCCGCCCTGCTCAAACTCAACCAATCGTGGCAAGCCAGCGGCAACGTGCCGTGAGCCGATCGTCGAGACCAGCCCCCAACCTTGCGGTCCACACCGATGAATGATTGTTCGATCCGCGATCCGGTCGGCCCCTCTGGCGGTGGCCGCAAGGCATCGGCCCGGTGGTCGCGTGGCGACGGGTGGTAAGCGACGGACTGCGGCGGCGTTTCACGACACGGCGGCACAAGCGACGCGGGTTCACGGCATGCGAGAAGAACTGATCGGCTATCTGCTCGAGGCCCTCGACGAAGGCGAGAGACGCCGGGTCGATGCGGCCCTCTCCGATCCGCAGACGGGTCCGGCGCTGCGGCGTGATCTCGGCTTCCTGCGCCGGGCACTGTCGCCCCTTGCGGAAGACGTCGATGACGAACGGCCCCCACCGGGGCTGGCGCGGAGGACCCTGCGGCACGTGGAGTCGTACCCGCGGGTCGCGTCACACGGTGATCCTCAGTCAGGCCGTGATCCTCAGTCAGACCGTGATCCTCAGTCAGGCCGTGATCCTCAGTCAGACCGTGATCCTCAGTCAGACCGTGATCCCCGTTCAGGCCGTCATGTCGAGCGCTACCGTGAATCGACGGCGGCGACGCGGCACCGCGGGCCGCTTCCACAGCCGCGGATCTTCAGCCCCGAATCGACGCCCCGCAAGGTTCGCTCCCCGCGCGTGTGGATCGACCGCGCGATCCTCGCCGCGACCGCGATCGCGGCGAGCGTGCTGTTCGTCCCGCTGGTGCTCGACGGGATCGGTCAATCCCGCGCCCTGCGCACCGAACGCAACCTCCAGCAGATCGGCAACGCGCTGGTGGGTTACGCCGAGGAGCATCGTCGGTTGCCGATGCCGCCCGGTTCGGGGGCGTTGTCGCGGGCCGGGCTCTACGCCCCGACGCTCGTCTCGGAGCATCGCCTCCGGGCGGACGACGGTACGTTCCTCGTGCCCGGCTCCGCGCTCGCCCGGCGTGGTTACGTGATCCCGTCACTCGACGAGGTGCGCCGTGTGGAGGCATCGGGAGACGCCCAGGCGTTCGACTCGATGATCCGCTCGATGGGGGGTGACTTCGGATACACGCTCGGCCACCGCGACGCCGGCGGTGTGCTCCAGCCCTACCGGAACTTGGGCCGGAGCCATCATCCGATCATGGCCGATGCTCCCGACGATGGCGGTCACTGGAGCGACAACCACCCGAAGCGGCTCCATCATCTGCTCTTCGAGGATGGCCGCGTCGAACGGATCGGCCCACATGCCGTCCATCTCGACGATCACCTCTACCGCAATCACCGCGGCGAGGTCGGCGCCGGCGTGGACCCCGAGGATGCGGTGATCGGTGATTCGCATCACCAGCCCTGAACGGCCTGCCGCGACGCGCTCGCAGCCCGTGGCCAAAGTCCATCCATTGCCTTTGGCCACTCGAAAAGCTGCGCTTTTCACGGGAGTTTCACTCCCGGCACCTCATCCCTGAGGCTAGCAGGCTGTTTGTCCACAGCCTGCTAGGCTCGAGAGCCCTCTGCGCGAACCCCGCCGACGATTCCCGGTCGACGGCCGGGCGGCACCTTCGCTCGACGGGCATGGTGAGGCGGCACCGTCGACCGGCCACCGTCGCTCCCGTCGGGCCCCGAGCGTTCGTCAGCCGAGTGCTTCGCGTGCCGCGGCCGCCACCGCCTCCGCGGTGATGCCGAAGTGCCGGTAGAGCGTCGGTGCGGGTGCGGACGCACCGAATCCGTTCATGCCCACGAACCGGCCGCGGTCGCCGATCCAGCGCTCCCAGCCGAATCCGCAGGCGGCCTCGCACGCCACGCGCGCGGTGACCGCCGCCGGCAGCACCGCTTCCCGGTAGGCGGCATCCTGGTCCGCGAACAGGTCCCAGCACGGCATGCTGACCACCCGCGCGGCGATCCCGTCGCGCTCGAGGATGCCGGCCGCGTCCAGGCAGATCGTCACCTCGCTGCCGGTGCCGATGAGAATGCAGTGTGGCCGTCCCCCCGGTGCCTCGCGCAACACATACGCGCCGCGGGCCGTCCCCGCGGCCGGCCCGAGCGCCGCGCGGTCGAGCGTGGGAAGGTTTTGGCGCGACAAGACGACGACGGCGGGGCGGTCGTGCCGGGCGAGGACGACCTTGTACGTCTCCGCCACTTCGTTGGCGTCGCCCGGGCGGAAGACACTGATCCCCGGCACGGCACGCGCGGTGGCGAGGTGTTCGATCGGTTGGTGGGTCGGGCCGTCTTCTCCCAGTCCGATCGAATCGTGGGTGAGCACGTACACGACACCCAGCCCACCGAGTGCCGAGAGGCGCAGCGCCGGCTTGAGGTAGTCCAGGAAAACGAAAAAGGTGGCGCAGTACGGGCGCAGGCCCGACAGCGCCATCCCGTTGGCGGCCGCCGCCATGGCGTGCTCGCGGATTCCGAAATGCAGATTCCGGCCGCTGGGATCGGCGGCGGAATAATCCCCGGCTCCCGGCACGAGGGTCATCGTCGACGGCGCGAGATCGGCCGATCCGCCGATGAACCAGGGAACCGCGCCGCTGATCGCCTGGATCACCTTGCCGGACGACACCCGGGTCGCGAGGCCCTTGGGATCGGCCGGAAACGCGGGAATCGCCCCCTGCCAGCCGCCGGGCAGCGTGCCCGCCAGCAAGGCGTCGAGCTCGCCGCTGCGACGCGAATCGCCGGCGGCGAGCGCCGACCGAGCTTCCGACCAGGCCGCTCGCGCGGCGGCACCGCGGCGACCGAGGGTGGCGGAAAACCGCTGCGGTACCGCGTCGGGGACGAGAAACGCCGCGTCGGCGGGCCAGCCATAGGCAGTCTTCGCCCCGCGGATCTCCTCGGCGCCGAGCGGCGCCCCGTGGGCCTCGTGCGATCCAGCCTTCTTCGGGGCCCCGTAGCCGATCACGCTCTTGACGATCACGAGCGTCGGCCGCGCGGTTTCGGCGCGGAACGCCTCGAGCGACCGGCGGACGGCGGCGGTGTCGTTCGCGTCGGCGACCCGCTCCACCCGCCACCCGAGGCTCGCGAAGCGCCCGGCGACGTCCTCGCTGTAGGCGAGGTGGGTCTCGCCCTCGATGGTGATCGAGTTGTCGTCGTAGATCCAGCAGAGGTTGGCCAGGCCGAGGTGGCCGGCCAACGATGCCGCTTCGCACGCGACACCCTCCATCAGATCGCCGTCGCTACAGAGGACGTAGACGTCGTGATCGAACAGACGGGTGTCACCGGCGACGTAGCGGGAACCGAGCCACCGCGCCGCGATCGCCATGCCAACCGAGTTGCCGCATCCCTGCCCGAGCGGACCCGTGGTCGTCTCGATGGCGGCCACGAGGTGGTGTTCCGGGTGGCCGGCGCAGACGCTGTCGAGTTGGCGGAAGCGCTTGATGGCGTCGAGCGACACGGCCGGTTCCGACACGTCGGCCGACCGGCGCACACCGGCGAGGTGCAACAGGGCGTAGATGAGCATCGAGGCGTGACCGCAGGAGAGCACGAAGCGATCACGGTCCGGCCAGGCGGGGTCGAGTGGGTCGTAACGGAGAAAATCACGCCACAGGACGTAGGCCACCGGAGCCAGCGCCATCGGCGTGCCTGGGTGTCCGCTCTTGGCCGCTTCGACGGCGTCCATGGCGAGGGTGCGGATGGTGTTGATCGCGAGGGTGTCGGTGTCGTCGAAGGGAGTCGGCTGGGCGACGTTCGACATCGGTGCAGGGCTCCGGGAGCGGGAAACCGCTGGAAAGGATGGGGCGACGCGTGCGGTGGCGGGGCGGAGTGTAGCAGCCCGGCGACAATCATCCGTTGGCGTCGCGTTCCCGGGGGAGCGCCGCGCTGCCGGCGGGCGGTCGCCGGCCGGCACTCACCGATCGCGCCGCTCGGCGGCCGAGTCGGCGGTGGCGAGGTGGCGGCGGAACTCCTCGTCGAGTTCGCCATGGGTGCGGCGGCAGAGCTTCGCGAGCGTGTCGGCGGTCGCCGTGCCGGTGTAGACGCGGACCAGGTATTCGACGAAGGCGTCGCGGTACCGACCTTCCCGTCCGTTCATGAAGAAATCGGCCAGTCCGGCGATCTGACTGTAGATCCGGGGGAGTCGCTCGTCGGCCTGGAACTCCCGTCGCCCCAGCGCCGCCAGTTCCTCCAGCGGCACCTGGAATCCATCCTCGAGCACGCGCTGCCGCGCCGCAGGCATGCGGCCGGCGTCGGGGCCGCCGAGCGTCCAGCCGAACGGCGTGGGCTCCAAGCTCTCCATGTAGCAAGCCACCGCCTCGATCGCCCAGAAGCCGACCCGCTCGCCGGCCAGTTTGCTCACCGCGCGTGTCTCGGCGAACAACTGGTGGGTCGCTTCGTGCCGGACGGTGCGCGCGCCGTCGTCCCCCTCGTCGCGCCGGTCGTCGATGGCGATGAACCAAGCCATCTTCGTCGGCGACCAATAGATCCCCTCCGTGCGCGCGGCGGCCGGCTCGATCGCTTCCAGTGCCGCGACGTATTCCCCGCGGTCGCGGACGAGGGTCGCGGCGAAGGTGTCGTTGGCGGGAGGTTTGCCCCGCCCCTCGAACACCCGCTCGCGCTGTGCCGGCTCGGCGCGGTAGCCGCCGAAGGCCTGCTGCCAGACGTGCCAGGTTTCCTCGAGATGGGATGCGACCGCCGCCGTCGCGCCGGTCGCACTTGTCGACGCGATCCGCCAATGGTCGGCCTCGAATCGCAGTGGTCGCTCGAGCGATCGTGGCCGCACGTCGTACGTGGCGGCGTCGATCCAACGGCCCTGGTCGAATCGCTCCCCCGCCCGGTAGCGCTCGAGGCGGCCACGGGGCAGCCATCCGAATCGGGCGTCGTATTCCTCGCCGCGGTCGAGCCGGCGAGCGACCGCCGCGGTCACCCAGCCGCCGTCGCGGCGCACCCAGCCGGCGACGGCCCGGGCGCGGTCGTGGTCGGGATCGTCGCGGAGCGTCCGGTGCAGGAGGCGGATGGCCTCGTCGCCGCGGTCGGGCCACGGAGGACGCTCGGGATCCTCGACGGCACCGCGCGGGGGAACGGCGGCGTGGGCCCGTGCGGCCGCGACCGCCAGCGAAAAGGAGCCCGCCGCCCGCTTCTTCCGGACGGCGACGAAGTCGTCCCACAGCGCGCCGGCGCGGGATGTGTCGAGCCACGCCGGCGCGGCCAGGTCGCCGGGTGCCGCGAGGATCTGTTGCCGCGGACCGGGCTCGGGCAACGGCCAGTCCTCGATCAGTTGGGCCAGGCGGTCGTCTCCCCCCCGGCGGCAGCGCCGCACCAGATCAGCTATCGAGGCGGCGAACTCCGCCTCGAGAGCGGCCACCGTCGCCGGCGACACCGGCTCCTCCGCCGTCACCGGGCCGGCCGGGACGAGGCCGACTGCCGCCGCGCCGCCGAGCACCAGCCCGAGCATCATCGTCGGCAGGCTGGTGCCGGCTTCCGCCGGTCGGCGGCGCCGTTCCCCACCCCCGTCGCACCGCGCCCCCTCCATCAAGCCTCCTCGCCGAAGGCCGCGTCGAACGCCCGACGGGCCGGCGGAAAGTCGAGGTTGCGGACGAACTCGACCGCTTCGGCGGCGCCATGCTCGCGGTCCATGCCGCTGTCTTCCCACTCCACCGAGAGCGGGCCTTCATAGCCGATCTGGTTGAGCGTGCGGACGATCTCCTCGAAATCGATCGCCCCGCGGCCCGGCGAGCGGAAATCCCAGCCGCGGCGCGGGTCGCCGAAGCCGAGGTGGCTGCCGAGGATCCCCGCGCGGCCGTTGAGCGTGGTGATCGCGTCCTTCACGTGCACGTGGTGGATCCTGTCCGGAAACGCGCGGAGGAACTCGACCGGATCGACCCCCTGCCAGTGCAGATGGCTGGGATCGAAATTGAAGCCGAACTCGTCGCGCCGACCGAGGGCTTCGAGTGCCCGGGCGGCGGTGACGGCGTCGTAGGCGATTTCGGTGGGATGGACTTCGAGCGCGAAACGGACGCCGCACTCCGCGAACACGTCGAGGATCGGATTCCAGCGATCGGCGAACTCGCGGAAGCCCCCCTCGATCCACTCCGAGGGCACGGGTGGAAACGAGTACAGGAGGGGCCAGATCGACGAGCCGGTGAATCCATTGACCACCGCGACGCCGAGGCGCTTGGCGGCCCGGGCGGTGTCCATGATCTCGGCGGCGGCGCGACGGTTGACCCCGGCCGGATCGCCGTCGCCCCAGACGTGCGCCGGCAGGATCGCACGATGGCGCTCGTCGATCCGGTCGCAGACGGCCTGGCCGACCAGATGGGTCGAGATCGCGTGGACGCAGAGGCCGTGGCGCTCCAACTCGTCGCGCACCCCGGCGCAATAGCCGTTCTCCGCCAGTGCCCGCCGGACGTCGAAATGATCGCCCCAGCAGGCGAGTTCGAGCCCGTCGTAGCCGAAACCGCGCGCCTTGCGGGCGAGGTCGGCCAGCGGGAGGTCGGCCCACTGGCCGGTGAACAAGGTGATCGGGCGTGGCATCGGCGGCTCCGACGGATGGGCCCGCAGTCTGCCACAGGGGCGGTCGGCTGACCACGGAGCACGAGGACTGTCGGCGTGCGACGCCGGGGCACGACGCCATCGGCGTCCGCCCGTCGGCATCGGTCAGTTGCGCAGCACCCGGCGCAGTAACCACGCGCCCCACAGGCACACCAGCACGTTGCCCATCCACACGGCGATCGGCGGCACCGAACCCGATTTCGCCTGCGAGACGCCGAGCATGAACACCGGGTAATAGACCAACAGGATCGGCAGGAAGCAGAGGAAGAAACTGGTGAGGAAATCGGCGTTGCGCAGCCGGATCGCCATCGGGGCGCCGACGAGAACGAAACACAGCGCCGAGAAGCCGTTGGCCCAACGGCGCCACGGCTCCATATGGATGCGGTGGAGGCGGCCGCGTTCCGACTTGATCACCTGCCGCTCGTGATCGACCGCCGCGGGGAGCGACGCCTCGAGCCTCCCCTCGAACATCGCCATGGCGATCTTCGCGGCGGCATGCTGCTCGATGCGCCCGATCCGCTCCGCCTGCTCGATGCGCGCGGCACCGAAATCGGCCATCGCGATCTCCGACGGACTCGTCGAACCGGCCCCCTTGCGGCTCACGGCATCGAGAGGCAACTCGCGCTCGATGACGTCGGGGAACACCGCCTTGACGTCGCCGACGTGGAGCGTCCCGTTGCGGCAGCGGACCGTGAGGGTGCCCGCTTCGGGGTTGGCCCGCAATTCCGCGGCCGCCGCCGAGATCGTCACCGGTGGCCCACCCCCCGACGGCTGCAACGAGAGCGTGGGGCGGACGAGCGTCCGCCCGTCGACGCTCTTGACGTTGATCGACACCTGCGACGTGGCGTAGGCGCGCTGCTGGCGGAGCCGTCCGTAGATAATCTCCTCGACGCTCGACACGATCACGCGCCGCACTCCGTCACGCCCCCACGACACCGCGACGTCGTTGAGCCAGACCGATACGAGACTGACGACGACCGCGAGCAACAGCGCCGGTCGGATCGTCGCCAGGGGGCTGATGCCGGCCGCCTTGAGGGCGGTGATCTCGTTCGAAGCCGACAGCCTGCCGAACACGCTGGCGACCGCGAACAGCATCGTGCCGGGCACGGCGAAACGCATCGCTTCCGGCAGGATGTAGGGAACCAGGGCGACGATCTGCACCAACCCCAGTCCCTGCTGTTGCGCTTCCTTGACCAGTCCGACGACGAGCATGAACAAGGTCAGCGCCGCCAGGGCCACGAGGAACACCTGGAGCAGTTCGCGGAGCACGTAGCGCGTGATGATCGTCATGAGGGGTCTGCGGGCTTGTGGGGGGACGGCGCCGGGCCGCGGTGGGTGTCGTCGCCGCGGGCGACGTGCAGCGAGTGGACGTAGATCGCCACCGCCGTCGCGATCTCGGCGAGCGCTTCAGGCACGGCGTTCCGGCCCACGCAGGCCCGCGCCGTGGCCGTCGCCTCGAGGGTCCGGTTCCGCTCCGGATCGGCGAGACCGTCGGCGGCCGACTCGATGCTGCTGACGATCCCCTCGAACAACGGCGGCCGCGGCGCGGCGTCGTAGGTACGGTAGGGACCGCGCCCGAGGCGGCCTCCCGGTTGGAGCACGAACGCCCGCCCCGGGTCGGAGGGGAGGAAGCCGACGATCGCCACCAGCAGCGTGCCCAGCGACACCAGCAGCGCCAGGGCACTGACCAGCCAGCAGATCGGTCGCAACGGGTCGGGCACCCGCTGGGTGAGATCGCTCCACGGGCTCGTGAGCAGCGCGAGGAACAGCCCGACGGCGGAGGCCGCCAACGGCCACCACGGCGGTCGGGCGGGACGGCGGGCGGGAGGTTCCTCCTCGGTGAGCGGCCAGTCGTCGGCACGGCGGTGGCGCGGCGACGCCTCCTCGGCGCCGGCGCGGGCGACGATCACCGTGACGTTGTCGGGGCCGCCCCGGATCAGTGCCAGCCCGAGGAGCGTCTCGGCGGCCCGTCGCGGTTCGAGCCCGCCGGCGACCAGGCCGATCTCCTCGTCGGCCACCTGGCCGGAAAGTCCGTCGCTGCAGAGCACGTAGACATCCCCCGTCTCGACGGCGAACGGTCCCTCGAGGTCGACTTCGACGCGCGGGTGCGGACCCATCGAGCGGGTGATGACGTTGCGCGGCACCGCGCCGGTCTGTTCACGCGTCAGTCCTCCGCTGGCCTCGAGATCCCAGACCAGCGAGTGGTCGCGCGAGAGCTGCTCGATCGTCCGTTTTCGCACCCGGTAGACGCGGCTGTCGCCGACGTGCGCCACCAGCGCTCCGCGCGGCAGCAGCACGAGCACCGAGCAGGTGGTGCCCATGCCACGGAACTCGGCGGCGTTCTCGCCGCGCTGATGGATCTCGCCATTGACCTGTTCGATCGCGCGCCGCAGCGCCAGCGGCGGGGAACGCTCCGCGGTCTTCTCGTAGACCAACGGCACCTGTCGGGCGGCGATCGAACTGGCCAATTCACCCGCCGCGTGGGCTCCCATGCCGTCGGCGACGAGGAACACCCAGCCGCGGGTTTCGTACTGCCGGGCGTCGGCGGGAGGGAGGACGGCGCGGGAATCCTGGTTGTTGGCGCGACGGCGGCCGATGTCGGAGAGTTCGTGACAGACGAGGCTGGTGCCGTTTCCCACGCGTCGACCCGTCCCGGGTTGAACCGAATGGATCGTTGGTTCGGGCGGAGTCTAACCGCGTGGCAGGCTCCGCCGCGAGACGGTTCGGGCCCTGGAATCGCCGCGATCGGCTGCTCTGGCGGGCCGGCGTGGCGGTTGCTACGGTCCGCGGCATGCGTTCCGCCCACCGGTCATCGTCTCGGCTCCCGTCCCGGACATGGGCCGGCCGGCCATGGTCCGGGTGCCGATGGCGGGGATGGCCGTGTCCAGGTCGGCCATGCCGCGAGGCCGTCAGGCGCGTCGGCACGGCCGTCAGGCGCGTCGGCACGCTTCTGGTGGTCGGCTGCATCGTTGCGTGTGCCGCCGCCGGATGCGTGCAACGGCGGATGACGATCCGCAGCACACCCCCGGGCGCGCTGGTCTACGTGGACGATTATCACGTCGGGCAGACCCCCGTCTCGACCGATTTCATCTATTACGGCACGCGCAAGATCCGCCTCGTCAAGGACGGCTACGAGACCCTCACCGTCCGGCAGCCGTTTCCGATCCCGTGGTACGAGGTTTTTCCGCTCGATTTCGTCACCGAGAATCTCTGGCCGTGGGAGATCCGCGACGAGCGGGTCGTCGATCTGGCGATGATCCCGTCGGCGTCGACGCCTCCCGAGGAGGTCGCTGCCCGCGCCGAGCAGGCGCGGCGCTCCGCCGGGAGTTTCGCCGTTCCCGTGGCCCCCGCGCCCCGGCCGGTGCCGCAGCCGATTCCGGCTCCCGCGCCCCGCTTCGCGCCGCCCCAGCCGCTGCCGACGGGGCCCGCGTTTCCGCCGGCGCTGCAGGCGCCGCAGCAGAACGCACCGTTCCAGGGCATCCCCAGCCTCGGGGCACCGCCGCTCGTGCCATAATCACCGGATGCGGTCCACGCCCTCCTGCCCGCTCCGCGCCGAACTCGATCGCCTGAAGCTCGCGCGGTTGGCGGATCTTCTTGACCGCGTGCTGCCGGCCAACGCCTTCTACGCTGCCAAGCTCGGCGGGCGGCGGCCTCCCCGATCGTTCGACGAGTTCGCCGACTGGCCGCTCACCACCAAAGCGGAGTTGGTCGGCGGCGTCGTCGATGGCGTACCGGCCAACCTGACGTTCGCCCCCGCCGCCTACGTGCGCTATCACCAGACCAGCGGCACGCACGGCCGCCCGCTGCCGGTGTTCGACACGGCCGCCGATTGGGAATGGTGGATGGAGTGCTGGCGGATGGTTCTCGAGCGGGGCGCCGTCGGTCCCGGGGATCGGGTCCTCGTCGCCTCGTCGTTCGGTCCGTACCTCGGGTTTTGGAGCGGGTTCGACGGGGTGGTGGCACGGGGTGCGATGGCGATCCCCACCGGCGGCATGTCGTCGCTGGCGCGGTTGGAGCTGGCCCGCGCTACCCGCGCCACCGTGCTCGTGGCGACGCCGAGTTACGCACTGCACCTTGCCGAGGTCGCGGCCGTGGCGGGGATCGACACCTCCGCGCTGCCGATCCGTCTGGTGGTGCTGGCCGGCGAGCCCGGTGGATCGGTGCCGGCGGTGCGGGCGGCGCTCGGTAAGGCGTGGAGCGCCGACGTCCTCGACCATGCCGGTGCCAGCGAGGTGGGACCTTGGGGCGTGGGCGGGGCGATCGACGGCCGCGCGTCTTCCGCGTGCGGCGGCGATCCGTGGCTCGAGGTGATCGAGGAGTGGTTCCATCCCGAATTCCTGCCGTTCGCGGCCGGGGGATCGCCCGAACTGGCGGAGTTGGTGCTCACGACGCTGGGCCGGATCGGCGCGCCGGTGATCCGCTACCGGACCGGCGACGTGGTCCGCCCCCGGTGGCCGAGCGCCGACGAGATGGCCGCGGGCGCCGCGCCGCGGGTGCGCCTCGTGGGGGGGATCCTCGGCCGCAGCGACGACATGCTGCTCGTCCGCGGCGTCAATATCTTCCCCTCCGCGATCGAGGGTATCCTCCGCGCGTTTCCCGAGGTGGCGGAGTACCGCGTCACGGTCGAGACGCGTGAACACCTCGGGCACCTGGTGATCGAAGTGGAGGATCGGTTGCACGCCCCGGTGCGGATCGCCGATGCCCTACGGCTGGGGCTCGGTCTGAAGATCGACGTGATCGACGTGCAGCCGGGGTCGTTACCGCGTTTCGAGGGCAAGGCGCGGCGCGTCGTCGATCGACGGACCGCACCCGGCGCGCTCCCGACGGAGGCATCAGCATGACCGGACCGCTGCCACGGGCGCTCGCGCGGACCGCGCGGGGAAGCATCGAGATCGAGTGGTCGGACGGACTGCGCGCCGAGTACACCCCGCGATTGCTGCGCGACGCGTGCCCCTGTGCCACCTGCCGGGAGACGCGGGCTGCCGCGGCGCCCCCGCCGCTCCTGCCGGTGCTCACACCCGCCGAGGTGGTCCCGCTGGCGGTCGCGTCGATGCGGCCGGTGGGGCAATACGCCTACGGCATCGAGTTCTCCGACGGCCATGCCAGCGGGATTTACACCCTCGAATACCTCCGCGAGCTCGCCGGTCCCGCCCCCGCCTGATCGCCGGGCGGCCTCCCGCGCGCCATGGTACAGTCGTCGGCCGGGTCGCCCCGGGGCGTGCCGCACGGGCGGTGGGCCATGACGGGACGCAGGGGTTCGCTGGTAGAGGAGGGACCGATGGCGCGGTGGTGGCAGCGGTCGGGGCTGGGCAGCGGGATGGCTCCGCGTGCGACGCCGGTGGGCGACGCGTTCCGGTGCGCGGCGCGTGCGCTGGCCATCGGCATCGCGTGCGGCGGGGCGGCATCGCGGCTCGCCGCCCAGGAAGCGGCCGCGCCGGTGGATGCGAAGGCGCCGGCCGAGAACTCGACCGCCGGGACGGTGAAGGCCGAGAAGGGCCGCTTCGAGGTCCAACTCGACCTCAAGGGAGAATTCGTCCCGATCGACATGGCCGTCGTGGAGTTCAACCCGCAGGGCTGGCGACAGCCGCTGGAGATCGTCACCGTCGTTCCGCACGGCACACGCGTCAACGCCGGCGACGTGCTCGTGCAGTTCGATCCCCGCAAACTCGACGACGCGATCACCGATGCGGAGATGGGGTTGGCCCTGTCGGACAAGGCGCTGGAGATCGCGCGGCGCGAGTTGCCGATCGTCGAGGCACTGCAGCCTCTGGAGATGGCCGCGGCGGAGCGGGCCGGCCGCATCGCGGCGGAGGATCTCAAGCGCTGGCAGACGATCGAGCGCAAGCAGTTCGAGGAGTCGGCGCGATTCAACCTCAAGGCGTCGGAAGAGTTCCTCAAGTACGCCACGGAGGAGCTGCGGCAGCTCCAGCAGATGTACAAGGACAAGGATCTCACCGAGGAGACGGAGGAGATGATCCTCCAACGCACGCGGTTCGAGGTGGAACAAGCGGAGTTCCGTCTCAAGAACTCCCGTCTCAACACCGAGGAACAGCTCACGATCGAGGGCCCGCGCCGCGACGAGGCGGCGGTGGCCGCGGCGTCCCGCGCCGCCCTCGACTTGGAAAAGGCGCGGGCGACGCTCGCCCTGCGGCTCGACCAGAAGCGGCTCGACCTTGCCAAGGACGAGCACGCGCGGGTGCAGGCGGCGAAAAAACTCGCCGAACTGAAGGACGACCGCCAGAAGATCGCCCTCAAGGCGCCGCGGGCCGGGATCGTCTACTACGGCCGGCTGCACGACGGCGCGTGGTCCACCGGCGCCGTGGCCGCGAAGGCGGCGGTCGGTCAGGACGTGCCGCCGGGGGAGTTGGTCTTCACCGTCGTCGATCCATCCCGTGTCGGCTTCGACGCCACCGTCGACGAGAAGGATCTGCATCTGGTCGCTCCGGGACTTGCCGGCCGCGTCGAGGCGGTCGGCTTTCCCGATGTCGAAGTGCCGGCGACCCTCGAGTCGTTCGCCCCGGTCCCGAAAAACGGCCGCTACGCGGCCCGCTTCGCCGTGGTGCCGCCGCCGGGCGGCCCCGGTTACCTGCCGGGCATGCACGGTGCCGCGCGGTGTCAGGTGTATGCCCGCCCCGACGCGGTGACGCTCCCGGCGACCGCCGTCTTCCGAGATGACGACGGAAGTCGCGTGGTGTATCTGCCGGGTGAGCCGGTGGTGAAGCGTGCCGTGAAGGTGGGGCGGACGGCGTCTGGCCGCACCGAGATCATCGACGGGGTGGCCGCGGGGGAAGCGGTGCTCGCGAAGCGACCGTGACGCGCCGGGCGGCGCGCAGGACGCCGGAAGGAGAAGGCCGATGCGCGAATGGCGATGGCTGCTGCTGGTGACGATGGTCGCGGCGTGGGCCGACACGCCCGCGTGCGCCGACGAACCGCGCCCGGCGGAACGATTGGACGGCACCGCGACCGCGCTGCCGCGGCCCGCCCCGGCGGCCCCGCTCTCACCCGCCGAGCTCGACGCCGCGATCGACCGCGGCCGGCGATTCCTCGTGGCGGCGCAGAACGCCGACGGCTCGTTCGGCACGGCCGAACGCACCAAAGACCTCAACATCATGGCCGGCGTCGGGTCGCATCACGGCTTCCGCGCCGCCACCACGGCGATGTGCGTGCAGGCACTCATCGAGGAGAGCGACGGCTCTCCCGAAGTGCTGCGGTCGATCGAGCGGGGCGAGGCCTGGCTGCTCGACGAACTGCCCCGCGTCCGCCGCGACGATCCGATGCTCATCTACAACGTCTGGGCGCACGGCTACGGAATCCAGGCGCTGGTCGCGATGCACGGCCGGCTTCCCGACGACACCGCGCGGCGTGAACGGATCGCGGACCTGATCCGCGGACAATTCGACAAGTTGGTCCGCTACGAATCGGCCGAAGGGGGCTGGGGCTACTACGACTTCACGGCCGGCACGCAGCGCCCCGCCTCCAGTTCGACCAGCTTCGTCAACGCGATGGTCCTGATCGCCCTCGCCGATGCCCGCGGAATCGGCATCGAGCCCCCCACTTCGATCACCAGCCGCGCCCTCGACGCCACCCGCAAGCAGCGACTGCCCGACTTCAGCTACCTGTACGGCAGCTACCTGAGGATGGAGCCGCGGATGGGGATCAATCGCCCCGCCGGCAGCCTCGGCCGCAGCCAGGCCTGCAACCTCGCGTTCCGGATGTGGGGCGACCCGAAGATCACCGACGAGCTGCTCGCCGAATGGCTCGACCGGCTCATCCAGCGCAACGGCTGGCTCGACCTCGGGCGGAAGCGCCCCGTGCCCCACGAGTCGTTCTTCCAGGTGGCCGGCTATTTCTACTACTTCGGCCACTACTACGCGGCGCGGGTGATCGACATCCTCCCGGCCGCCGAGCGGCCGTTCTACCAGGATCACCTCGCGCGGATCATGCTGGCCGTCCAGGACGCCGACGGCTCGTGGTGGGACTATCCGCTCTATAACTACCACCAGCAGTACGGCACCGCCTACGCGCTGATGTCGCTCCACCGCTGCCGGCGGGCGAACGACGCGCTGGCGCCGCCCCGACCCTGACCACCGCGGGAGGGATGCCGCCAGTGTCGACACCATCACCCCGGGCGTTCGACGGCGCCCTCGACGGCGCGCTTCGCAAGGCCTACTGGCGGCTGTTGCCCCTGTTGTTCCTGTGCTACGTCATCGCCTACGTCGACCGCACCAACGTGGCGATCGCGAAGCTGACGATGGCCAAGGACCTGCCGGCGTTCACCAACGACGTCATCGGTCTCGGCGCCGGCATCTTCTTCCTCGGCTATTTCCTCCTCGAGATCCCCGGGTCGATCATCGTCGAGCGCTGGAGCGCCCGGAAATGGATCTGCCGGATCATGGTCACGTGGGGGATCTGCGCGGCGCTGACCGCGTTCGTGAAGACGCCCCTGCAGTTCTACGTGGTGCGCTTTCTCCTCGGCCTCGCCGAGGCGGGCTTCTTCCCGGGGATCATCGTCTACCTGACGCACTGGTTCCCGGCGAAGGAGCGGGCCCGGGCGCTGTCGATCTTCCTCGTCGCCTCGCCGATCGCGATGATCGTCGGCCCGGCGCTGTCGCGGCTCCTGCTGCCGATCGGCACGGAACAGGTGATCGACGGCGTGGCGGTGGCCCATCCGCGCCTCTTCGGCCTGGCGGGCTGGCAGTGGATCTACGTCGCCTGGGGCATCCCGGCGGTGATCGTCGGCCTGCTCGTGCTGGTGCTGATGCCCGACCGGCCGCACGACGCGGCCTGGCTCCAGCCCGACGAGGCCGACGCCCTCGAAAACCAGCTCGCGGCCGACGCGCGCCGTCAGAAGGCGGCCCACATGCCCGTCTGGCAGGCGCTCACCAATCCACGCGTGCTGCTGCTCGCACTGGCCTACTTCGGGATCGTGACGGCCAACTACGGGATCGAGTTCTTCCTCCCGAGCATCCTCGAGAAGACCTACGCGCTCAAGCTCGAGGACGTGACCGTGCTGGTGATGCTCCCGTCGCTGCTGGTGATCGTCGGGCAGATCTTCGTCGGGCGCAATTCCGACCGCACCGGCGAGCGCCGCTGGCACGCCAGTGTGCCGGTGTTCATCGGCGCGGCGGCGCTGGTGGCGGGGGCGCTTGTCCGCGGCAACCTGCCGCTCACGGTGGCCTGCTTCGTGGTCGCTGCCGCCGGGATGAAGTCCTACATGCCGGCGTTCTGGGCGCTGCCGAATCTGTTCCTCGCCAGCACGGCGGCGGCTGGGAGCGTCGGGCTGATCAACTCGGTGGGGAACCTCGGCGGCTTCCTCGGGCCGACGCTTCTGGGGTTCGTCGAGAAGACGACCGGCTCGTTCACGATCGGCCTGCTGATCACGGCCCTGACCGCGACCCTGTCGGCCTGCTTGATCGCGTCGCTGCCGTTCGCGAATTCCCCGCGGCCTGACGGTGCCGGGGACGGCGCTGCCGACGGCCACGACGGCCCCGGTCGGCTCCTCGCCGCCGACGGGAATCCCCGCGCGCCGGCCGCCGACGGCTGAACGTGCCGCCACGGGCCACGGGCGTCACCGGCGCACCGCGCCTGCGGGCGAGCGTGCCGTCGAGCCGGTGAGCTGGAAGTCGATTCGTGAGCCGCCGCGCACCACGTGTGCCGTGAGCGTGGTCCGCCGGTTGTAGCAGTCGGGCACCTGCTCGGGCCGTGGCGGCCGGGGCGGGTCGGCGTCGGGATTACCCTTGTCGAGCGTGGTGATCGTCACCTCGTGGTCGCCCTCCTTCGCTCCGTCGCGCGTGCGGCTGTAGCGGAGCTCGTACCGACCGGAGGCGTCGGTCCAGGCGCGCGAGGGGGGGCCACCGGCAGTGGGTTGGAACGTGACGAGCGCTTCGGCCAGCGGAGCGCCGTCGAGCGTCACCGTTCCGCTGACCCGGCCGATGTCGCCGCGGCCCCCGCAGCCCGCCGCGAGCAGGCACACCACCACGATGGCGCCGAAGGGATGCGGTGAGGACGCGGACGGTCGCTGCAGCGGGGGCATCGGTACTCCGGGATCAGGCAGGAGGGAGAGGGAAGCAACCGCACGGTCGCCCGTCGGGCGGCGAACGTGCGTGGTGAGGCGATCAGGGAATGTCGACGGACAGGCCGTCGTCGCGGGAGAGGAGGCGCTGGTAGACGCCGTTGCGCGCGTCGGTGTGGTTCTGCGCGGTGATGCCGGTGATGTGCCGGTGTTCGATGTCGTCGGTGAGGAAGTGGACCGATCCGGCGGCCGATGCGAACAGCGCCCCGCCGGGATGGAGGCTCGAGAATCCCTGGCCGCAGCCGAGCGGGTCGTTGTCCCAGGGGAGTGCCGACTCGTTGAGCTTGGCCCGGGCGTGGCCGACCGCGGTCCAGATGCCGCGCGATCCGGTGCCCTGCGGGTTGCGGATGCCGGCCCACGCGCCGCTGCGGCAGTTGCGGGTGTCGCGCTCGCCGAACAGGAGCGTCTTGCTCGTGCCGTCGCTGATCTGGGCGAGGCGGACCCGGCTGTTTCCGTACAGCAGTCCGCTGTTGGCCCGGTCGGCATCGGTGACGACGTAGTGTCCGGCGACGCCGATGTAATTGCTCACCCCCGGGGTGTAGGGGCGCGCGGCATGGCCGATACCGCCGTTGAACCGCCGGTCATTGTGGATCACGCCCCCCTCGGCGCCGACGTCGGACGGGCAGCGGAACGTGCCGAGCACCGTCTGCACGCCGGTCGTGACCGGCTGCCACCGTGCCGACAGCAGGTTGGCGGCGAGGTTGCCCTCGGTGACGCGGAGTTGGGCGTGGAGCGGAGCTTCCTCGATCATCGGCAGGAGGAGCGCTCCCCAGGCCCACGACTCGGCGTTGGTGCGGGTGTCGGTGTAGACCCAGCCGCTGGGCAACGCGCGGCGGGCCGACTCGTGATTGAGGACACCCAGCGCGAGTTGCTTGAGGTTGTTGCCGCACTGGCTGCGCCGGGCTGCTTCGCGGGCCGCCTGGACCGCCGGGAGGAGCATGCCGACGAGCGTGCCGATGATCGCGATCACGACGAGCAGTTCGACCAGCGTGAAGGCGTGCCGCGACGACTGCGGCTGGGGCCGGTGGGTCCGGGGCATCGAGCGGATCTCCGGGAAGGGGTGATTGGCGACCCCGTACCAGAGCAACCGCCGTGCCAGATCACGCCGGCGTCGGCACGGCTCGCCAGAGCGCCCGGTCCTCCGGCCGTCGACCGGCATCCCCGGCCCGGTTTGCGTGACCGGAAAAACCTGCCACTCGGCCCGTGGCCAGTCACGGAGCCTTCCCGTGGCCGGTCACGGGACCACCTGAGATGTCACGGAGCGACAGGTTCCGCGAACCGCGCGTTGCCGCGACGGGCGCTCGAGATTGCCGACTGCCGCTCAGCCGAGCCCGTCGAGCCCGCAGGCAACCCCCGACATCACCGCCGCGATCCGCACCGCGTCGTGACAGGCTTCTTCGCTCGCGCCGAGGTGGACGAGACTCGCCTCTTGGCTCTGGATGCAGGCCTCGCACCCGGCCAGTGCCGCACACCCGAGGCTCATCAGTTCGAAGTCGAGTTTCGACGTCGCCGGCTGCGCCATCCGCCCCATCCGCAGGCGTGCCGGCCGCGAGGCGTAGCTCTCCTTGCCCTCGCGGCCGTG
>JBJSXB010000110.1:0-12047 GCA_046086245.1 Planctomycetaceae bacterium | reverse complement strand
CCGTCATTCCCCCCGGCGCCAGATCGTCTTCCCTTCTTTGATCGTCTCGAGCACGGTGATGTCGCCGATCGCGTCGCTGGGCACCTCGAGTGGGTTCTCGGCGAGGATCACCATGTCGGCGAGCTTGCCCGGTTCGAGCGTGCCCTTGGTGCGTTCTTCCTTGAGTTGGTAGGCGGCCTGCGCGGTCACCGCCCGCAACGCCTGGTAGGCCGTGATCCGCTCGTCCGGGCCGATCACCTGCCCCGACGGCGTGCGCCGGTCGACCCCGCATTCGACGAGGGTGAGGATCCATGGCTGCGGACTCACCGGCGCGTCGTGCGAGAAGGTGAACGGGATCCCCTCGGCGAGCATCGTCCGCGCCGCCATCGACCGTGCGGCACGCTCGGGCCCCCACATCCGCACCACCGCGTCGCCCCCCGGCAGCAGCCCGGAGGTGAGGAAGCTGGGGACCGCCCCGCAGGCCTTCACCTTGCGGATCTGGTCGTCGCGCAGGAAGGTGGCGTGGACGAACACCGGTCGGTGATCGCGGTGGCCGTGCTTCGCGACCGCCTTGTCGATCGCCGCCAGCGCCTGATCGGCGGCGGCGTCGCCGTTCATGTGCATGTGGATCTGGAAGGTGGTCGGCCAGAAGCGGTCGAAGGCGGCGTCGAGGACCTCGTCGGGAATCTGGCGGTAGGCGCGGTAGTCCCCGGTCTTGCCGGGCGGATTGGCGGCATAGGGTTGCTGCATCCAGGCGGTGTCGAGGCTGCCGTCGAGCCAGAACTTCACCCCGCCGAGCCGCACCCGATTGACGTAACGGGTGTCGAGGTCGGGACGGGCGGCGAGCAGGCGCGTGATCGGGCCGCCGCCGGCGCCCGCCTCCTTGACCGCCGTATCGACGCGGTAGGCGGCGGCGAGGGCGGCGTCGACGCTCGAGTCCTTCGCGGCCACGTAGAGATCGATCGGGAGGAGACGCTGGTCGATGGCGTTGAGCACGATGTCGATGTCGTCGTTGCCCAGGCCCAGGCCCGCCTCCATCGCCGTCGTCTGCCCGTAGCTCGCCCACACGCGCGCCGCGCCGGTGATCGCGTCGGCGGCGAGTTGGCCGGTAAACGGCGGCCGCTTGGCCCGCACCGCGTTGAGTGCGGTCTCCTCCATCGGTCCGGCCAGCGACCGCCCGTCGGGCCCGCGGGCGAAGGCGCCGCCGTCGGGATCGGGCGTATCGGCGCCGATCCCCGCGGCCTCGAAGACCTTCGAGTTGCCGGCGCCGAGGTGACCGGAGCTGTCGACGATCAACACCGGCACCGTCGCCGAGACGGTGTCGAGCTCGGCCCGCGACGGCGTGCGGTTCTCGGCAAGCTTCTTCGCCTGGTAGCCGAATCCGACGATCCAGCCCCCCGGTGGCACCTTCGTCGCGTGCGCCTTCAGCCGCGCGAGCACGTCGGCCACGTTCGCGGTGCCGAACAGGTCGGCGTCGACGAGGTTCTTGCCGAAATAGACCATGTGGCCGTGCGTGTCGATGAAACCCGGCAGCAGCGTGCGGCCGGCGAGGTCGATCCGCCGTGTCGTCTCACCCGCGTGGCGCGTCACCGCCTCCGCGCCGCCCACCGCGAGAATCGTGCCGTCCTTGACGGCGAGGGCCGCGACGATCTCCGGGCGCTCGCCGCGCATCGTGACGATCGGCCCGCCGGTGTAGATGGTGTCGGCGACGTCGGCACGGGCCGCGCCGGCGACTCCAACGAGGGCGAGAAGACAGACCGCAGGCCGGACGGTCATCGGGGTGTTCCACGGGGAGAAAGGGCGTTGGTGGAGTCGCCGCCGCGGCTCCGCCACCGGGGCCGCGTGGAGCGAACGGCGTGGTCGACCCGCTGGACCGGGATCGGACACGGTATCAGGATACATGCCACCCCATGCGGCACGCGAAGCGGCTATCGCGGCGCCGTTTGGACCAGGCCGGGACGGACGGCGAGCACGGCACGGGAGGGAAGGCGATGGCGCGAGGCAACTTCTCCCGGCGGGGTGCGATCGGCGCCGCCGCCTGTGTTTTTCCGCTCGGCGTGGCGCGCGGGGTGGAGACGGCCCCGCGCCGCACCACGTCGCCGCCGGGCACCGTCTCGATCGTCTTCGTCGGCGACGTGATGCTCGACAACGGCCCGGGGCACGCGGTGGCGAACGGCCGCGATCCGTTCGCCGCCTGCGCCGCTCTGCTGCTCGACGCCGATTTCACCGTGGGGAATCTCGAGTGCGTGCTCGGCGACGGCGGCGAGCAGCTGCTCAAGCCCTACACGTTTCGCGGCGCGGCGGCGTCGCCGCGATTGCTCGAGCGGTACTTCTCGCTGCTCGGCGTCGCCAACAACCACGCGCTTGACTTCGGACCCGAGGGGCTCGTCGCATCGCTCGCCGAGCTCGATCGTGCCGGCCTGGCCCACGTCGGTGGCGGCCGGACCCTCGCCGAGGCGCGTTGGCCGTTTCGTCTGGTCAAAGACCGCTTCGCCGTCGCGGTCATCGCCTGCAACGCCTTCCAGGCGGAGCGGTCGGCCGCGGCGGCCGACCGCGCGGGGGTCAACCCGCTCCGCGAGGCCGACCTGCTCGCCGACATCGCCGCCGCACGGACCACCGCCGACGCGGTCGTGGTGCTGCCGCACTGGGGGCCGGAATTGGTCGCGCAGCCGACGGACGGCCAGCGGTCGCTCGCCCGGCGGATGATCGATGCCGGGGCGGCTGCCGTGATCGGCGCCCATCCGCACGTCACGCAGACGGTCGACATCCATCGCGGCGCCCCGATCGTCTACAGTCTCGGGAACTTCGTCTTCGACTACTATCCGGGCGACCCGCCGTCGTGGACCGGCTGGGTCGTGCGGCTCACGTTCGTGCGGAACGCGCCGGTCGATCTCGCGATGCGGGCCGTGGAGCTCGATGCCGCGGGGCTTCCCCGTCCGATCGTGTCCGAGGATTGACGGGGGCGTTGCCCGCGATGGATGACCTCGATCGTAGGGGTGCCGGCGTGGGCGACCCGGCCGGGACCATCGGCGGCGTG
Source organism: Planctomycetaceae bacterium (assembly GCA_046086245.1). Lineage (GTDB taxonomy): Bacteria > Planctomycetota > Planctomycetia > Pirellulales > UBA1268 > F1-20-MAGs016. The sequence goes on along the minus strand of JBJSXB010000110.1, from coordinate 9,031 downwards.
ATCGCCATCGACAAGCCCGTCGGGGCGACGTCGCGCGCCGTCGTCGACGTCGTCGCCCGGGCGGCGGGGACGAAGGCGGTGGGGCACGCCGGCACGCTCGATCCGCTCGCCCACGGGGTGGTGCTGGTATGCGTCGGCGAGGCGACGCGGCTGGTCGACTTCGTCCATCTGCTTCCGAAGTGGTACCGGGCGACGTTCCTGCTCGGCCGGTCGAGCCCCTCCGACGATCTCGAGACGACCGTCGAGGAGGAAGTCGATCCGATCCGCCCCGATGTCCCGGCGCTCCTCGCCGCCGCCGGGGCGTTTTCCGGAGAGATCCTGCAACGGCCCTGCGACTACTCGGCCGTCCATGTCGGCGGCACGCGCGCCTACCGGCTGGCGCGGAAAGGGAGGCCGCTCGACCTGGCCGCGAAGGCGGTACGGATCGACCGCCTGGCGATCCTCGCCTACGACTGGCCGCGGCTCGACGTGGAACTGGTCTGCTCGTCGGGCACGTTCGTCCGTGCCATCGGTCGCGATCTCGCCGCGGCGCTCGGCACGAAGGGGGTGATGGCGGCGCTCGAGCGGGTGGCGGTCGGGCCGTTCACGCGGGCGACGGCGTGCGCGCCCGACGCGATCAATCCCGCGTCGCTCCGCCACCGTCTCCAGCCGCCCTTGGCGGCCGTCGCCCACCTGCCGCGCGTGGTCGTCGATGACCTGCAGCGCGCGGCCCTGTCCCTCGGTCGGCCGATCCCGGTCGCCGACGGCGCCGGCGACGCACTGGCGGCGGTCGACGCCGACGGCCGCCTCGTGGGGATCCTCCGCCCCCTGCCGGCCGGCGGATATCGCCTCCGGCCGAGCTTCATCGGGAAGCAGTGATCGCCACGCCGGCCGCTTCCAGCGCCGCGCGCACACCGCGCGCCAGGCTTGCCGCCGCGGGAGTGTCGGCATGGATGCCGATCGTGTCGGCACGCACCGCGACCGTGCCCCCGCCCGTCACCTCGACCACCCCCGCGATCGCCATCCGCACCGCCCGGGCGGCCGCGACCGCCGGATCGGTGATGATCGCTCCGGCACGCCCGCGCGGGACGAGCGAGCCGTCGGCGGCGTAGGCCCGGTCGGCGAAGACTTCGCTGGCGGTCGCCACGCCGTGCCGCGCGCCGGCGCGGAGGAGCTCGCTGCCCGACGGTCCGACGAGCAGCAGGGCGGGGTCGATCGCCGCCACGAGCGCCGCGAACGCGTCGGCGAGCGAACGATCGACGGCGACCGCGTGGTACAGCGCGCCGTGCGGTTTGACGTGCGTGAGCCGCGCCCCCGCCGCGGCCGCGATCGCCGCCAGTCCTTCGATCTGATCGCGGAGCGACGCGACCAGGGTGCCGGTGCCGATGGCCATCATCCGGCGGCCGAATCCCGGCCGGTCGGGAAACGACGGGTGGGCGCCGATCGCCACGCCGCGCGCGAGCGCCGCGGTCACGGTGGCACGCATCATCGTGGCGTCACCCGCGTGGCCGCCGCAGGCGACGTTGCAGCGGCTGACGACCGCCAGCAGCGCCTCGTCGGCCGCCGGATCCCCTTCCCCGAGGTCGGCGTTGAGGTCGATCGTCGGTCGCCCGGAAGGGGGGCGGATCATGGTCCACCCCCGAGTGCCAAGCCGATCCGCAGGCGGGCCAGCGCCCGGGCCCGGCGTCGCCACGCCGCGCGCGCTTCGTCGAGCGTCACGGTGCGGAAGGTGAGCGTTTCCCCCGGCATCGTCTGCGCCACGATCGGCAGATCGGCGCCGATCACGACCCCGATCCGCGGATAGCCTCCCGTCACCGGGGCGTCGGCCATGAGCACGATCGGCCGGCCGTCGGGGGGCACCTGCACGGTGCCCGGCACGACCCCCTGGGACAGCATGTCGCCCGGCGCCGCGCTCTCCAGCGGCGGTCCCTCGAGGCGACAGCCCATCCGGTCGCTCGCCGCGCCGACGGCGTAGCGCGCGCTGAGGAAGGTGTCCCACGCGGCCGGCGCGAACCGGTCGGCCTCCGGCCCACGGACGACGCGCACCGCGCCGCCGCCGTGGCTGCGCAGCGCCCCGGCCACCGCGCGGCCACCGCCCGGCCACGCCGGGCGCCGCGGTCCGATCGGCAGCCGGTCGCCGGCGCGCAGGGTCCGGCCTTCGACACCGCCGAAACCGGCGGTCAGGTCGGTCGAGCGACTGCCGAGCACGGCGGGGACGTCGATCCCGCCGGCCACGGCGACGATCCCGCGGCAGCCGCACCGCCGGCCGGCGAAGTCGATCCGCGCGCCGGCGGCGACGTCGATCGCGCGCCAGGCGGGGTGCGCGACGCCGTCGATGCGCAGCCCGAGGTCGGCCCCGGTGAGGGCGATCGTCACGTCGCGCTCGACGCCGAGTGTCGGCCCGACGAGCGTGCACTCGAGCGCCGCGGCGTCGGCGTCGTTGCCGACGAGCAGGTTGGCGGTGGCCAGGGCGAGGGAGTCGACGGCGCCGCCGGAGACGACGCCGCACGCGCGCCAGCCGTGGCGACCGGCGTCCTGCACGGTCGCCAACCCCGCGGCGCGCTCGACGATGATCGTCATCGTTCCCCCTCCGCTCGCCGGGCGAAGCCCTCGGCGTCGATCGGTTCGAAGCGCACGATGTCGCCGGCCGACAACCGCGCCGGCGGAGCGGACGATGGATCGAACAGCGGCAGCGGCGTGCGGCCGATGATCCGCCAGCCGCCGGGCGACGCGCACGGATAGATGCCGCTGCGCTCCCCGGCGATGCCCACCGATCCGGCCGCCACGCGGTGCCGCGGGTCGGCCAGACGCGGCATGGCGAGTTCGGAGGGCAAGCCGACGAGGTAGGGAAAACCGGGCAGGAACCCGATCATCGCCACCCGATAGACCGCGCCGGCGTGGCGCCGGATCACCTCGTCGGCGGCGAGTCCGGCGTGCGCCGCGACGGCGTCGAGGTCGGGCCCGTGCACGCCGCCGTAGCACACCGGGAGCGTGAGGCAGCGCGGCGCGGGGAGCGCTGCCGCCGGCGACGCGGCCAGTGCCGTCTCGGCATGCGCCCGCAGCGTGGCGGGATCGGTGCGGAGCGGATCGAAGACGACCGTCACGGTCGCCGACGCGGCGGCGACGTCGATCACGCCGGGGATGCGGGCGGCGCCGAGGCGGACCACCGCCGTGCGCACGGCGTCGATCGTGCCGGCGTCGCCGGCCGCCGTGTCGCCGGCGAGGCGGATCACCAGCGCCGTCTCACCGAGCGGGGAAAACCACACGCACGCGCCGGCGCGACGCCGGTCCGGGGAGGGAAAGACGGGTGGGGGCGGGGACGGCTCGGTGGGTAGAATACGGCGCGGCGGGCCGCGGCGGACCGTCGTGTTCGGCGATCCGCGACGCGAGTCGGCGATGCAGCGGACATGGTCGGTGTTGGCGGTGGTCGCGGTGGCCTGGCTGGGGCCCCGCGCGCCCTCCGCGGCCGAGCCGGCGGCGGTCTCGTTCGACCGCGACATCCGGCCGATCCTCTCCGATTCGTGCTACGCCTGTCACGGCCCCGACTCGGCCAAACGGCAGGCGGGATTGCGGCTCGACGTCCGCACCGCGGCGCTGGTGCCGCTCGACGGCGGCACGACGCCGATCGTGCCCTCCGATCCCGACGCCAGTGAAGTGCTCGCCCGCGTCACGAGCACCGACCCCGATCGGGTGATGCCCCCGCCGGAGGCGAAGCTCGGGCGACTCACCGCCGAGCAGGTCGCCCTGCTTCGTCGCTGGATCGCCGAGGGCGCCGCGTACGAGCCGCACTGGGCGTTCGTCGCCCCCGCCGGCCCGCCGCTGCCGCCGGCGACGGCCGCGTCGGGCGCTCATCCCGTCGACCGTCTCGTCGCCGGGCGGCTCGCCGACCGCGGGCTGGCGCTTCAGCCGGAGACCGACCGGGCCACCTTGGTGCGCCGGGCGACGTTCGACGTGACCGGCCTGCCGCCGACCCCCGCCGAGGTGCGCGCGTTCGTCGCCGACGACGCGCCCGACGCCTATGAGCGGCTCCTCGACCGTCTCCTCGCCAGCCCGCGCTACGGTGAGCGGATGGCGGCTGATTGGATGGACGTCGCGCGCTATGCCGACAGCTACGGGTTCCAAGTGGATCGCGACCGTCCGATGTGGCCGTGGCGCGACTGGGTGATCGGCGCCTTCAACCGCAATCTTCCCTGGCACGACTTCGTGACCTGGCAGCTCGCGGGGGATCTGCTCCCCGACGCCAGCGACGAACAGATCCTCGCCACCGCGTTCAATCGCCTCCATCAGCAGGAGGCCGAGGGAGGCAGTGTCGAGGAGGAATACCGCGTCGCCTACGTCAACGACCGGGTGACGACGTTCGGGACGGCGTTTCTCGGGCTCACGCTCGAATGCTGCCGCTGCCACGACCACAAGTTCGACCCGTTGTCACAGCGCGAGTACTACCAGCTGTTCGCCTTCTTCGACGACGTCGACGAGGCGGGGCTGTATTCGTTCTTCACGCCCGCGGTGCCGACCCCGAAGCTCGCCCTGGTGGACGACGCCGCCCGGGCGCGGCGGGCGCGGGCCGAGGCCGACTGCGAATTGGCCGCGGCCGAGGCGGCGCGGGTCGAGGCCGCCGCGGTGGCCGTCGCCCACGCCTGGGCGGCGGGCCGCGGCGCGCTGCCGCCGGCCGTCCACCGCGGCGAGGTGCCCGGCGAGGTGGTGCGCTACGACTTCGACCGCCGTGCGCCCGACGGGACCTTCGCCAGCCGGCTCTCGGTGCGCCATGCCGCCACGGCGCCGGCGGAGAATCGGCTCGTGCCCGGGCGCGACGGCCAGGCCGTCCGCCTCACCGGCGACCACCCCGTGCAGACGCCGGTCGGCAACTTCCGCCGCGGCGATCCGTTCACGATCGCGGCGTGGATCCGGGTGCCCGAGGCGTTTCCCCGGGCGGTCGTGTGGCACCGCTCACAGGCCTGGACCGATGCCGGCAGCCGCGGATACGAATTGCTCGTCGAGGATGGACGGCTCAAGTGGTCGCTGATCCACTTCTGGCCGGGCGACGCGGTGAGCGTGCGGACGAGCGAGCCGGTGCCGGTGGGCGCGTGGGTCCATGTCGCCGTGACGAGCGACGGCTCCGGGCGGGCGGCGGGGTTGGCGATCCACGTCGACGGGCGCCCGGCGGCACTGGAGACGGTGCGCGACGGCCTGTCGCGCGACATCACCGGCGGCGGCGGCGACCACGTGCGCATCGGAGAGCGGATGCGCGATTACGGCTTCAAGGACGGGCTCGTCGACGACTTCCGCGTTTTCGCCCGCCGGCTCTCGTCGCTCGAGATCCGTGAACTGATCCGGCCCGGCACGATCGTCGAGCTGGTCGCACACCCACCGGCCGACGGGCCACGTGCCGCCGAGGCGGCGACGCTCGTGGGGGAATACCTCGCCGCCGCGATCGACGAGCCGGCGGCGGCGGCCCGCGAGGCGCTCCGCGACGCGCGGAAAGCGCGCGACGACGTCGCCGAGCAACCGGCCGAGATCATGGTGATGCGCGAGGCTTCCGTGCCGAAGACCGCCTACGTCCTCCAGCGTGGCGACTACGACAAGCGTGGCGAACCGGTGCAGCCCGATACGCCGGCCGCGCTGCCCCCCTTCCCGGCCGACGCGCCGCGCAATCGCCTCGGCCTGGCGCGGTGGCTCACCGCGCCCGACCACCCGCTGCTGGCGCGGGTCACGGTCAATCGCGTCTGGCAGGGATTGTTCGGCATCGGCCTGGTGAAGACGCCGGAGGATCTCGGCAGCCAGTCGGTCCGGCCCGAACACCGGGAGGCGCTCGATTGGCTCTCGCGCGATTTCATCGACGGTGGCTGGAACATGAAGCGGCTGCTGAAAACGATCATGACGTCGCGCACGTACCGGCAGCGCAGCGCCGCCGACCCGCAGGTCGAGGCCGACGACCCGGCCAACGCGTGGCTGGCGCGCGGGCCGCGGCATCGGCTCTCGGGCGAGATGATCCGCGACGGGATCCTGGCGGCGACGGGGCTGCTGGTGGAGCGCGTCGGCGGTCCGAGCGTGCATCCCTATGACCTGCCCGAGTCGTTCAAACCGGCGGCGGCGGGCAGTGGCGACGCGCTGTACCGCCGCAGCCTCTACACCCTGTGGCGGCGCACCGGGCCCGCACCCGTCCTCGAAAGCTTCGACGTTCCCAAACGGGTCGTCTGCGTGGCCCGGCGCGACGTCACCAACACCCCGCTCCACGCGCTGGTCCTCCTCAACGGGCCGCAGTTCGTCGAGGCGGCGCGCGTGCTCGCGGAGCGCTTGCTCGCCGAGGGGGCGGATGCCCAGGCGGCGCTGGCGACCGCCTTCGAGAGGCTCACCGGCCGCCCGCCCGACGCGGCCGAGCGGGAGATCCTCCGCGGCATGTTCGCCGACCAGCGCGCCTGGTACGCCGCCCGCCCCGACGAGGCCGCCAAACTGATCGCCGTCGGGAGTCGGCCTCCCGCGGCGGGGCTGCCGGCCGCCGACGTGGCGGCGCTGGCGGCCGTGGTCAATGCCCTCATGAGCCACGACGGCTGCGTGGTGAAACGATGACGCGACGATTCCCGCCGACGATGTCCGCCGCGCCGGTCGCCCCGGCCGTCGCCCTTCCGGCGATGGCGTCGAGCCGCCGCGGCCTGCTCGGCGCGGTGGGGCTCGGTTTCGGGGGCCTGGCGCTGGCGAGCCTGTTGGCCGGGGAGAACGGGGCCGACGGGGTGCACGACGGCACACCGCCGGTCGATCGAGCGCTGCCCCCGGGGTGCCACTTCCCGCCGCGCGCCAAACGGGTGATCTATCTCTTCCAGTCGGGTGGCCCGTCGCAACTCGACCTCTACGACCACAAGCCCGTGTTGGTCGCCCGCACCGGCCAGCAACTGCCCGACAGCGTGCGTGGCGGCCAGCGGCTCACCGGGATGAGCGGGCATCAAAGTTCGATCCCGATGGTCGGCTCGCCGCTGGGGTTCGCCCGCTACGGCGCCTCGGGGGCGTGGTTGAGCGAGGCCCTTCCCCACACGGCCAAGGTCGCCGATCGGATCTGTTTCGTGAAGTCGATGTTCACCGAGAGCATCAACCACGGACCGGGCGTCACCTTCATGCAGAGCGGTGCGCAGATTCCCGGTCGCCCCAGCATCGGGGCGTGGCTCGACTACGGTCTCGGCCGGTCGAGCGACGATCTCCCGTCGTTCGTCGTCTTGATCACGAAGAACAAGAGCGGACAACCGCTGATGTCGCACCTCTGGGGGGCGGGATTCCTCCCCACCAGGCACCAGGCGGTCCGTTTCCGATCGGGCAGCGACCCGGTGCTCTACCTCGGCAATCCCCCCGGCGTGTCGCCCGAGAGCCGGCGCCGCGTGCTCGACGGGCTCCGCGCCCTCCACGAACACCGCGGGGGCGCCGCCCCCGACGCGGAAATCGCCACCCGGATCGCCAACTACGAACTCGCCTTCCGCATGCAGTCGAGCGTGCCGGAGGTGAGCGACTTCTCCGACGAGCCCGAGCACGTGCTCGACCGCTACGGTCCCGATGCCCGGGATCCGGGGACGTTCGCCGCCAACTGCCTGTTGGCCCGGCGGCTCGCCGAGCGCGGCGTGCGCTTCATCCAGCTCTACCACCAGGATTGGGACCATCATGGCGGGCTGCCGGGCGGCATCCGTGGCGAGTGCAAGCAGACCGACCAGCCGGCGGCCGCGCTCGTCGAGGATCTCGCCGCCCGGGGCATGCTCGACGAGACGCTCGTCGTCTGGGGCGGGGAGTTCGGGCGCACCAACTACTGCCAGGGCCACTACACGCCGGGTGGTGGATTCGGCCGCGACCATCATCCGCGCTGCTTCACCGTGTGGATGGCCGGCGGCGGCATCCGGCCCGGCACGACGTGGGGCGAGACGTGTGAACTCGGCTACAACGTCGTTCGCGACGGGGTCCACGTCCATGATTTCCACGCCACGATGCTCCATCTGCTGGGGATCGACCACGAGCGGCTCACCTACCGTTTCCAGGGGCGTCGCTATCGGCTCACCGACGTCCATGGCCGTGTCGTCAATGGCATCCTCGCCTGACGGGCGGACGCGGTTTCCCCGTCGCGAAGGGTGCGTGTAGACTTCCGCCGCGAAGGGTGTCCGTCCGGCAGCGGCCGGCTCGCTCGATCGCCCCCGTCATCGGCGACGCGCTCGCCCCAGGAGTCATGCCATGCAATCGTCCGTGGACCGTCTCACCATCGCCGCGGTCTGCGGCATCGCCCTGCTCGCGGGCCACGCCGGCCTGTATGCCGACGAGCTCGACGTCGGCTCCAAGGCCCCCGCGATCGACATCGAACACTGGGTCCAGAAGGCGGGCCGCGACGCGGCGGGCAAGTTCGAGCCGATCACCGACTTCGCGCCCGGCAAGATCTACGTGATCGAGTTCTGGGCCACCTGGTGCCCGCCATGCCGCACGAGCATGCCCCACCTCAGCAAGCTCCAGGACGAGTTCGGCGAGAAGGGCGTGACGATCATCAGCGTGAGCGACGAGGATCTCGACACCGTCACCGCATTCCTCGAGACCGATGCGGAGGAGGGCAAGACCTACGGCGATGTCACCAAGAACTACCTGTTGACCACCGATCCCGACGGGTCGGTGTCGCGCGATTACATGGAGGCCGCCGGGCAGAGCGGCATCCCCACCGCGTTCATCGTCGGCAAGACGGGGGAGATCGAGTGGATCGGTCACCCGATGCAGATGGACGGGCCGCTGGCGGCGATCGTCTCCGGCGAGTTCGACCGCGAGGCGTTCGCGGCGACCTCCCGGGAGATGAACGAGATCCAGCAGAAGTTCCGTGGCGTGGTGGCGCTGATGCAGCAGGGCAAGGCCGCCGAGGCCGTGGCCCTGATCGATTCGTGGATCGGCGATGTCAAGAGCCCCGACGTCAAGGCGCGGCTCAAGCAGATCCGCAGCCAGATCGCGATGCAGGCCGGCGGTGATCTCGCGGTCGACGCGTTCGCGTCGGCGGCCAAGGAGGCCAACAACTCCGCCGAGGCGCTCAACGAGCTGGCCTGGAACGTCG
>JBJSXB010000109.1:0-23239 GCA_046086245.1 Planctomycetaceae bacterium | reverse complement strand
CCATCATGCGCGTTTCGCTCGGTCGCGGTCGGGTGTGGCCGTCGGGCTGCGACGGGCGAAGGCACATGAATGGTGAACAATCGTACACTCATCAAGGCAGGCTGGCAAGAGGGGGGGCTTGGTTGCCGGGAGTGGAGGTGTCCCAGCACGCCGAGCGACGCCGGTGCCCCCCCCCTGGTCGGCCGTGCCGTAAGCCGGTCGGCCGTGCCGTGAGCCCGTCGGTCCTGCGGTGAGCCGCAGATCGCCCCGACATCCGGCCGAGCGCGACCTCCGGCCATGCGAGCGGCCCCGCCTTCGTCGTCACGATGACGCAACGGCGGGCCGTGGCCAGGGGATGAGCCGTGGCCGAGAACAAAACCGTGGCGGAGGGGACATCAGGTGGCGGGAGTGGCCGTCGGCGAGGTGGAGCGGCGAGTGGATTCGCCGCCAGCCAGTGCATGCTGCACCAACGCGTCGACGAGTCGCGGATCGACCCGCAGGATCAACTTGCGGATGATCAGATCGTTGATTTCGGCTTGGCGCTCGAGCGACGCCACCTGGGCGCCCGGCATGCGGAAGTAGGTCAGCCAGTAGACCCCCTTCTTGTGGCCGTTGATCGGGTAGGCGAGTTTCCGCTCGTCCCACAGCCGCGCCGCGAGCACCGTGCCGCCGCCGGCGGTGATGAGATCCTCGACCTGTTTGGCCGCGGCACCCGGATCGCGGGAAAACTTCGACGGATCGAGAATGAACATGCCTTCGTAGACCACCATCACGGAACTCCTCGTGGATGCGGGCGCGTGGATCGTTTGGCGAGCGGTGCGGTCAGTTGTGACGGTTCATGGCGGCGTCGATACCGAGTGCGACCCAATCCTCCACGGCGTCGGCCGCCCGTTCGAGGAGGGCGTCGATGGCCACCCGTTCGGCGGGGCTGAACCGTGCCAGCACCCAGTCGGCGGGATCGCGCCCCTTCGGCACCGGCCCGATCCCGACGCGGAGACGCGGCACCGACTGCGTGCCGAGTCGCGCGAGGATGTCTGCCAGTCCTTTCTGACCCCCGGCCGATCCGCTCTTGCGCAGACGGACCGCATCGAAGGGCAGATTGAAGTCGTCGCAAACCACCAATATATCCGACTCCTGGATCTTGTAGAAATCGCGTGCCGCCAAGACGCTGCCCCCCGACAGGTTCATCCATGTCAGAGGCCACAGCAGGAGGGCCGGGCAGCCGCGGATCGTGACCATGGAAGTCTCCCCCTGGAACCGGGGGCGGCGGTTGCCGGACGCGTCGGAACGGGCCTCGGCTCGGGGGCTCGCGGCTCCGGACTTCCCCGCGCTTCGCCCGCTCGACGGACTTCGGACGGCACCCGGTTCCGACCCGGCGGTGCCCGCTCCCGAGGAGCAGCGGCGGGCGACGATCGAAAGGGTGTCGAAGCCGACGTTGTGCCTCGTGCCGTCGTAGCTTCGGCCCGGATTGCCGAGGCCGACGACCAGCTTCACTCAGACGCCTCGGCGGGGGCACCCTCCTCGGCCGCCTTGCGGCCGATCACTTCCGGCTCCGCGACCGGGGCCGCTTCCTCCACCTTGTGCGACGGCAGGGCACAACTCACGACTGTCTCGTCGGCGTCGGCGATCGCCTTGGCGCCCTTGGGGAGATCCAGATCGCGAATCTTGATCGTGCCGCCGATGTGGAGATTGCCGACGGCGGCGTGGATCCGCTCGGGGATGGCGTCGGCCGTGCATTCGAGATCGAGTTCATGATGCAGGAGGGTGACCACGCCCCCTTCCCGCTGCCCGGGGCACTCGCCGCGCAGGTCGATGGGCACTCGCACCTTGACGCGTTCGCGGGCGTCGACCCGCATGAGATCGAGGTGCATCGGCTCGTTGCCGAAGGTGTCCCACTGGAGTTCGCGCACCAGGGCGCTGGTCTTGACCGCGCCCTTCAGTTCGACCACCCGACTGCCGTGACGGATCACCGCGTCGACGGCGTCGCGATGAGCGGCGAGATCGACGCATTTCTCGCCGTGACCGTAGAGCACCAGCGGCACCATGCCCTGGCGCCGCAGGCGGCGGCTGGCATGGGAACCGGTCGCGGGACGGGCGACGACTTCGAGCGACTCGCTCACGGGATCGATTCCTGAGAAGGGACGATGGAGCAGGCGGAGACCACGCGGCGGCCCGGCCCGATCGCGGCGTCCTCGGGGAACGCCGCGGAACCACGTATTCTGCCATCGCCGCCGTGGTCCGCAAGGCCAACGTGCCCGCCGGCCGGAGCGGATTCTCCACACCGGGCACCGGATCCCGTGCGGGACGTCCTCCCCCCGAGGCTCCCGGCCTACTGGAACATCATGCTCACCGACTCGTTGCGGTGGATGCGTTTGATCGCCTGCCCCAGCAGGCTCGCGACCGAGAGCACGGTGACCGAGGGGAGCAGTTTCTCCGGCGTGAGGGGGATCGAGTCGGTGATGATCACCCCCTTGAACGGGGCCGCGAGGAGGCGTTCCACCGCCGGCCCGACCAGCAAACCGTGGGTCGCGGCCGCATAGATCGCCTTGGCGCCGTGGCGGTGCACGACATCGGCGGCCGAACAGATCGATCCGGCCGTGCTGATCATGTCGTCGAACATCAGCGCGGTTTTGCCGTCGACGGACGCGCCGATCAGATTCGCCGGCTTGGTGGTGTCGGCCGAGAGCCGCCGCTTGTCGACGATCGCCAGCGGCGCACCCAACCGCGTGGCATGGCCGACCGCCCGTTTGATGCCCCCCTCGTCGGCGCTCACGACGACGATCTCGTCGTGGGCCAGGTCCATCGAGGCGAAATGGTTGTTGAGCACCGGTGCAGCGTAGAGGTGATCGACCGGCACGTCGAAGAAGCCCTGGATCTGGGCGGCGTGGAGGTCCATCGCCAGCACACGGTCGGCGCCGGCGCGGGTGATGAGGTTGGCGACGAGTTTGGCGGTGATCGGCACCCGCCCCGCATCCTTGCGATCCTGTCGCGCGTAACCGAAGTAGGGGATCACCGCCGTCAGCCGGAACGCGCTGGCGCGCTTGAAACTGTCGATCATCACGAGCAACTCCATCAGATGCTCGTTGACCGGCGGACAGGTCGGTTGGACGATGAACACGTCGCGCCCGCGCACGTCCTCGTCGATCTTGCAGGAGATCTCGCCGTCGGGGAAACGCCCGAGGGAAATCTTGCCCATCGGCAGATTCAGGTAGCGGCAAATGTCCTGTGTGAGGGCCGGATTCGCGGGCCCGCTGAAGATCTTCAGGTCGTTCATGGCGCGTCCCTTCCCCGTGCACGGAGCGCCGCATCGACCGCCGCGAGTTGCTCCGGCGTGTTGACCGACAGCGATTCGGAAGCGTCGAGGCAGGCTACCGCATCCACCACGAGCCCGTCGGCCGCCAGCAGACGCGGGCAGTCGGTGAGGTAGTACTCCCCCGCCGCGTTGGCGGTGTCGAGGCGGGCGACCGCCGTCAACAGCGGTCCGGCGGCGAAGACGTAGGTGCTCATGTTGACCTCGCGGATCCGCCGCTGTTCGGCCGACGCGTCGCGTTCCTCGACGATCGCCGCGAAGCGCCCTGCGGCGTCGCGGACGACGCGGCCGAGGCCACCGGGATCGTCGGTGGTGGCGGTGCCGAGGAGGCAGGCGGCCCGCCGCCGAGTGAAGGCGTCGAGCAGCCCGCGCACGCTGTCGGCCCGGAGCATCGGCGAGTCGCCACAGACGATCACGACCGGTCGGTCGGCTCCACCGCCCGCCGCCCTGATCAACGGCGCCGCGGCCGCCACGGCGTCGCCGGTGCCACGGAGCCGCTGCTGCAGGGCGAACGACACGCCGGGAAGGCCCGCGAGCGCCCTCTCCACGTCGTGGGCACGATGGCCGACGACGACGATCCGCTCGGAGATGCCCGCCGCTTCGAGGGCGTCGAGCACCCAGCGCACCAGCGGACGCCCGGCGGCCTCGCAGAGCACCTTGGGAAGATCGGTTCCCATCCGCGTCCCCCGTCCGGCGGCGAGAACCACCGCGAGGGGAGGCAGCGGCCGGCCGCCGGGCCGTTCGGCATCGGTCGACGGGGTCACGGGGGAGTCCTGCACGCGATGAGTCGGACGCCACGGCCGGCCCGCGCCGCCGGCCCAAGTGTAGTGGGCCCGGGGCGACAGTGTTCCGCGCGGCGGCGGCAGCGTCCAGCGGTCGATCGAGGGGGGTGGGAAGGCGGGTGCCGGCGACCGCACGCGGTAGACTTCCCGCCATGACGCGTGCCTCGTTCCCGATCGTCAGCCGCGGCCGTGACGCGGCCTCCGTGGTCGATGATGCCCTCGACGTCGCCGTCGGCGGCCTGCGCGTGCGGACCAGCCGCATCCGCGGCGGCCCGGGGGACGGCTTGTTGGCGGTCGAATTGACCGCCGGGCCGACCCGCGTGATCGTCCTCCCCGACCGCGGTCTGGGAATCTGGAAGATGTGGAGCGGGGCGATCGAACTCGGCTGGCAGTCGCCCGTCCGCGGGCCGGTGCACCCCAATCGCGTGCCGCTCGCGGAGCCCTCCGGTCTCGGCTGGCTCGACGGGTTCGACGAGCTCGTGGCGCGGTGTGGCTTGGTTTCCAACGGCGCGCCCGACATCGACCCCACCGGGCGCCTCCTCCATCCTCTTCATGGGCGGATCGCCAATCTCCCCGCGCACGCCGTCGAGGTGGTGCTCGACGAGTCGGGGGGCACCGTCGAGTTGGCGGGGGCCGTCGACGAGACGCGATTCCACTTCCATTCCCTGCGTCTGGCCACCCGGATGGTGGTCCATGCGGAACGGCCACTCCTGGCCGTCACCGACGAGGTCACCAACCTGTCCGATCGGCCCGCGACGATGCAGATGCTCTACCACGTCAACTTCGGCCCTCCGTTGCTCGGCCCGGGCTCCGGACTCCTCGCGGCCTTCGACGAGGTCGCGCCGCGCGACGCCGCCGCCGTGCCCGACGTCGCCACCTGGCAGCATTTCGAGGGACCGCGGCCGGGACGACCGGAGGAGGCGCACTTCGTGAGGATCCGTGCCGACGATGCGGGTACCGCCGAGGCGGTGCTGCTCGCGCCGGGGGGACGCGATGCGGCGCGCGTGGCATGGTGGGGCGAGTCTCTTCCCTGTTTCACGCTGTGGAAGAACCAGACGGGCAGCGCCGACGGGTACGTGACCGGGCTCGAGCCGGGAACGAACTACCCGAATCCGCGCTCCTTCGAGGAGTCCCAGGGTCGTGTGGTGAGCCTCGCCCCCCGCGCCGCGGTCCAGTTCGATCTGGCGATCGAACACCTGTCGGGACGGCGCCTGGACGAGGTGCGGCAGCGGATCGCCGCGCTCGCCGGACGGCGTCCACCGACCATCCATCCGACACCCCGCCCAGGCTGGAGCCGGTTGGCGGCGTGGCTCATCGGCCTCGGGTCGCTCGGTCTCGCGGTCGGCGCCGTCGCCGACCAGACCGGTCCGCCGCGGCGCGTGCTGGCGGCCGACGATTCGACCCGCACCCTGGCGCTGGTGAACGCCGATGGCACCGTCGCCTGGAGGCGACCCGTCGCCCAGATCCACGATCTCCACGTGCTTCCCGACGGTCACCTCCTCTCCCAGGAGGGATGGACGCGGGTCGTCGAGACCGACGGCGACGGGAAGGTGGTCTGGTCCTACGACGCCCGGCAGCAGCATGGCGACCGCCCGGTCGAGATCCACGCCTTCGAACGACTCCCCGACGGGGCGACGATGGTCGTCGAGTCGGGGCCGGCGCGGATCGTGGAGGTGGACCGCGAGGGGAGGATCGGCCACGTGATCCCGCTCACGGTCGACCGCCCGGCGGTCCACTCCGACACCCGCAACGTCCGCCGCACGCCGGCGGGCACGTATCTGGTCGCCCACGAGCGTGATGGCGTGGTTCGCGAATACGACCGCACCGGCGCGGTGGTTTGGGAGTACGACGTGCCGCTGTTCGGCTGCGAGCCGAAGGGTGGCCACGGGCCGGAAGCGTTCGGCGACCAGGTCTACTCGGCGGTGCGCCTCGCCAACGGGAACACGCTCATCGGCACCGGCAACGGCCACTCGGTGCTCGAGGTCGCGCCGACCAAGGAGATCGTCTGGCATCTGGCGCAGCACGACCTGCCGGGGATCACGCTGGCGTGGGTCACGCAGGTGCGCCGGCTCGCCAACGGCCACACGCTGCTGGTCAATTGCCACGCTGGCCCTGAGCAGCCGCAGATCATCGAGGTCGCGCCCGACAAGCGGGTCGTGTGGACGTTCCGCGACTTCACGACGTTCGGCAACTCGATGCCGGTGGCGGTCGTGTTCGACGAGTGAGCGCGGGCCGACGAGTGAGCGTCGGCGGCGACGAGGGGTCGGTCCAGTCAGGCGCCCGCCCGCGATGCCCGGTCCGGTTTGATCTGCGGCCGGGGCGGCGGCTGTGCGTCGAGCACGGCCCGCAGCCGCGCCACGTCCGCTGGTCGCTCCGCGGCGACGTTCGTCGTTTCCAGCGGATCGACCGCGTAGTCGTAGAGCTCGAGTTCGGCCGTTTCCGGCCCGGCGTCCGGCATGCGCCACTCCACCAGGCGGAGCGTGTCGGTGCGGACCGCACGGCCGAGGCGCTTCTGCCGCGGATAGACGTGGATCACGTGGTCGCGTGCGCCCGCGGCCGGGTCGGCGAGGACCGCGGCGAAACTCCGGCCGTCGATCGCAGGCGGGGCGGGCAGGCCCGCGAGGGCTGCGAGCGTCGGGTACACGTCGACGCTTTCCACCAGTGCCGCGCTGGTGGCCCCGCGTGGCCCTCCCGGGACGACGACGATCAGCGGGATGCGGGTGGCCTGCTCGTAGTTGGTGTGTTTGCACCACATTCCATGGTCGCCGAGATGCCACCCATGGTCTCCCCAGAGGACGACGATCGTCTCGTCGGCCAGCCCCGTGGTGTCGAGGGCGTCGAGCACCCGTCCAAGGCAGGCGTCCATGTAGCTGGTCGCGGCGTAGTAGCCGTGGACCAGATGGCGGGCCAGATCGGTCGGAATCGGCCCCTCGTCGGGCACGCGGGCGTATTGCCGCAGCTCGCCTCCGAACTGCGGCGCGTAGTCGGGAGCGCCGGCCGGGGGCTCGGTCACCGCCGGCTGCGGTAGCCGAGCCGGGTCGTGGAGATCCCAGTAGCGTTTCGGAGCCACGAACGGCAGGTGTGGCTTCACGAACCCGACGGCCATGAAGAACGGCTGTCGCGTCGCCGCATCGGCGGCGGCGAAGGCGGCCAACCGGCGCGCGGCCTCGGCGGCGAGCTTGCCGTCGGCGTAGGTGTCGTCGGGCACGTCGGCCGACTCCGTCGGCGCGCCTTTGGGGAGTTTCTCGGGTGATTGATTGTCGAATCGCGCCCCCTCGCGCGACGGCCCCTGATGTTCGGGGAGCGCGTAGTGCACCGTCTTTGCCTTGAAATGGGGCACGTCCCACGAGGCGTCGTCCTCGCGGTTGCCGTGTCCGACGTGGAACACCTTCCCGAGCGCCTCGGTACGGTAGCCCGCGGCGCGGAAGTGCTGGGGAAGCGTGACGGCGTCCGGTGCGCCGGCGCGGAAATGGGTCGCCAGGTCGTAGATCCCCAGCGACTGGGGTCGAAGGCCGACGAGCAGCGCGTTGCGGCTGGGGGAACAGACCGCCTGATTGCAATAGGCGCTGGCGAAGCGCACCCCGCGGGAGGCGAGTCGATCGACGTGCGGGGTCTTGGCCAACGGATCGCCATAGCATCCGAGCGCCGGCTTCAGGTCGTCGACGCAGAACAGAAGCACGTTGAGGCGCGGTGGTGCGGCGGTGCACACGCTCGACACCAGGACGACGCCGAGGGTCACCACGATGCGGAGGCCGGCGCCGCGGGGCGGTGCGTACCATCCGCCCCGCCGGCATGCGGTCGCCGCGCCGCAGACGTGATGTCCGAATGTCAAGCGCCGGCGCCGCGGGGTCGTTCCATCCATCGATACAATCTCCTCGCGCCGTCACGGAATCGGTCTGCGTCGCACGGTCGGCGATGCGTGGAGCGTCGGTGGTCGCCCCGTGACGCCCGGCCTCGCGGTCGAATGTCCGACGGGCCATCGTGGCGACACCGCCGCCATGATGGTGCAATACGTGTGCATCGCGGCCCCGCCTGACGGCACTGTGACCGTCCTCCCACCAGTCCGCCAAGGCCGCTGGAGCCGAATCACCCGATGTGACCCGAGCACGCCCCCTGCGCGTGGGGTTGGGGCATCGTTGTCATCCTGTTAGCGTCCCTGCGGTTTTTTGAAACGCGTGTTTCCCGGCAGCCGGTCCCCTCGTCGCAACCATTCGGCCACGCGTTCGTTGGAAACAGGTCCAAGGCTGTCGTCGGCGTCGCCCGAACGTGACGAGCCCGCGGGTACCGAGTCGGGGCGATGGATCCGTATCGTCGCCTCCCGTCCTTTGTTTTCTATCATCGTCGTTTTCTTTCATCGTCGGTTCATTCCTTCTGTCATCCGTATCACCCGTTCGCCGCGCCGCGTGCGGTCGGCGAACTGCGAGGAGGGTTCCATGGTTCATGCTTTCCGTCACGCCAAACATCGCGGCTTCACGCTCGTCGAGTTGCTGGTGGTGATCGCCATCATCGGTACGCTCGTGGGTTTGCTCCTGCCGGCCGTGCAGGCGGCCCGTGAGGCGGCCCGCAAGTCGTCATGCATCAACAACGCCAAGAACATCGGGCTGGCGCTGCTGAACTTCCATGAAGCCAACAAAGCCTTTCCCAGCGGTGGCAGCTCGGTGTCGAGCCGGAGCATGCCGGGCGTGATGGCGGGCGGGACGCTCGGCCCCGTCGACAGTGTCGGCGCCTTCGAACAGGCTTCGGGCCGTTACCGCGTCTGGTCGTTCGGCACTCCTGTCGGCGGCATCCAGACGCAGACCGGGAGCCAGTTCTACGCGGCGGCGCCCTACATGGAACTGACGTCCGAATACAACAACAAGGCGTTCGGGGCGAACATGTCGATCGCGGCCTGCCCGAGCCGCGGCGGCTCCGGCCCGGAGGCGGTCGGGGACGGCAACGGCAACGACCGGATCTTCAACATGCAGCCCGGCGACGGCACCCTCTCGACGGCGCTCGGGTTCGCCGCCAAGTACGCACTGCCGGCCGGCAAACCGACCGTGATGGTGTCCGATTATGCGGCCAATCAGGCGATCTGCCCGGACCACGGCCTGGCGGGCACGATCGACCATTCTCAGATGCTCGCCAAGATCGCCAATCCGGCCGACATCGACTTCAAGTGGCCGCGCAACAACAATTTCCAGCGGTTCCGCACCTACGACCTCTCCCGTCCGGTGCGGATCAGCGACATCACCGACGGCACCACCTACACGTTGCTCGTCGGCGAGGTGTCGATGGACACCCGGATGTACCGCTCGGGGTGCCTGTCGTACCGCGACGGCGCGTTCGCCGGCGGGGTCGAGGTGTCGCGGGCGCTGAGCGCGGCGGGTGTCTGTGCGACGCAGAACGTCTACGCCGACCAGAAGTGCGACGGCATCGGCTGGACCAACTTCCGCGGCCACTGGGGCACGCCGCATCCCGGCGGCGCGACCTTGTGCATGGCCGACGGCTCGGTGACGAGCGTCCAGGTCGGCGTCGTGATCACCACGCTCGTCGATCCCGCCGATGGCCAGCAGGTGCCGGAGGGTGTGCTCAATCGCTGACGGACTTCCGGCTCACCGAGTCCCGGCGGCCCACGCTGGCCGCCGGGGCTCGGGCCGGAGTGCGTGTGGTCCGGTGTGTCCTTCCAGGAATCGACGATGATCTCGCGCCTCGGCTTCGTGGTTCTGGTCCTGACGGTCGTCGGCTGTTCCCGGGGGCCGGTCCCCGTGCCGGTGTCGGGGCGGTTGACGTCGGGCGACAAGCCGTGTGAAGGGGTGGGGGTGAACCTCGTCAGCGACGACCCGACCGGGCAGTCCTACATCGGCACGACCAACGCCGATGGGCGGTTCGCGATGTATTCGTTCCACGGCAAGGAAGGGGTCCTGCCGGGGCCGTACCGCGTCCAGATCAGCATCCCTCTGGAGGCTCCCGGGGGCGGAATCGTCAACCCGAAGCTCGTCGGCCAGCAGTCGGCCTGGCATGTGTCGATCACCGACAAAGGGCTGACGGAGTGGAACCTCGACATGAAGAAGGAAAAGCTGGAGTAGCGATCCCGTGGGCCCCGGGCAGGGAATGCAGTGTCCCCGGACGACGAGCGCGGCCGTCGTGATCGGGCGCGTGGTTCTCTGTCTCGCGTTGGCGACGGTCGCGATCCCGGCGAGTGCCACCGAGCCGGTCACGCTCTCCTCGCCCCGCTGGCGGGCGACGTTCGATCCAGACCGCGGCGGGAGCCTGCTCGCCCTCGCGATCGCACGCGGCGGCGAGTGGATCGACCTGGTGCCCGACGGCCGCCGCCCGGAAAACGGCATGCGTCCGGCGAGCTGGCTGATGCTCCCCTATTCCAACCGGATCCGCGACGGCCGGTTCACGTTCGGGGGCCAGACGTACCAACTGTCCAATGCCGGCAATCATGCGATCCATGGCGACGTCCGGCGCCGCCCGTGGGAGGTCGTCGAGCGTCGCGACGACCGGCTGGTGATGCGGTTCGACTCGGCGAGCTGCGCCGATTTCAACTGGCCCTGGCCGATCACGGCGACCGTCGAGATCCGGCTCGACGGCGACGCCCTGGTGCAGTCGCTGACTGTCGCCAACCGAGGAACGACGCCGATGCCGGCCGGGTTCGGCTGGCATCCTTATTACCGCAAGTGGCTGTCGCGCGACGGGGAGCCGGTCGAACTGTCGTTTTCCGCCACGGGGGTGCACCCCGATGCCGACGCCGACGGGCTACCCGACGGCCCGGTCGCGCCGCTGCCCGCCGACCTCGACTTCGCCATGCCGCGGCTCCTCGGCGATCGCCGGCTCGATACCTGCTTCGCCGGCTTCGGCGGCCAGGCCACGATCGCCTGGCCGGAGAGCGGCGTGCGCCTCCGCTACGAGTGCTCGCCAAACGTCACCCACCTGGTCTGCTTCACGCCGGCTGACCGCCCCGTGATGGCGATCGAGCCGGTCGCCAACGCCAACGACGGCGTCAATCTGCTCGCCGCGGGCGGGCGCGACCATGGCGTCCTCGTGGTCGAGCCTGGCGCCACGCTCGAGGCGACGTTTCGGACCGTCGTCGAGACCAGATGAGGGGCGGCGATTCCGATCGCGCCCGAGGGCCTGCGGCCTCGCCTTCGGAAAACGCGACGACCCGCCGGGAAAGGCCGGCGGGTCGTCTGGTTCGGGGCCGGCAAGCGACGGCCACGAGTGGAGGCGGCGGGAGTCGAACCCGCGTCCCGAGATGCTTCGGTACGAACGTCTACGCGCGTATCCGGTCGATTTGGATCTCGTCGGCGGGCCCCCGGCCGGCAGGGTGCCTCGCTGACCAGCCCGGAACGTTTTTGACCCCGGCCGTACCAGGCGGTGAACCGGGGCGAGTCGGATTTGGCGACCGATTGGGAGGCCCTTCCGACTGGGGCCATCGCTCGGGGCTACTTAATTAAGCAGCCAGAGAAAACTGAGCTTCGGCAATTGAAGCTTGGTCGACTTTTAACGTGGCCAGCCGACCAACCACGGCACGCAATCCGGACCTCTGGCCATCCGGTCGAAACCGGTACGCCCCCCGAACAGGAATCCCGACGGACCCGGGCGAGGGCCCCGACGCCGTCCCCGTCGGCGCCGAGGCCGACGACCACCCAAGTGTACCAGACGGGGCGGCCGCCGGGCCGGTCGCGCATCGTTGGAAGATCGGGCGGCGCAAACCTCCCCGGTAGTAGCGGTGGAGCGGAACGATGGCGTGCCGCGACCCTGGAAAAAACCGTCCTCCAGTCGGACCGACACCTGGTCGTGCTGGATACTCGTAACGAGCGGCGGCACCAGGCGCCGCTACCCGGATGCGATCGAGTTGACGCCCTATCGGAGGCGTCCGTACCCTCTCGAGAGACGCTTGTCCGGGCCCCGGAATCCACCCCCGACCGGTGCGACCACGATGAACCGCCACTTCGCCACGATCGCCGCCCTCGTGCTCTCCTGCGCCGCTGCCGCACCGGCGCACGGGCAGGACTGGGCCAAGAAGATGTTCACGGAGACCAACCACAATTTCGGCACCGTGGCGCGCGGATCGAAGACGGAGCACCGTTTCGTCTTCACCAATACTTTCAAAGAAGACGTCCACGTCGTCGGCGTCCGCACGAGCTGCGGATGTACGTCGCCGACCGTGTCGAAGAAAGACCTGAAGACGGGCGAGAGCGCCGAGATCGTCGCCAAGTTCAATACCCACACGTTCGTCGGACAGCATGGGGCGACGCTCACCGTCACCTTCGACAAGCCGTTCTACGCCGAGGTGCAACTGCGGGTTTCGGGCAACATCCGTGGAGACGTCTCGTTCACTCCGCCGTTCATCGACATCGGCAAGGTGGAAATCGGGCAGGGTGTCGAGCGGAAGATCCGCGTCGTCCGCAGCGGCGGGATGGCGTGGGAAATCAGCGATGTCCGCAGCGACAACGTGCACTACGAGGTGGTGCTTTCGAAGCCGCAGCGTACCGGCTCGCAGACCGCGTACGACCTCACCTTCCGCCTCAAGCCGGGTGCGCCAGCTGGATACGTCACCAACCGGCTGGTCTTGATCACCAACGATCCCCGGGCGACCCAGATCCCGGTCGACGTCGAGGGGCTCGTCGAAGCGCCGGTCACGGTGAGTCCGCAGTTGCTGGCGATGGGATCGGTGACCAGCGGCAGTTCGGTGACGAAGAACGTCGTCGTCAAGGCGAACCGGCCCTTCAGGGTGATCGGCGTCGATTGCGGCGACGGCTGCATCACCTGCCCCGCGAAGCCCGAACCGGCGGTCGTTCACATCCTCCCGGTGACATTCAAGGCGGGCGACGTGGCGGGGCGGATCGAGCGTGAATTGAAGATATCCACCGATCTCGGGGACGACGTCGTGCCCAGCGTGCTCGTCCAGGCGACCGTCGAGCCGACCGCAGGCACCGCGCCGGCGGAAAAGGCCGCATCGTCCAGCGCCGCGGCCCTGTGAGCCGGGTCAGCGTGATGCTGGGGGCAGCGTCACGCAGCGTGCGGCACCAAAGGCAATGGCCCCATGGTCGGCACGGCGGCCAATCGTCGGCACAGTGCCAATCGTCGGCACAGTGCCAATCGTCGGCACGGCGATCAGCCCGGTCGTGACGCGATCGGCCGGTAGTCGCGCGGGTCGGGCCCGGTATAGAGCGACAGCGGCCGGATCAGCCGATTGTCACCGACCTGCTCGATGATGTGCGCCGTCCAGCCGCTCATGCGGGCGACCACGAAGATCGGCGTGAACACGTTCACCGGCAGGCCGAGGGCGTGGTAGACGCGGGCCGCGGGCCAGTCGAGGTTCGGCCGCAAGCCCTTGCGATCGAGCATCATCCGCTCGACCCGGCTGGCGATTTCCTCGAGACCCTCGTGGTCGGTTCCGCGCACCAGCGCCGCGCAGAGTTCCGCCAGCAACTTCGCGCGGACGTCGCCATCCTTGTAGACGCGGTGACCAAATCCCATGATCACGCGCTTCGCCGCCAGTTCTCCCTCGACCCAGGCGGTGACACGGTCGGCGGTGCCGATGGCGCCGAGCACCTCGAGGACCTTCTCGTTCGCGCCCCCGTGGAGGGGCCCCTTGAGGGCGCCGATCGCCGCCACCACTCCCGAATGCATGTCGGAGCCGGTGGAAACGACCGTCCGCGCGGTGAACGTCGAGGCGTTGAATTCGTGCTCCGCGTAGAGGACGAGCGTCGCCGCGAAGGTGTCGACCGCGGCCGGCGACGCCGGCCGGCCGGTCAGCCGCTGCAACAGCGCGGAGGCCAGCGGAGCGTCGGGCCAGGAGGCCACCGGTCGTCCCGAGGCGAGGTCGATCCAGGCGGCGAGGACCGCCGGCACCTGGCCGAGCAGCCGTTCCGCCTGTGCCACCAGCGCCTCGCGTGGGCCCGGCGCGTCGTCCCGCTCGAGCAGTCCCAGCATGCTCACGCCGGTCCGCAACGCGTCCATCGGGGAGGCGGCGGGTTGACGGGATGCCAGCCGGGAAAGGGCGTCGACGACCGTGGTGTCGAGTCCCGCCGCCGCGGCATGGATCCGCTCCACGAAACGCCGATGCTCGTCGCGCGTGGGCAACTCCCCGTGGAGGAGCAGGTACGCCACGTCCTCGAAGTCGGCCGCGCGTGCCAACGGGTCGATCGGATAGCCGCGGTAGCGCAGCGTGCCGTCGAGGGAACAGATCGCCGTGCGGCCGGCGACGACGCCGGCGAGGCCGCGGGCGAGGGCCGCTTCGGAACGCGGGGCGTCCGCCGGAGAATGCGCGCCTGTCATCGGAGCCCCTCCCCGTCGGATGCACCGTCGCCGCCGAGCCCGTGGCTGGCGAGCCACCGCTCCGGATGGCTCGGATCGTAGTCGAGCAGGTCGTACAGTTCCTGTCGCGATTGCATCGTGTCGACGAGTTCCTCCTGGGTACCTTCCTCGGCGAGCACGGTCAGTCCCGCCTCCATCGCGGTCATGGCCAAACGCAGCAGGGTCATGGGATAGAGCACGGCGGCGAACCCCGCCGCCTCGAGGTCATCCCGGCCCAGCAGCGGGCCGACACCGAATTCGGTCATGTTCGCCAGCAGCGGACAGCGGCCCCGCAGCGTCCGGCCGACCAAGTGGAACTCCTCCCGCGACGGCAGTGCCTCGGGAAACAACCAGTCGGCCCCCGCCTCCCGATAGGCATCCAGTCGTCGCAGGCAGTCGTCGATGCCGTGCACGCCGCGCGCATCGCTCCGGGCGATGATCACGGTGCCTGGATCGCGCCGCGCGGCCGCGGCGGCCGCCACCTTCTCCGCCATCTCGTCGATGCCGATGAGCCGTTTGCCGGCGAGGTGCCCACACCGTTTGCCGGCCCCCACCTGATCCTCGAGTTGGATCGCCGCGGCACCCGCTTCCTCCAGCAAGCGCACCGTCAACGCCACGTCGTCGGGACCGCCGAATCCGGTGTCGGCGTCCACGACCAGTGGGATCTCCACGGCGCGGGCGAGAATCCGTGCCTGCTCGACGAGCTGCTCCCGGGTGAACAGCCCCACGTCGGGCACGGCGAGGCTGCCGGCGGAAAGGGCGGCCCCCGAGAGGTAGATGGCATCGAAACCGGTCGCCTCCACCAGCTTGGCGGCGAGCGCCAACGGAGCGCCGACGATTGCCACCTGCCCTTCGGCCACGGCGGTGCGCAAGGAGTTCCCCGGCGCCGCCGTGGCGGGTCCGGCAGGGGCGGGGGGTGAGACTTCGGGTTGCATGCCGATCACTGTATCCTGGCGCGGGAGGTCGTGTCGCGGGTGGCGATGGCGGCACCGCGCAAGAGCCGATGAGCATCGTCATGCAGTCCGCCGACACCGTGACGAGCGAGCTGAGCGTCGACGGGACCGTCCGCGGCCGGCGGGCGACGGGGCGGGCGGCACTGGAACTGCTGGGAACGCTGCTCCTGTTCGCCGCCAGCGCCGCCTGGCCGGTTCCCGACGTCAACGAGACGGTGTACCTCACCAAGGCCCGTCACGCGGTCGATCCCGCGTGGGGGCGTGGCGACTTCTACCTCGAGTCGGCCGACGGCCATGCAGTGTTCTTCCGCCTGCTCGGCCCGCTGACGGCGGCACTGCCGCTTCCCACCGCCGCCTGGGTGGGCCGGTGGCTGGGCTGGCTGGCGGTGGCGGTGGGGTTTCACCACGCGGTCGGGCCGCTGGTGCCGCCGGGGGTGTGGCGCCTGGCCGCCGCGGCGCTGTTCGCCCTCGGCCTGCGGCAGACGGCGGCGGCCGGCGAATGGGTTCTCGGCGGGTGCGAGGCGAAAGTCTTCGCCTGGGCAGCGGTGCTCGCGGCGAGCGGGGAGTTCACTCGGGGACGCTGGGGCCGGTCCTGGGTGCTGGCTGGTGGGGGGACCGCAATCCACCCGTTGGTGGGTGGTTGGGCACAGATCGCGTTGCTCGCGGCCGCGTGGTGGTGCCGCATGCCGCTGCTCCCCCGTGGAGGCCGCCGTGCCGCCGCCGCGTGCCTCGCCGCCGGCGTGGCGCTGGCGGCGCTGGGAGTGGTTCCCGCCCTGTCGCTCACGGCGGGCATCGCCGCGGCCGAACGCGCCGCGGCGGCGCGGATCTACGTCGTCGATCGGTTGTCGCACCATCTGCTGCCGCGGACCTTCGCCGACGGGCTGATCGCCAGGCACGTGCTCGCCGTGTTCGTCTGGCTCCTGGTGCGACGCGTGTTGCCGGCGAGCGGGGCACGCGACCGCAGCGACACCTTGACGGCCATCGCGGTGGCGATCGCCCTGGCGGGGGCGGTGATCTCGATCTTCGAACCGTGGGCGCCCGCCGCGACGTACGGGCTGCTCCGCTACTACTGGTTCCGGCTGTCCGACGTGTTCGTGCCGTTCTCCCTGGCGACCGCCGCGGCGGCGGTTCTCGCCGACGGCCGCGTCCTCGGGGCGCTGGGACGCCTGCCGGCGCCGTTGACGCGGGCCGTCGTGCTGATGGCGCTGGCGGCCGACGTCGTGGGGCAGGCGTGGCACTGGCCGCTGCCGGGGCGCACCGCGCCGCCGTCGCGGGCCGATACGCGGGTCGATGCCGCGTCCTGGGATGCGGTCTGCCGATGGGTGGCCGATCACACCCCTGGTGACGCGGTGTTCCTCACGCCGCGTGGAGCCGCCAGCTTCACCTGGCTGACCGGCCGCGCCGAGGTGGTCGCTTGGAAGAACAACCCGCAGGACTCGCGCGCGCTGCTGGAGTGGCGGCGTCGGATCGCCGATTGCTTTTCCCGCGACGGGTCGCTGCGTGGCATGGTGACCAGCACGGCGGAACTGGGTGCCGAGCGCTGGCGGACGGTCGCCGACCGTTACGGCGCCGACCATGCGATCGTGCCCGCCGACACACCCGGGCTCGACGATGTCGGCTGGGAACGAGTCCATCGCGAGGGTGTGTACGCCGTCTACCGCCGGCCGTCACCGGCGTCTCCGCGTTCCGACCCCGCCGCCACGAAAGGTGACGCTCCCCGATGAACGATTCGTCCGGCGACGACCGTGCACAGGCCGTCGCCTTCGATCTCGACGGCCTGCTTGTCAACACCGAGGAGATCTATCCCCATGTCGGCGCCGAGGTCCTGCGCCGCCGTGGTCGTCGCCTCGATGAGGCGCTTCTCGACGCGATGCTCGGGCGACCCCAGGCGGTGGCGCTGGGGACGATGATCAGCTGGCACGGCCTGTCCGACACCATCGACACGCTCGCGCGCGAGACACGGGAAATCTTCCTCGGGCTCCTCGACGAGCGCCTCGCGGCGATGCCCGGCGCGGTTCCGCTCCTCGATCGCCTGCGCGCGACCGGGATCCCCTGTTGCCTGGCCACCAGCAGCGGGCCGGACTACGCGATCGACGTGCTCCAGCGCCTCGGGCTGGCCGATCGTTTCGCGTTCATGCTCACCGCAGCCGACGTGGTGCACGGCAAGCCCGATCCGGAGATCTACCGCACGGCGGCGTCGCGGTTCGGCGTCGCACCCGGCCGGATGGTGGTGCTCGAAGATTCGCCGATCGGCTGTCGCGCCGGCATCGGCGCCGGCGCCGTGGTGGTGGCCGTGCCGGGCACCCACGTGCGCCGGCCCGATTTCACCGGCGTGCGGCTCGTGGCGGGGTCGCTCGCCGACGAGCGGCTCGCCGCCGTGATTGGCCTCGCCTGACGGCGCACGTCCACCGGCGGCCGGTCAGTCGATGTCGACGCCGATGCGGGCGGCTTGGAGCCGCAGGGCCTCGCGGAAGGCGGGCAGCGGGTGCCGCTGCCGACGGCGGACCGCCCACAGGAACGTCGAGTCGACGAGCTTCGCCGGCAGCGTGCCCGATTCGACGAGGTCGACCACCCGGCCCACGTAGGCGACGTCGGCGGGGCGCCGCGCCTGCAAGCCGGTCGTGAGCCGATCCTCGAGCGACACCGCGGCAGGTGCGGGACCCGAGTCGACGTCCGGAACCGCAGCGGCGGCGATTCCCGCCGACAGCACGCAGGCGACGAGGCCGCGGAACAGGTGCATGACAGACTCCCGTGTCGGAACGGGAATACGGGGCACGCACCGCCACGGTCAAGGCCGGTTCCGACGGCCCGGCACCGCGCACCGGGTAGATCGGCGGTGTCAGCGAAACCGGGCGAGGGCGTACGACTTTTTGCCCGAGCGCAGGACGATCGTGGTGCCGGCGACGAGGTCGGCGGCGGTGAGGCGCTGTGCCGCGTCGGCGATCCGGCGGTTGTTGACGTAGGCCCCCCCCTGCTCGATCGTGCGCCGGGCCGCGGCGCGGCTGCTCGCCAGCCGCGTCCGTTCGAACGCTTCCACCAGCGGCAACCCGTCCGCTTCCAGCGCCGTCCGGGGGAACTCGTGGCTGGCCACGTCGGCGAAGATCTCGGCGAGGCTCGCCTCGTCGAGCGACGTCACCTCGGCACCGAACAGCACGGCCGTCGCCTGCCGCGCAGCGGCGAGGCCCGCCTCCCCGTGGACGAGCCGGGTCAGTTCCTCGGCGAGCCGCCGCTGGGAGTCGCGTGCCGCCGGCTCGACCGCGCGGCGCTCGTCGAGCGCGCGGATCTCGTCGAGCGGCAGCTCGGTGAGTCGCAGCAGGCAGCGGCCGGCGTCGGTGTCGTCGAGGTTGATCCAGTACTGGTAGAAGCGATACGGGCTGGTGCGCCGCGGGTCGAGCCAGATCGCCCCTGACGCCGTCTTTCCCATCTTCGTGCCGTCGGCTTTGACCAGCAGCGGGCAGGTCACGGCATGCAGCTCGCGCCCGCGCAAGCGCCTGCCCAATTCGATCCCGGCGGTGATGTTGCCCCACTGGTCGCTGCCACCGAATTGCACCCGGCAGTCGAGGGCGTCGGAGAGGTGGACGAAGTCCCAGGCCTGGAGGAGCATGTAGCTGAACTCCGTGTACGACAGCCCGCCGTCGCGCTGGAGCCGCGACTGCACCGAGTCCTTGGCGAGCATCTGCGACAGCGGCACATGTTTGCCGACGTCGCGCAGGAACGCGAGGTAGCCGACCCCGCGCATCCAATCGGCGTTGTCGACGACGTGTACCGGTCCGGAAGGTGTCCGGCCGTCGGGCCCGGGGGCGGCGAGCACGGCGTGGATCTGGCGGCCGATGCCCGCGAGGTTGGCCGCGAGTTGTTCGGCCGAGAGGAGCGTCCGCTCCTCGCTGCGGCCGCTCGGGTCGCCGATCATGCCGGTCGCGCCACCGAGGAGGGCGACCGGTTCGTGTCCGGCGGCCGCGACGCGGCGCAGCAGCACCAGCGGCAACATGCTGCCGACATGGAGGCTGTCGGCGGTCGGGTCGAAGCCGGCGTAGATCCGGCGCCCGCCGGTCGCGAGCCAGCCATGAAGCGTCGCCCGATCGGTCGACTGGTGGACGAGGCCGCGCGCCTCGAGATCGGCGAGGAGGTCGTGGGGCATGGTCGATTCAGCGCCAGCGGTCGTCGTCGCCGAACGGATGCGCCGGGCCGGAGAGCTTGGGGCGGGGCAGCGCCTCGAGGCATTTCTCCGCCATCCGCAGGTCCTCGCGCGACGTGATCTTGAGATTGAGCGGCGATCCAGCCACCACGGTGACCGGATGCCCCAGCGCCTCGACGAGGGCCGCTTCGTCGGTCGGCTGACCGGCGGAAGCGGCCGCGAACGCCCGCTCGAGCACGGTCCGAGCGAACACCTGCGGGGTCTGCGCCTCCCACAAGCCGCTGCGGTCCACGGTCGCGGTGATCGTGTCGCCGGGCCCGACGCGCTTCAGCGTCCCGACGACCGGAATCGCGAGGATCGCGGCCCCGGTGCGTGCGCCCGCGGTGAACACCCGGTCGATCCAGGGGGTCGCGAGGCAGGGACGGGCCGCGTCATGGATCGCCACGGTGTCGATCTCGGGGGCCAGTTTGTCCATCCCGCGGCGCACCGATTCGGCTCGATGGCTCCCCCCTTCGGCCAGCGTGATCCCCATGAACGCGAGGTTCGCACCGAACTTCTCGACGAACGCCTCACGGTCCTCGGGGGCGACCACAATCACGACTTGTTTCACGTCGGGCCGGTCGACGAAGCGTTCCGCCGAGTGAAGCCACACCGGACGTCCGGCGAGCGGCGCGAAGGGTTTCTTGTAATTCGCATCCTGGAACCGGCTGCTCTGTCCGGCAGCCGCCAGAATCACGCCGAACGTTGGCATCGGTGGTCCCGCTGGTCGCGCTCCCCAGCCCGACCAGGGAAGCGGTCGGGGCTCTTCGTTCCAGCCGTCGAGCACCAGGCGTCGTGTGGCGTTCCCGCCTCAGGGACGGCCTGCGCCCGGCCGCGACGCGATCGCGGCATCCATCGCCACGCGGAGCCATCGTTTGATCGCGGGCTTGTCGGCGATCCAGGCGGCAAAGCTCCGACCTTCGCGGCCATAGAGGTCGTGGAGCCAGGTCGGTGCCTCGGTCTGCAGCCACTCGCGGAACTGCAGCCAGCGTGGATCGTGGGTGCCGTACACCTCGCGGGCCACCCAGCAGAAGCCCCCCATGCCGCCACCCATGCCGCCCATGCCGCCACCCATGCCGCCCATGCCACCGCCGCCCATGCCGCCCATGCCACCGCCACCCATGCCGCCCATGCCGCCGCCACCCATGCCGCCGGTTCCCATCGCGCCGCCACCGGCGAAATTGAAGGTGGTCACCTGGCCGACGCCGGAGAACAGCGGGGTCACCGACACGCGGACGTAGCGACGATCGGCCGACACCACCGCGGTGGCCGACAGGTTCGTGCCTTCGGGGAGGGTGGAGATCACCGGCTGGTACCCGGTCGCTCCGCCACGCGAGAAGGGCAGCACCGGCGGAGACTCGTTGCCGGCGGCGGGCGGCGTGCGCCCCTGCGAGAGCGATCCGGCAGTCGCGGGATCGCTGATGCCGGCGAGTTGCTGGGCGAGGATCGAGCGGCCGATCTCCTGCTGGACCGCCACGTCCTGTGCGATCTGAGCTTCGAGCAACGGTTCCCGGCGGCGACCCTCGGGCACGTCGATCGAGAACACCACGTCGGACGCGCCGAGGGGGATCTGCCGACGGAGCCGCTGCTCCCGGTCGGTACCGCGGTGCAGCACGAGTTCCGCCGTCACCGTATCGGCTGCCAGTGTGCCGAACGCCTTGCGGACGAGCACGTGGTATCGGCCGGGAAACGCAGCGGCGGCGACGTAGCGCTCGCGGTGGGTACCGTTGTCGTCGTCGACCCCCCCGTCGAGGTCGGCGAGGAGCGTGCCCCCCGACGTACTCCGCGGGCTCGAGACGGAGCAGACGGTGCCGGAGGGCTCTTCGACCACCATGTCGACGTCGGCGTCGCCGTTCCAGCTGAACTCCAGTTCGATGTCGCGGACGAGGGCCGCGTCGACGTCTGCCGCGAAGGCATCGGCCTCCGCGCCGAGGCCGGCTTTCCGCTGCCGCTCGATCGCCGCCTTGGCGAGACGTGCGGCGCGCGTCGGCACCTCCTTCTGTGCGGCTGGCCACTCGTGCGCGAGTACCCCGGCGCACGCCCAGCGGAGCGCTTCGTCGTCCTTCTCTTTCGCCGCCAACGCCATCGCCAGCGCGAAAGCCTCGCGGTTGCCCTGGTCGATCCGCGTCACCCGCCGGCACAACCGCAGCGCCTGGCGGTTGGAGCCATAGCGGGCGAGGTAGTTGGCCAACGCGAGCAGGTCGGCCGCCGAGCGGGCGAAATCGGCGCTCGACAACAACGCGCGCTCGACGTCGGAAGCCGGCTTACCGGCCGCCTCGAGCGCCACGGCGAGCGCCTCGTACATCCACGGCTCGGGATGACCGGCGGCGATCGCCGCGGCGATCAGATCGGCCGCCCGGTCGAACCGACCCTTTCGGCCGAGCTCCGCCGCCGAGACTCGAAGCCGTGCCAGACGGCCCGCCAGATCGGTGCGAGTGCCGTCCTTGAGATAGGCGGCGACGGCGGCGGTGACGTCGTCGGCATCGATGATCCGCGCGGGCAGACCGACCGAATCGGCCCCGGCGTCGGTCTCGGCCGCCGGAGCGGCATCGGCCTGATCCTTCGCCTGGCCGGGGCGCACCGGCGTGTCGGGTTTTTTCTCACGCAGGCCGATCCGCGACTTGGCATCGGAGATTTGGAACATGCCGCCGCCCATGCCGCCGCCGCCCATGCCTCCCATGCCGCCCATGCCGCCGCCGCCCATGCCGCCCATGCCACCCATGCCGCCGCCCCCGGCGAACGGATTGACGCCCGTCGCGTTGAGCGGCATTACCAGATCGCCCACCGGGTAGACCTTTACGATGAGGCTCTCTGCCGCCTTCTCCTTGGTGGTGATCAGCAGCACCTCGTCCTTGACGAGATACGTCATGTCGAGGTCGCCGAGGATCAACCGCAGAGCGGACCGCAGCGAGACGCCCGACAGATTGCGGGTCACGTCGGGGGCGTCTTTGTCGAAGCCCGCCTCGTCGAGCGCCTTGGTGTCGATCTGGATCGGGATGCCCTGCGAATCCTGCAGCTGGGAAATCACGTCTTGCAGCGACGATTCGGTGAACTCGAGGCTCTCGACCGGCTTGTCGAGGGCGTCGTAGATCTTCTCCTCGGCGCTGCCGGGATTGGCGAGGTCGACCGACTTGTATTTCTCGCGGAGCCGGGTGATCTCCTGCCAGCGGGCGGCGCTCGGGTAGATCACCGGCGGTTCGTCGGGGAAGGGAATCGCGGCGACGTCGGCCAGATGGAGGGCATCCATGAAGCCGCGCTCCATGTCCCGGCGGACGCGGGTGTTCTCCGCGTGGTAGTCGAGGATTCGGGCCACCAGCGGTGCCGTGACCGCCACCTCACGCGCGGGCATCGGCATACCGCGGTTGGCGTAGAGCCACGGTGCCTGCTCTGCCATCTCCTTGCCGACGATCCGCTCCGCTTCGGTGAAGGCGTCGGTGGGCTGCTGGAATCCGACCCGAATGCCCTCTTCGACGAGGGCGTGGTAGCGCTCGGTGAGTTGCTTGAACCGCTCCTCGCGACGCCGCAGCTCGCCGTCGAGCCGGGCACGCTCCAAGCCGATCGCCCGATTGCGGTCGGCCGCGAGGTCGTGTTCCATCTTCGAACGGCCGCGCACGATAGCGTCGCGGATGCCGATCTCGATCTGCCGGTTGAGCCGGTCGCGGACCGCCGGATCGAGGTCGTCCGACGACAACACCAGCCGCTGGAGATCCTTGAGGTCGACGCGGGCGCGATCGGGGTCGATGGCACAGGTTTG